>JAFUOX010000012.1 GCA_017481725.1 Kiritimatiellia bacterium | reverse complement strand
TAAAGGAACCACAATCTTGTTTGTCTAAATTTGTCATTTGGGACTTATTTTTTTTTACGTTTACAACGGTCTTAATTCTATAAAAACCCTTTATTTTTTTTCAACTCTTAAATCGTGCATTTAATTTTACAGAAAACATTAGTTTAATAAATTCATTTTTATTATTAAAATAGTTGACTTAAACAGCGATAATATGGGATAATACATAAATTCTTTAATAGAAATTTGTTCAAAAAGGCGGATTAATGCAGGAAATACTTAATTGTGAGCTTTGCCCCAGGCTTTGTCATGCAGCGAGAGCAGCAGGAAAGCTAGGTTTTTGTGGAGCAGGTGATACAGTTAAAATATTTCGTTGGGGGCCTCACATGGGTGAAGAGCCACCAATTTCTGGCGAAAATGGCTCGGGAACTGTATTTTTCTCTCATTGCACGCTTGGTTGCCTTTATTGCCAGAATTATCCATGGAGTAAGGGTGGAAAGGGTGAGCTTTTTGGAACAGATGGACTTGAAAAGATATTCCTTGAGCTTGCACAAGAGCGAAAATGTCACAATTTGAATCTTGTGACACCAGGTCCCTGGCTTCCTTTTATAGCAGAGGCTGCTGCACGCGTGCGAGCAAAAGGAGTAAGTATCCCATTTGTTTACAATACAAGTGGTTACGAGCGAGTTGAGGTGGTAAAACGCCATCGAGAATTGCTTGATATAGTGCTTACAGATTTGCGCTACTCAACAAGCGAGGTTGCTCAATTAGGTTCTTACGCACCTAATTATCCGCAAGCAGCACGTAGCTTTATTGAGTGGTGTAGAGATGAGGTTGGCCCATTGGATTTTGATGATGATGGAATTGCCACACGAGGAATGATTGTCCGTATTCTCGTGCTTCCTGGCAAGGAGTCAGAGGCAATAGAAAGCTTAAAGTGGCTGGCAAACACATGTGGTACTGATACTTATATAAGTGTGATGTCACAATACACTCCTGTATATAAGGCTCTTGAGACACCTGGTTGGGATCGAAAGCTTAGAGAGGATGAGTATGCAAGGGTGGTTGATTGTGCAGAAAGCCTAGGCTTTGAAAATGGCTGGATTCAGGAGTTTGACACTCCTGCTCCAGAGGAGCTATTGGGTTGCAACATGCAGCCTGGTGGTGCCAATAAAGCCATAGGATAAAATGAATTTTAGAAGGTAAATTCGAAAAGCTCTTGCTTTAAGGATTTTTTAACATTAGGTAAGAATAATAAGTAGGTGGAAAACCGTTTCCTCCTATGATAAAAACGGAGAGATAGAGATGAGTGGTCATAGTAAATGGGCTACAATTAAGCACAAGAAGGGCGCAGCTGACGCAAAGCGCGGCAAGATGTTCAGTAAGCTTGCTAAGGAAATTATGATTGCTGCTAAGTCTGGTGGCGATCCTTCAATGAACCCATCACTTCGCACAATTATTCAGAAGGCGAAGAGCATCAACATGCCTAACGATAACATCGAGAAGGCAATCAAGAAGGGTACTGGTGAGCTAGCTTCTGAGGCATACGAGGAGATTACTTACGAGGGCTATGCAGCTGGCGGTATCGGTCTAGTTGTTAATGTTCTAACTGATAATAAGAATCGTGCAGCAGCTGAGGTTGGTCACATCTTCAAGCGCAATGGTTCTGAGTTCGCAACACGTGGCTCTGTTTCACGTAACTTCGAGCGTCGTGGTCAGATTATCATCGAGAAGGCAGCAGCAGAAGAGGATGCTCTAATGGAGATCGTTCTTGAGGCAGGTGCAGATGATATGACATCTGATGATGATGGCTATGAGGTATTGACTTCACCTTCTGCTTACCAGGATGTTGCTTCTGCAATCGAAGCAGCTGGTATTGCAACAGTAAGCTCAGAGGTTGTATATCTTCCAATGGTAACAAAGGAAGTTACAGAGCTTCAGAAGGTAAAGCAGCTTCTAAAGTTTATTGATGCTTTGGAAGATAATGATGACGTTCAGAACGTTTATCACGATGCAGATATTTCAGATGAGCTAATGGCTCAAGCTGAGGAATAAGCTTAAAAATAATGGCTTAAATAAAATATAGCGGTTTTTCTTAAAAAGAATGACCGCTATATTTATCAAAACTAAAGCGCTATGTGAAATTTTTGCCTAAAATATGGCAAAAATGGCTCTGGCGCTTTTGGAGTAAGGAATATGCGAAGCGGACTATTAGTGCTATTAGGCTCATTAGTAATTTACGGGCTTGGTTATTGGTTGTATGGGGGCTTTCTACGCAAGCTATTTAAGCTTGATGAGAAAAGAAAGACTCCTGCCCATACTATGTATGATGGTGTAGATTATGTTCCTGCAAAGCCTTTTGTTCTTTTTGGACATCATTTCGCAAGTATTGCTGGAGCGGGGCCAATTGTGGGTCCTATTCTTGCAGTTGAGTTTGGCTGGCTTCCTGTTTTATTGTGGCTTCTTATTGGCTGCATTTTTGTAGGAGCAATGCATGATATGGCGGCAATGGTGCTAAGCGTCCGCCATCAAGGAAAGAGCATTGCTTCGATTATTGAAGAGTATATTGGCTTCTGGGGCAGGCAGCTCTTTATCGTTTTTTGCTTAGCAACGCTTATTCTTGTTGTAGCTGTTTTTGCCGATATGGTGGCAAAGGGCTTTATGGCAAATCCCGCAGTTGCAACAGCCTCAATCCTCTTTATTGCTATTTCCCCAATTTTTGGAACACTTGTTTACAAAAAAGGCGTTTCACTTTTGTTGGCTTCTCTAATATTTGTTCCAATAGCATTTTCTTTCATTTATGTTGGGCAAATAATTCCATTAGATATTGGTCAATTATTTAACTTAGGTGAATCTACAGAATATTTTGTTTGGATGATAATTTTGATGCTTTATGCAGCAGCAGCTTCCACTCTTCCTGTATGGTTACTTTTGCAGCCTCGCGATTATCTAAGCTCATATCTTCTATACGTAATGTTGGCTTTTGGTTTAATCGGAATTTGCTTCTACAACCCAGAGCTTCAAACAGCAGCCTACACAAGCTTCACAAATGCAAAGGGTCAAGGTTTATTCCCAATTTTATTTATTACAGTAGCATGTGGTGCTTGCTCTGGTTTTCATTCACTTGTGGCATCAGGAACAAGTGCAAAGCAGCTTGCAAACGAAAAGGATATTCAACCAGTTGGCTATGGAGCAATGCTTGTTGAGGGCGTTTTGGGTGTTGTTGCATTAATTTCTGTTGCTTACATTGCTTCAGGCGAGGGTAGTGCTCCTGTGCGTTTTGCCGATGGATTGGCAACCTTTGGAGAAAAACTCGGTATCCCACATGCTTATGGCAATATCTTTGTGGCAATGTCTGTTTCAGCCTTCCTTTTGACATCATTGGACACTGCCACACGATTGGCTCGATTCATGTTCCAAGAGCTCTTTATAGCAAAAAATTCAACTACTGCTGATGTAGAAGCAAAGCCAAAGACATCTTTTGTTGCTTCTATATTTCAAAATATGTACGTTGCCACAGCAATTGTAGTTATTTGCAGTCTTTTATTGGCTTTAAGTGCAGCAGATGATATTTGGCCACTATTTGGTTCTGTAAATCAGCTTTTAGCAGCAATAACTCTACTAGTGATTTCCTTGTGGCTAATTCGCCGTAGAACAACCCCAATTATTGCTATTATTCCTTTAATCTTTATGTTTGCAGTAAGTGGAAGTGGATTATGCTCATTTGCTGCAAAGGTAATGACAAAGAGCGGAGCTTTGTTAGGTGTATTGGCAATTATCATTCTTTTGTTATCATTAGTATTGATATTATTGTCAATCTTATCTATAATCAAGGAATATAAAAAACGCTAATTTTAATAAACATATTGAAAGCAACCTATGAAAGAAATTGCATACGTACTAATTAACCCTTATACAATTAGAAAATCACGTTTAGGTGGTGTAATTGCTCGTTATTTGAGCAGAACAGATTTGCGCTTAGTATCTGCACGCATGTTTGGTCCAAGCATGGAGCTTGCAAAGGGCTATGCACAATGCGTTTTGGATCGCGAGGCTCCAGAGGGCGAGGAGAAGATAAATCAGCTAATTGCAGATTATGTTATGAAGGAGTATGCTCCTAATAAGCCAACAGGTCGTCCACATCGTTGTATGCTACTTTTGTTTGAGGGTGAGGATGCAATCAAAAAGATTTGGGAGTGCACTGGCTCTGTGACATTGCGCTGGGGTTGCGGTCAAACAGTACGTGAGACATTTGGTGACTACATTACCGATGAAAATGGGAATGTAACATATTTTGAGCCAGCAGTTTTGGTTGGTCCAACAAAGGAATTTGTTCATAGGACACTTCGCTTGATTGCAGACCATATTGCTACAGACTCTGGTCTAATCAATACACATAATCAGGAGCGTACACTTGTTATGCTTAAGCCTGATAACTTCCAGCGTCCATCTCTACGTGCTGGTAATATCATTGACTTGCTTTCATCCTCTGGCTTACGCATTGTAGCTATCAAGAAGTTCTCAATGACAGTCGGTCAGGCAGAGGAATTTTATGGCCCAGTTGTTGATTCTCTAACAGAGAAATTCCCACTATTTGGTGCAGGACGCGTTGCAAAGGCAGTTAGTGCAGAGCTAGGCTTCCCTGTTCCAGAGGATGCAGCAAAATCACTTTGTGAGCAGATTGCTCCAACCTTTGCAAAGACACAGTTTGAGGATATTGTTGAGTTTATGACAGCATATCGTCCATCAGCTGTTCCAGAAAAGGAAAAGCATCTACGTGCAGGAGCTGAGTGCCTTGGTCTAATTTATGAGGGTGAGAATGCTGTTGCAAAGATTCGTGATATCCTAGGTGCGACAGATCCAAATAAGGCACGCCCAGGTTCTGTTCGTCGTGAGTTTGGTACAAACATTATGGTAAATGCAGCTCACGCATCAGACTCTCCAGAAAATGCAAAGCGCGAGATGAAAATTATTGATATTTTGGGCGATAATATGTCACCGTTTATTAGAAAATATTGCTATGAATAAGACATTAGAAGAAATTCAACCATCAGCAACACTAGCGATTTCTGCAAAGGCAAAGCAGTTAGCCGCAGAAGGCTATCATGTCTGCAACTTTGCAGCAGGTGAGCCAGATTTTGCAACACCGGAATGCATCACAAATGCATGTATTGATGCACTACATGCTGGTAAAACAAAATATACAGCAGCAAAGGGACTACCTGATTTGTGTGAGGCAGTTGCACGCAAATTAAAGCGTGCAAATTCGCTTGATTATACAGCAAATCAAGTAATAATAAGCTCCGGTGGTAAGCAATCCTTAACAATGGCTTTTATTGCTTTACTAAATCCAGGTGATGAAGTAATAATACCTTCGCCTTATTGGCTAAGCTATCCAGAGATGGTTCGCCTTGCCGGTGGTGTGCCTGTATTTGTTAAGGGTGAGGATTCAAATGGCTTCAAGCTTACACCAGATATGCTTGAGGCAGCAATCACCCCAAAGACCAAGGCATTTGTTCTTAATAGTCCTTCTAATCCAACAGGCCTTGTTTATTCCGAGGAAGAGCTACGTGCATTTGGTGAGGTATGCGTAAAGCATAATGTATGGATTGTTTCCGATGAAATGTATGAGCGCATGGTTTACGGAGGCACAAAGCACGTAAGCATTGCTTCTCTTTCACAGGATTTCTACGATCGCACAATAACCATCAATGGTTTATCAAAGGCATACGCAATGACAGGCTGGCGCCTAGGCTATGCAGCTGGTCCAATTGAGATTATCAAGGCAATGTCAACAGTTCAGAGCCATTTAGCTTCTGCACCGACAACCTTTGCTCAATGTGCAGCTATTGAAGCATTAGAAAATGGCGAAGAGGCAATTCAGCCTATGCTAAAGGCATTTGAGGAGCGCAACCTACGTATGTATGAGCTACTCTCTCAGATTGATGGAATTGTATGTCAGCGTCCAATGGGTGCATTCTATATGTTCCCTAATATTTCTGCCTTTGGAATGAAATCACGCGACTTTGCAGCAAAGCTAATTGAAGAGAAGCATGTAGCAGCAGTTCCTGGTGTTTCCTTTGGTTCACGCGATAATCTTCGCTTCAGCTATGCATGTAGCTTAGAAGAAATAGAAGAAGGTATGCGCCGCTTCAAAGAATTCTGCGATTCAATTAAGCGATAATAATAGAAAAAGCGTCCAACAAAGGGTGGGCGCTTTTTTTATCGCAAAATTTTTACAGTTATAAAAGCAATTTTCGTTAGGGGTTAGCGATGGGGTTAGAAATATCTGTTTTAGCAAGTACAATATCATTTTTTGATAGTCTTGCATTTGGTATTATTGCATTGGTATTAGTAGGGGGCTCATGGTGCTTAGTTGGACTAGTAATGGGAGATGCTCCAAAGCGTGGAGTAGATACAAGCATTATTCAATTCTTCGGTGGCTTTGTTAGTGTAATAATAAGCTTACTAATTGCATGGAAAACAAATTCATGGGAAACAGGAATTACAAACCGATTAGCCATTTTTGCTTGTGGCACGCTAGTGCTTTCGGGATTTATGAATTTTCATATGCTGCAATTTATGTCAAAGGCAATGCAAACTGGACCCAATGGAGTAATTTGGTCAATTATCCAATCAGGATGTGTTTCGCCATTTGTTTGCAGTATTCTTTTATTTAAGGTTGTAGAATTTACATGGCTACGAGGCATGGGAATATTATGCTTATTATGTGCTTTGATTTTATTTGTATTTACAAAAAATAACGATAGTAAGGGTGGCTATCTTTGGAAGGTGCAAGCTTTTATTTGCTTTGGAATTGTAGCAATCCAGCAAAATTTAAATGTATGGCCATCATATTATGAAGAGACAAAAAATATATCAAGTGTAGTTAGAGCCCTATGTGTTTCTGGAGGAACTTTGCTAGGCTCAATAATACACAATACCTTTAACATGACACCAGAGTTTAAGCAGAAGATTTTTGCAAATTTGAAAAATTTAATGCTATGGAAATACGTGTTTGCATTGCAATTTTTCAGCCTAATTTTTGCCTATACACTTCTTTATCCAGGAATGGATGTTATGGCTGAGCAGGGGCGTGGAGGAATGTGTTATCCACTAATGGTTGGCTCATGCATTGTCTTTTTTACAATAATCAGTGTGTTGCTTTTAAAGGAGCGTATGCGCAAAATTCAGCTTGCTGCGATTATAGTTTGTGTAGCAGGTCTAGTGTTGATTTGTACTGGTGCATAGGTAAAAATCAGTTGTACCATATTTCCATATTTTCCTTGAGAAAATCAATGCAAAATGGTTAAATATATGTAAGTCATAAGTTTGTATTTTGATATGGGAGATTCCAATATGGCGGTTTCAATTAATATTAAGAATTTGGTAAAGAATTTTGGTGCTGTAAAGGCACTAAATAATGTCTCTTTAGATATCCAGCCAGGTGAATTATTTTTCTTACTTGGTCCAAGTGGTTGTGGTAAGACAACGCTTCTTCGCCATATTGCTGGTTTTTATATTCCAGATGAGGGTAATATTTTTATTGATAACGAAGATGTGACAAAGCTTCCTCCACATAAGCGCGATACTGGAATGGTTTTCCAAAGCTATGCTCTTTGGCCTCATATGACTCTTGCAGAAAATGTTGCGTTTGGCTTAAAGATGCGTAAGGTGCCTGCAGCAGATATTAAGCGTCGTGTTGCCGAGGCATTAGATATTGTTAAGATGGGAGATAAGGCAGAGCGTAAGCCAAATCAGCTTTCTGGAGGACAGCAACAGCGCGTTGCTCTTGCTCGTGCACTTGTTGTGCAGCCACGCTGCTTATTGTTAGATGAGCCGCTTTCCAACCTTGATGCAAAGCTTCGCCTTGAAATGCGTATTGAAATTCGCCGCATTTGTAAGGAGGCAGGTCTAACAGCTGTCTATGTGACACATGATCAGAAGGAAGCTTTATCAATTGCAGATAGATTGGCAATTATGCGTGATGGAGTGATTGAGCAAATTGGCACTCCATTAGAGGTTTTCCGTAAGCCAGTAAATTCCTTTGTTGCATCCTTTATTGGTGAAACAAATTTCTTAACACCAAACTTTTTTGGTGCCGCATTTACTCCTAAGGCAGAAACAAAGCTTCTATCTGTTCGCCCAGAGACAATTCGATTTGATAAACTAAATGCCGACGATATTGAGCTTAAGGGCACAATCCACGGTACAGTATACTTAGGTGAAACAGCTCAACATCAAATGGATGTAGCAGGGGCAGATGGAAGTACTTCAACCTTGAAGGTATTTCAGCTCAATCCAGAAATTCTTGCTCGTGATGAAGCTCGTTCTGTTACGGCTTGGGTTTCTCCAAAAGATATTGTTGAGTTAAATTCATAATTTGAAAATTTTATTATATTACTATGATATTAAATTTAAAGGCTGCAATTTTTGATGTAGATGATACACTTTTCGATTTTACAGGCTGCCATGCTATTGCTATGCAGCGTGTGGCAGAGCATGTAGAGAAAGCTTATGATATCCCTCAAAAATGGTTAATTGCTGAATATAAGGCAGAACTAGATAAACAATTTGAGAAGTATCCTCAATTTGTTAATTGTCATTGCCGTACAATTCGCTTTCAACGCATAGCTGAACGAGATGCACGTCTGCCACTAGGTGTTGCTACTGAGCTTTCCGATATGTATTGGAATACACTTATTGAGGTTGCTGAGCCATTGCCCGGAGTTGTTGATTTTATTAAATCTCTAAAAGCAAAAGGACTTAAGCTTGGCATTTGCACAGATATGACAGCTGATTGGCAAATTAAAAAGCTAGTAAAGCTAGGCATTGTTGAGTACTTGGATTTTATTGTAAGTAGTGAAGAGGCAGGAATTGAAAAGCCAGACAATAAAATTTTTGAGCTTTGCTTAAATAAGGCTGGAGATTGCTCTCCATCGGAGGCAATTATGTTTGGAGATTCCTATAAAAAGGATATTGCTGGGGCAATTGGTGCAGGAATGCATGCAGTTTGGATTAATCCAAAAGGAATACAAATAGAAAAGCCATTGCCAGGAGTTATTGAAATTGCTTCTTATGTTGGAATCGAAAATATTTTCCAAATAGCAAAAGCATAATTGCGGATTAATCTAATTAAACCCAGTTTAGAGGGGGAATCAATGGTTAAGAATTTTTTAATTATTTTTACAGCAGTTCTTGTAATTGCATTACCATTTATTTTTAGAAAAGAAAAGCCAGTAGGAGAGTGGAAGGAAGGCGATCCTGTTTTGGTGGCAATTTCCCCTCATATAGCTTCTATACGTGATGAATTTGCTCTTGGTTTTTCTAATTGGCATTATAAAAAATATGGAAAGCCAGTAAAAATTGATTGGCGCTCAATTGGTGGTACAACAGAAATTATGCGCTATATCAATGGAGAATATACAGCTGCATATAAGGCTTATCGTTTAAGAAATAAGCTTTCATATGTGGATGGGGTTAATGTAACTGATAAGCGTAAACCAAAGGATGATCCCGCTAAGGCAGAGCTATGGGAGGACTTCCGTGCTCATGATAATCCAGAGGATTATGGAATAAAGATAGATATTTTCTTCGGAGGAGGAACCTATGACCACTCATCTGCAGCTCGCCAAGGCTTAACTGTTATTCCATGGACTGCAGAAACAATGCCAAAAGGAATAATTGAAGATGAAGCCGGTGCTTGCATTTTCCCAGAGGGGCTTAGTGGCGAGGATTGGCGTAACGATTATTTTTATAGTGCCGTATTGTCTGGCTTTGGTATTTGCTATAACCCAGACAGATTAAAAGAAATGGGGGTAGAAAATCCTCCTACAGAATGGCGTGACTTAAGGGATTTGACTTATTTTGGACAGCTTGCACTAACAGACCCAACAAAGTCTGGCTCTGTTGCAAAGACCTTCGAAATGATAATTCATACGGAGTGCCGTAATATTGTTTATGAGGCAGGCTGGACAGATGAGCAGATTAATGAATTTGAAAAGAAAATAGCTGCAGCTAAACTTCCAAATGGTGTAATGCCAGAAGGTGTTCCACAAAAATATCAAGAGGATGTTGAGCGAGGCTGGAAGAGTGGCTTAGATTTAATTCGTCAAATGGGAATGAATGTTCGCTACTTTACAGATGCTGCTGGTAAGGTTCCTGTTGATGTTGCTGCTGGTGATGCTGCACTTGGAATTTCAATTGATTTCTATAGTCGCGTGCAGGCTGAAGTTACAAGAGATAAACTAAATGGAGCTGAGAGACTTATCTTTGTTAATCCAAAGGGAGGCTCAAGCATCAGTGGTGACCCAATTAGCTTGTTGCGTGGCTCAGAAAATAAGGAGCTTGCTTTACGCTTTATGGAATATGTGCTTTCAGAGGATGGACAAAAGCTTTGGAACTATAAGCCAGGTACACCAGGTGGACCAACAACTTCAGCATTGCGTCGACTTCCAGTTCGCAGAGATTTCTATCCATCATCAGACAATGCTACTATAAATGCGAAGGCACTTGAGCATAATAAATACACCTCAGATAATTTGCTTGATCCAAAGGTTGATGCATATAGTCTTGCAAACGATTTTATGTATCGATACCGTTGGACAGGAAGACATTTCTCATTCTTCCGTCAATTTATTCGTGCAATGTGCATGGATTCAGGTGTTGAGCTAAGAGCAACCACAAAGGCAATTATTGAAGCGGGCGGACCAGAGAAGTGCCCTCAAGCAATGGAAGCTCTTATGCGTATGCCATCAGCGCCATATGAAATGAGCTGGACAGCATCTCTAGAAAATTCAGATATTGATTCAATGGAATGTATGCGCGAGTGGACTATTTTCTTCCGTAATACCTATAAGGAAGCAGAGCGTCTTGCAAAGGAAGGCAAGTAATACTAAATTGTTGCTATTTTAGCGCGTTTGCTACGCGGATAGTTTTAGGAGCAAAACTCTTAAGACAATAGTCAAACACCCCAAAAACCCATTTCTGGTTTCATGGTAGGGCAGAGCCTACCCATGCTACGATATTCACCTATCCGTGTGTCCGTGTTCTTGAATTTCGCACTTCTAGCCATCACACCAGCACATGGGTTGCCCCCACACTAGCGCTTGTAAGTTGGCCTTGCGACAACGAGAGCAAGACCATGTCCAACGTCAAGCGCTAGTGTCGTGCGCTGCGCACACCCCAATACAATCCTGCTAATCCTGCAAAATTCTGCCAATCCTGTTCCTGCGCGAGAGCGCACTCGCGTGCCTCGCACGCCAATCCTCGCACTTCTAGCCATCACGAGAGCCTCTGCATTCTTGGCGTAGGAGACCGCGTGGGGCGTGAGCCTATAAATATACGTGTCTATCCGTGTTTTGAAAAATGCTTTGCAATAAGCCAAAATATACCTGAAACAATAATTACACCAATAAATGCAGCTGCAACACCTGCCTCCTTAGCTGTATATGTGCCAAGAAAAGCATATATCGCTGAAACCGTTGCATTTCCTAGTAATAGCCCCCATGCTACACTCTTAAAGGAGAGCTTTTTTATCCCCGCATAGAGAATTGATGCCTCCGCAAGAACAGGTACTGGGCGTAGTGCAAGTATCCAGCATACACCCTTGCTTTCATTGCTCTTATCAAGTGTGTTTATTTCCTCTTGCTTTAATAGCTTCATTGCTATGGCTTTAAAGAAGCGTCCTATAAAGTATCCTATAAAGGAGGAAATATTCATTGCCATAAAGGAAACCCAAAAGCCTTCCCAAAAGCCCAAATAGTGTCCGCAAAGTGTACTTGCCAAGCTAGATGGGATAGGAAGCAAGATATCACTAGCTAGTGTGAAAAATAGTATATTTCGAACAAGCCCACGGTTTTGCTCCTCCTTCGCTTGCTCTAAAAATTTATCAAATAACTCATTTATTTGGTTGCCCCAAAGCAAAAAGGTTATTATAATAATAAATGAAATAAGAGAGAATTTAATTATCTCTCGCTTGTATTTAGAAAAGAAACTCATTTTGAAAACTTTTACTACCGATAAATAAAATATATGTTTATATAAGAATTGTAGCAAATTTTTTTTGAAATGAGTACGAAAATAAATGGTGATTTAAATATGGCTGAAGAAAAATCAATTTCAGATATAGTTGCTCTTGCCAGTGCATTTTATGATTCTGCTGTGCTTTTTTCCGCATTAGATAATAAAATATTTGAGAAAATTGAAAAGGCTGGAGGAGAGGCAACATTAAAGCAACTTGCTGAAACAACGCAAAATAGTGAGCGAGGGCTTCGCCTTTTGCTTGATGGATGTGTGGCAATTGGTATATTAAAGAAGGCGGGTGAAAGCTATTCCAATACACAAGCTGGTAAGCTAGCACTTGTCCAAGGTGCACCTGCAGATCTTACACGAGCAATTTGCTACAATCGCGATGTGTATGGTGCATGGGGCAAGCTTTCACAGTTAGTAAAGACAGGTGAAGCAGTAGAGCCACCATCACTACACATGGGAGATGATTATGAGCGTACACGCCGCTTTGCACTTTCTATGCGTGGGCGTGCAATGGCAATAGGTCGTAGTGCCGTTCCTTTGATTGATTTAAAGGGCTGCAAAAAGCTTTTAGATTTGGCTGGTGGACCAGCTGCTTATGCTGAGCTACTCGTTCGTGCAAATCCAGAGCTTTCTTGTGTTTCTGTAGATGTGCCAGCCATTTCTGCAGTGGCAAAGGAACTAGTGGCAGAAAATGGTCTTGCGGATAGAATAGAGTGCCGTCCAGGAGATTATCATACAGATGAGTATGAAGAGGGTGCATACGATGCCGTTACAATTTTTGGTGCACTCCATCAAGAGTCTCCTGAGGATATTGTTGATATTCTAAAGCGTGCAAGAAAGGCACTTTGTAAGGGTGGAAAAATCTTTATTATGGATATGATGACAGATGCTACCCACACTGCACCAACCTTTTCTGCACTATTTGCAGTTAATATGGCATTGACCACAACAAATGGTTGGGTTTTCTCAGATGCGGAAATTAAGGGCTGGCTAGAGGAAGCTGGTTTTGCACCTGGCGAAACACAGACCGTGCCACCACCAATGCCACATTGGATTGTCTCAGGCATTGCTAAATAATTAAAACATACCCTACCACATTTTTAATTATGGGAAACAGCATTAAACCAAAATATTCTAAGCCACTACCGCAGCCAACTGCAATTTATCCAAATGTGCAGCGGCGTGTGGCTTTTTGGTGTATTGGTGTTTTTGCGATATTCTTAAGATTGCTGACCCTGCCACGGCGTTGCTTCAACAAGCGACAAAACACATATCTAGTCTATGAGCCTTATGGGATGGGGGACGTTATTGCTTTGCAGCCATTCGTGATGGCTCTTGCAAAGTCTGGTGGCAGGGTGATTGTTGCTGTTAAAGAAGAGTGGCAAGCAATATTTCCTAAGCACGACAATATTAAGCTTGTTTCGGCAAATGTCAGCTATTCAAAATATCGTAATAAAAAAGCTGGGCTTTTAAAATCATTTCTTGATACAGCTCGAGCTTTGCGGGAAGAAGCGAGTGGAGCAATAGGGCTTGATATTCGTGGTGATGTTCGCAGTATTTGCTTAATGTATTTGGCTGGTTGCACAAAAGTAGAGAGTTTCAATAGATATTTTACAGCAAATGATTGTAGGGTATCATTTGGGTGTGTCTCACACCGTTACTCAATAGATAGAGCAGCTTTAAGATTTGAGTTAAATAAGCAGCTGCTACCAAAGTCAGCAGAAGAAAAATTTATTTCTCCAGATTTATCTCACCTAATAGACCCTGCCACAGAGGAAGCTTTGGAGCAAGGAACTATTGCGCTTGTGCCGCTTGCTGGGTGGAGTGGGAAGGAATGGATTCCAGAATCGTGGGCAAGTGTGATTGCTTCTTTGAAGGATAAAGGACATAATTTAGCTGTTGTATTTGGACCAAAGGAGAGAGAGCAGGCAATTGCAGCAATAGGTGGAGCGGAAGCTGCTGCCAATGTTCAACTAAAGGAAGCTACAACAGTAAAGGCTTGGGTTAATATTTTAAATTCTGCTTCTTATGTGATTTCTGTAAATACTGGTCCAATGCATATAGTTGCAGCATTGAAGAAGCCTCAGATTGTTATTGAGGGGACTAGTCGCAT
This sequence comes from Kiritimatiellia bacterium, assembly GCA_017481725.1. Taxonomy (GTDB): domain Bacteria; phylum Verrucomicrobiota; class Kiritimatiellia; order RFP12; family UBA3636; genus RGIG990. The sequence continues at coordinate 6,923 of JAFUOX010000012.1, read as the reverse complement.
TCCTTTATGGGCTCCAGCTAATTCTAATGCTATTGTTATCCATTACCAAAATGGGAAAGAAATACGTGCAATTCATCAGATTGACTCGAATGCAGAGTATTCAAGGAGAGTTATGTCAAAAATTTCTGCCGATGAAGTATTTTCGGTGATGGAAAAGCTTTTGAAGAAGGAGTAATGCAATGATTGGTACCGATAATATTCAATCACAAGATATTGTAATTTCTTTTGAGCTACCTTGTCTTCCATTTTTGGCAGTTTCACAAAAGAATGGTCAAAAGACTTTAGAGCTAAAGACTCGCGATGGATTAATAGAGGTGTCGGTTTATTATGATTATGATGTACGACCACTAGTGCTAAGTGCTAAGATTTGCATGGGAGATAAGGTTGAGATAGTTCTTCTTGATTATAGAATAGAATTATATATTAATGATAAGCTTGAGGATGAAGAATGGCCGAATGGGGTGCGATTGTTTTCTTTAGCGGATTCTTTTTCCCCAGAAAATTTTATAAAAGTAACAGAATATATTGAGAATAAGACCGAACTGCCTTGTGTTATTTCCACCTTTGAAAATGGTGAGGGGTGGTGTCCAGGGAATGGCATATTTGTTGGAGATTGTATGCCATATCGTCGTGCAGATGAGTACCATGTTCTTTATCTAAAGGACAGACATCATCATAAGAGCAAATGGGGACAAGGAGCTCATCAATGGGAGCATATTTCCACAAAGGATTTTAAGCTATGGAAGGTGCATCCAATGGCTGTTGAATTAACAAAGAAGGAAGAAGGCTCCATTTGTACCGGTTCGTGGATTTGTCATGATGGTAAGGAGTATCTGTATTATACAATACGCAAGGGGAAGGGCAACCCAGCACCGATTTGTCGGAGTGTTTCAACTGATGGCTATCATTTTGTTAAGGATGAATCCTTTAGCTTTGTGGTGTCCGAAAAGTATGATGGGGTTATAGCCCGAGATCCCAAGGTATTTAAAGGAGAGGATGGGCTTTATCATATGCTTTTGACCACGACGCTCTCTAAAGAAAAGAATGGTTGTCTAGCTCATTATGTTTCTAGTGATATGGAGCATTGGGAAGAAGCATTAGAGCCAATATATATTGTTCCCAATACTGATCATCCAGAGTGCCCTGATTATTTTAAATATAATGGGAAGTATTATCTTATATTTAGCCTTCGGGGGCGTGCACGATATCTTGTTTCCGATAGACCTTTTGATGGCTTTGAGGCAGTGACAGAGGAGCTGATCCCATGTGCAGGAGTACCTAAATGTGCAGAATGGGATGGTAGGCTGGTGTTTACTGGCTTTAAGCCCATAGACGGATATGCTGGAACAATGACATTTAAGGCGGCTACGGCAAAGGAAAATGGTGAGCTTGTATTTGAAGAGCTTTGATTTAAATAGATTAGCGTTAAATTTTTGTGGTGTTTCTAAAATATAAAAAGGGAGAGGATTATGCAATATAATACATTTAAAGGATTAAATATATCAGCATTGGGCGTTGGTGGGATGCGCTTTCCTGTAATTGATGGAGATTACAACAAAATTGATGAAGCTGCCACAAAGGAAATGTTTGATTACGCCTTTGCTAATGGTGTAAATTATTTTGATACAGCATGGGGGTATCATGGTGGTAATTCAGAAATTATTGTTGGAAAAATTATCAAAAACTACCCACGAGACAAATTTTATTTAGCTTCAAAATTTCCTGGTTACGATGTAAGTAACATGGGGAAGGTTAAGGAAATATTTGAAGAGCAGCTAAAAAAATGCCAAGTAGAATATTTTGATTTTTATCTTATTCATAATGTGTGTGAATTAAATATAGATGGCTATTTAGATGCTAAGTATTGGATTTTGGAGTATTTGTTAGAGCAAAAGGCGGCTGGTCGGATTAAACATTTTGGCTTTTCTACGCATGGCTCATTAGCTACAGTAAAGCGTTTTCTTGAGGTATATGGGCCACATATGGAGTTTTGTCAGATACAGTTAAATTGGGTGGACTGGCAACTTCAAGATGCAAAGGCAAAGGTAGAGCTATTGCGAGAGCTGAAGCTACCGATTTTTGTGATGGAGCCAGTACGAGGAGGAAAACTTGCAAATTTGGATGTAGAATATGTTGAGCAATTAGATAAGCTTCGTCCAGGAGCATCGGCGGTTGAATGGTGCTTCCGTTATGTGCAAAGCTTTCCGGAGGTGGTAGTAACACTTTCTGGTATGTCTAATTTAGAGCAACTAAAAGAAAATATTGAAATATTTAAGATCAATGCACCATTGAATGACGGAGAGACTTCTGCATTGCTAGGCATAGCAGATAAAATTATTTCAAAGAGTTCCTTGCCTTGTACTGCTTGCCGGTATTGTACTGCACATTGTCCAAAGGGACTTGATATTCCATATATTATCGAACTATATAATGATTTGGTTTTCACTGGTGGCGGCTTTTTAGCACCAATGGTAATTAGTTCTATGGCAGAGGAGAAGCGTCCATCGGCTTGTGTTGGCTGTAAGGCATGTGAGGCTGTGTGCCCTCAGGTGATAAAGATAAGCGATATGATGAAGGATTTTTCACAAAGGTTAAAAAAGTGAGAGATTTAGAGCAGGCAAAGATAAAGCTCCAAGAGGGAGAATATACATGTGTTGTGTGTAAGGGCGAGAGCCTTTACACATCAACGCATCGCGGAGTGCGTCCACTTATGGAGTGGATAAATCAAGCCATAGATTTTATTGGGTTTAGTGCAGCGGACAAGGTTGTTGGTAAAGCAACAGCATTTTTATATGTAAAGCTAGGGGTAAAAGCGGTTTATGCACGTGTTATAAGTAAACCTGCGTTAGAGGTATTGAAAACACATAAAATAGTGGCTGAGTACGACACACTAGTTGATAATATAATAAATAGGAAAGGCGACGGTTTTTGCCCATTTGAGCTTGCTGTATTAGATACTCAAAATATAGATGTTGCATATCAGTTGATAAAACAAAAAATGGTAGAGTTAAATATACAAATTTAAAGAGAGCTATAGGTTTAATTTATAATTAGAGATGTTTAAACATTAGTTGACGATTTTTTGAGTGTAGTGTAAACTATGAGTAATTTTTAATTGAGATAATATAAGGTATTTTATGGCAGAAAAAAATAACAAAAAGAAAAAACTACAAAAGGATGATATTCGCACATTTATTCGCGTTCTTTCGTATGCTAAGCCATATGCATGGAAGTTAATAATTGGAGCAATTTGTACTGTCCTTGGAGGTGGTTCTATAATTGCCATGTTTATCACCGCCCAAACTTTATTAAGTGATATTTTCAACATAAATGAAAAGCTTTTTGGTGAAAAAAATAATCAACCAGCCAATGTTGAGCAAGTAGTTGAAGAAACAAAGCCTGTAGTAGATGCTCCAACAAATACAACAGAAGAAGGTGGTTTAGTAAAAGACATGTCCAAAAAAATGATGGGCAAATTTGTTGATTCTGATCATATGAAGGATCTTGAAGAGGCAGGTTTACCTGGCATGTTAAAGGTATGTGGCGTGCTTATGATTTGTATTATCGTAAATTCTGCCGCTGTTTTTGGAAGTATGTATTTTCTTCAATGGGTTGGTCAACGCGTAGTTATGGATTTACGCATTGGGGTGTTTAATCATCTTCAAAAGCTCCCAATTGCCTTTTACAATAGTTCAAAGGCAGGTGATATGATTGCTAGAACAGTTACTGATACTCAGCAGCTACAGAATATGGTTTCTAATGTTATTACAGACCTAATTCGCCAACCAATCATGCTTGTAATGGTGCTTTCCTATATATTGATTACAGAGTGGCGTTTGGCATTATTCTCAATTATTTTCTTTCCAACCTGCGTAATACCAATTAGCATTATTGGAAAGCGCGTGCGTAGAATAAGTCGTGAGGGACAACGCCGTATGGCAGATTTGACATCTGTTATGAAGGAAGCATTAGATGGTGTGACAGTGGTAAAGTCATATGGTCAGGAGGCACGCGAGGAGGCCCGTTTTGCAGAGCAATGTAGAGGTTTTTTCCGTCGCATGATCAGTGCAACAAAGGCAAAGGCTTTTAATGATCCAATCACTCATACAGTAGGTGGTTTAGGTGGTATAGGTGTTCTTCTTTATGCGATGATAAATGAAACACCTTTTGAGGAATGTATTTTATTTGCTGCAGCAATTTGGGCATTATATGAGCCAGTTAAGAAGCTTGGTAAGATTAGCATGGAAATACAGCAAAGCTCTGCTTCTGCTGACCGTATTTTTGAAATTATAGATACACCTATTACAGTATCAAATAAGCCAGATGCAAAACCTATTTCTACAGACTTGGAGTCGCTAACATTTGAAAATATTGAGTTTAATTATGGTGATAAGCAGGTATTTTCTAATTTAAATCTTGAGCTAAAAGCTGGGCAGAGCTTAGCGGTTGTGGGTCCATCTGGTGGAGGGAAAAGCACGATTGTAAGCTTGATGATGCGATTCTTTGATCCAGTATCTGGTGCCGTCAAGCGTAATGGGGTAGATATTCGTGATTTTACTATAGAAAGTATTCGTGCAAATATTGGTTTAGTTATGCAGGATAATTTCTTGTTTAATGATACAATTGCAGCTAACATTGCTTATGGAAAGCCAGATGCAACTCAAGAGGAAATTGAGGAGGCGGCAAAGCTTGCACATGCTCATGAGTTTATTTTAGAGAAAGAGGATGGCTATAACACAATGGTTGGTGAGCGTGGTGTATCTCTTTCTGGTGGACAAAAACAACGTATAGCAATTGCACGAGCTTTGATTCGTAAGCCATCTTTGCTTATTCTTGATGAAGCAACAAGTGCACTTGATACAGAGTCAGAACGTATGGTTCAGAATGCAATTGATGATTTGGTTGGTAAAATCACAATTATCATTATCGCTCATCGTTTGTCAACAATTGCTAAATGTGATAGAGTTGCTGTTATTGCAAATGGTGGCGTGGCAGAGTATGGAACACGCGATGAGTTATTAGCATTAGGTGGCATTTACACCAAGCTCCATGATATGCAATTTGAGAAGCCATAAGGTTTGGATTCAGCGGCTAATATTCCAATTCATGGCTTGCTTTTTAACAAGAATAGCATAGTGGGATACGCTGGCTCTCTATGCTAGGGTGTGAATTGATATTTTTGTCAGCATGTTTATCATACAACCCTTGGTGTACTCTTTTTACGTTAAGCTTAAATAAGCATGGTTATTGTGGTTAATAATTTTCATGTAATTTTATTTAGTTTGTTCGTTAGTTTTTTCTTAAAGCTATAAAAATCATACAAGTATGTTATATTGAAAATTGTGTTTGAGGTTTAAAATGATTGAAAATATTTTTCCTGTAGCAGTAAAAAAATTTGAGAATGGTTTAAAAACAGAAAATTTAATTAAGAAGCAGGATTTGCAAATTGGATTAGCAGAGACTAAGGTTGCACAATTTTCTGAAGGTGGATATGTGATTCTTGATTTCGGAAAAGAAATGAATGGAGGAGTTCGTATCCTTACATTTCAGGCAACTAATGTAAAAACAAGAATTAGATTTGGTGAAAGCTTAACAGAGAGCTGCTCAAATTTAGGTGGGGAGAAAAATGCGACAAATGATCATGCCTTACGCGACTTTTTTGTTAATTTGCATGATTATTCTGATATGACATTTTCCAATTCAGGGTTTCGGTTTGTGCGACTTGATTTTGATGGCGATATTTTAATCAAGTCAGTTGTTGCAGTAAATCATATTTTAAACAAGAAAACAATTTATACATATACAGGAAACGATAAACAAATAAAGCAAATATTTGATGTAGCAAAAAGAACTGTAGATTTGTGTGCTGGGCAAGAATTTTTGTGGGATGGAGTAAAGCGAGATCGTCTAGTTTGGATAGGAGATATGCATCCAGAAATGCTTGCATTGGTTGCAATGTATGGAAGGCTTCCCGTAATAGAAAAATCACTTGATTTTATTAGAAAGCAAACACCATTGCCTCGTTGGATGAACAATATTCCTATGTATTCAATGTGGTGGATAATAATTCTTGCTGATTATTATGAGCTTGTGGGTGCTAAGGCATTTGTAAAAAAACAGCTTAATTATTTAATAAAGCTTGTTGATCAATTACATTCCTCTGTTTCTGAGGATGGAACGTTAAATTATCCATTCTATTTTGTAGATTGGCCAACAAGCCATCAGCCTGATGAGAAGCATGGAGTTCGTGCAATCAATATTTTCGCTATGAAGAAAGCAATTTTCCTTTTTGATGAATTTGAGTGTGATTCATCAAAAGCACAGGAAACTCTCAATAGACTTTTGAAGCAGGAAATGAAAGTTCAAAAGAGTAAGCAGGTGGCTGGGTTAAAATATTTTGCAGTTGGACTTGATTCCTCTGATAAAGAGCTTTTGGTAAATGGAGGTGCAAAGGGAATGTCCACCTTTATGAGCTATTATATTTTGAAGGCTGTAGCTTCTTATGATAAAAAGGCTGCCATCGAAATGATGAAGGAATATTATGGGGCAATGCTCGATAAGGGCGCAACCACATTTTGGGAGGATTTTGATGTAGAATGGGCTAAAGAGACCTGTCGAATAGATGAATTTCCAAAGGCAACGGAAAAAGATATTCATGGGGATTTTGGTGCTTATTGCTATAAAGGTTTTAGGCATAGTCTGTGTCATGGATGGTCAGCTGGTGTTATTAAATTTATTCAAGAAGAGTGTGAATAATTAAAAATATTTTGTAGATATAAAAGGGAATGCATCATTGGGTAACAAAATGTGCAAAAAGAGGTGCCGCAATGTGTCAAATATAAAAGACACCGAACCGGCCATTAATTTTCAATTTTTTTTGGATTTTGTTGAGAAATAATTTTGCCTTTTCTTATCCTTTCTTG
>JAFUOX010000068.1 GCA_017481725.1 Kiritimatiellia bacterium | reverse complement strand
TAGTCAAGGCAAAGCTCATTCCGCTAGTGTATTTTACGGCGTCACGGCTCTGCGACCTCTGCGGCCTCAGCGTCTCTGCGTCCCTTTGGCATCCCGTGCATCACGCTCCGCGTCCCTTTGGCGTCCCGTGCATCACGCTCTGCGTCCCTTCTTCGCACTTTTAGCCACCACATGCACAACGCAAGCATCCTGAGCATCCTGACAAATCTTAAGCATCCTGTTGTTGCACGCGAGAGCACTCGCGTACTCTGTGCGTAACCCCATGTCTGTGTTTCGCCGAAAACTAGAGCATTAGCGTTTAAATCGTTATTGCAGCGAATTGTGATGAGTAAAGGATTCGAAGACTTATTTTATTCATTTTTCTTTTCGGTGTCTTTTATTTTGACACATTGCGTGACACATTGCGGCGAAAGCAGGGGCATTAATTTTTTTTCTAGTAAAAAAGTAGGAAAAAGTGTATCATAAATGGCTTGAAAAATATGACGGTAAGGTCAATGTATGTTCTATTAATGGAGTAGGATATAATTATGAATGATAATTTTATAAATCAAGGTCCAGCAGCAATGGATCCAAACTTTATCAATAAGCATCTTGATGAGGTTTTAGCAAATACTCGTATTGATCAAGAGTTATACTACAATTATAATGTAAAACGTGGTCTTAGAAATTCAGATGGTTCAGGTGTTCTTGTCGGTCTAACACAGGTTGGTTCTGTAGTTGGCTATGGTATGTTTGAGCAAGAATTACAGCCTGTACCTGGTAAACTAATGTATAGAGGCATTGAAATCCGTGATTTAGTTAAAGGATTTCAATCAGAAAAAAGATTTGGATTTGAAGAAACTTGCTTTTTATTGCTATTTGGTCATCTGCCAACAAAAGCAGAGCTGGATGAATTTTGCAATGTTTTAGACTCTGTTCGTCCTTTGCCAATAGGCTTTAAGGAATCTGCAATTCTTCATATGCCTAGTCCAAATGTTATGAATAAGCTTGCTCGTTGCGTGCTTGCAAATTATTCTTTTGATGAAAATCCAGATGATGTATCTGTTGGTAATGTATTACGTCAGAGTCTTGAGCTTATTGCACGTCTTCCAACCTATGCGGTGTATGGATGCCAAGCAAAGGCTCACTATTACGGAGGAAAGAGCCTTCATATGCGTGTGCCTAAGAAGGGCTTGAGCACAGCAGAGCATATTCTCTGCTTGTTGCGTCCTTATAGTGATTATACACAGCTAGAGGCAGAGCTATTAGATTTGTGCTTGGTAATACATGCAGAGCATGGTGGTGGTAATAACTCTACCTTTACAACTCACGTTGTTTCCTCTACATTTACAGATACATATTCAGCAATTGCTGCTGCTATCCTTTCTCTAAAGGGACCACGTCATGGTGGTGCCAATATCCAAGTGACGGATATGATGGAAAATATTAAGGAAAATATTTCCGATTGGGAGGATAAATCTGCAATTAAGGATTATCTTGCAAAGATTCTTAATAAAGAGGCTTACGATAAGAAGGGTCTTATCTATGGTCTTGGTCATGCTGTTTATAAGGTATCAGATCCACGTGCTGAGGTTCTTTATGAGAAGGCTAAACAGTTGGTTGGTGAACACCCAGAGTATGAAAAAGAATTTCATCTTTATGAGAATGTTGCCGAGATTGGTCGCGACTTGTTTATGGAAAAAACAAAATCTTCTCGCCGTATGTGCATAAATGTTGACTTTTATTCTGGGTTAGTTTACAAGATGCTTGATATTCCAAGTGATTTATTTACACCTCTTTTTGCAATTGGACGCATGCCTGGTTGGTGTGCTCATCGCCTAGAAGAGCTAAATTCAAATAGTAAGATTATTCGCCCAGCATATAAGTGTGTTGTTCATTCTAAGCCATATATACCAATGGCAGAACGCTAATAATTGGTTTTTGGTTAAGTTTAATAACAAATACGTTAGGTGAGTGGGCTAAATGGTGTTGTCTCCATTTAGCCTCTTATATAAAAATAAAGAAGCTTATGTCGATAAAAATACATCTTGCACCGATGGCTGGAATAACAGATTCTGCTATGCGCATAATTACAATGCGACATGGTGCTGATGTTTGTTATACAGAGATGGTTAGTGCTGCTGGCATAGCAAATGATTCTCGCCGCACCTTTCAGCTATTAGAGAAGCTACCAGAAGAGGGACCTGTTGTTGCTCATATTTATGGCGCTAATCCAGATTATATGCAAAAGACAGCAGAAGTAATTACAGAGCTTGGTTGCTTTTCTGGGATTGATATCAATGGAGGTTGTCCAGTACATAAGGTGACGCGCAGCGGCTCTGGTGCTGCTCTTATGCGTAATCCAAAGCTTGTTGAAAAGATAGTTGCAGCGACAGTTAAAGGTACAAATTTGCCTGTTTCTTTTAAAACACGCATAGGTCTTCATCCAGGTGAAATAACAATATACGATATTGCGAAAGCAGTAGAGGCTGGTGGAGCAAGTCAGCTTACTGTTCATGGACGTGTAGCATCTAAGGAGCATCGTGGTGAGGTTGATTTTGATTTACTACGTGAGGCAGTAAATCTTGTTTCTATCAATGTTGTGGTTAATGGTGGCATTCGCACTCCAGAGGATGCAAAGCATATGATAGAAAAAACGGGTGCGAAATCAATTATGCTAGGTCAGGGGGCAATGGGTAATCCTTGGCTTTTTAAGAGAATTAGTGAATATGTAAATAATGGGATTGAGCTACTTCCGCCGACAAATGAAGAACTGATGAGTGTTTTAGCAGAGCATTTTCAATTGGCAATGCAATTTCAGCAACAGATACGTGATAATTATCCAGAAGAGCTTTGGCCGAGTGGTGACCCAGAGCAAAGTGCGGTCTCTTGCTTTAAGCGTTTTATGTTCCATTACTTTAGAGGTATGCGTGGAGTAACAGATCTTCGTAGACAAATGAATGAATATAAAACTATTTCAGATGTAATGAATGCAATTGCTCAATATATGCATTTTTAAGTTTTAAGATGGGCAATCAAATTAGTGGGGTTTGGCTACAATTAGAAGAAGCTTAAATTTGCATAAAAATGTAATACAATACGTTTCAATAATCAGGCTTTATTTAACTAAAATACATGTTTGATTTTATGCTAAAAAAGGATTAATTTAGATTTTAACGAAGGGAATTAAATAATGAGAAAACTAGCAACCTTTAATATTCGTGCAGGCATGGGAATGGATGGAAATTTTGATATTAAAAGAGTATCAGATAAGGTTTCTACAATTGTAGCGGATTTCATTGCTCTTCAAGAGGTGGATAAATATCTCTCAAGATCTAATAGAATTGATGAGGCTCAGACTATTGCTGAGGCAGCAAACATGTATTATGAGTTTGCAAAGGCAATTGATTATGATGGAGGAGAATACGGTGTTGCTCTACTTTCAAAGGAGAAGCCAATGAATGTGGAAAAAATTCCTTTGCCCGGTAGAGAAGAAGCTAGAATGCTTTTAATTTGTGAATTTGAAAATATTGTTGTTTGCTGTACGCATCTTTCACTAACAGAAGCAGATCAAATTGCATCAGTAGAAGTTATTAAAAAAGCATTATCCAATAAATATGATAAACCAATATTTATTATGGGAGATTTTAATGCACAGCCATTTTCTTGTGTTATTAAAGCATTTGAAGAAAGCTTTGATATAATTTCATGCACTACAAAATCTACATTCCCTGCTAATAAGCCAGAAATTTGTATTGATTATATTATGCAGCTAAAGGATAAAAGATTTGATGTAAAGGTGTCTGATGAATATGTAGACAATGATAGAGAAGCATCGGATCATTTATATGTTTCTGTCAGCGTTGAAGTATAGATTTAAATGGTAATAGGTCATTGAAGTCAGATTTGATTCTTGCTTGACAAATTCTATTTAATTTTCTATTTTTCATTTTAATAATTAACAACTTTATAGTCCTATGAATAAAAAAAAGAAAATGATATGTAAAGAAAAGCTTGTTCTTTTATTTATTGTGCTCGTTTCTTTAATGCTTTGTTCAGCATGTATGCCAAAAAAAGCAGCACCAATTCCTTTGTCTAAATTTCAGCTCAGTGAGGATTCTGGAGTAGCGATGTTGAAGCATGTTGAAGAATTTGTAAAGATTTCGCCTAGAGACTCAGGCACAATAAATGCCGGTAAAGCAGGTCAATGGCTTTCAAAGGAAATAAAAAAGTGTGGGCTTGTTCCGAAAGCTGATACATGGATTGAGCAAACCAAGATTGGAAGAATAGCATTTTCCAATATATATGCTGATTATCCTGGAGAGACATCAAAAACAATTTTGATAGGATGTCACTATGATACAAAGTCAGGTATAGGAGAAGGCTTTCAGGGGGCAAATGATGGAGGCTCTACCGTTGGTGTTATGCTTGAATTGATGCGACAGCTTGTTGAGAAGAATGTACAAACCAAGCATACAATACGGTTTGTTTTCTTTGATGGAGAGGAATGTATTGGAGAATCATATAGTGCTCATAATGGACTTCATGGCAGCACGCGTATGGCCAACTATTATTTTAATGAAGCAAAGGGTATTTTGGAAAATGTAATCATTATTGACATGGTTGGAGATAAGGATTTAGTCCTTGAGATACCACGAAATGTTACGCCTCATTTGGCAAAGCAAGCTATGATTGCAGCAATGGAAAACAAAGAAGCGGCACGTGTTTCTCTTGCCTCAACATATTGTATTGATGATCATTGGCCATTTGTAGAGCGAGGTTTTCCTGCTATTGACTTGATTGATTACACCTATGGTTCTACGCCAAATTCTCATGATTATTGGCATTCTTTAGAGGATACAGTGGATAAGCTTTCTCCTGATTCTTTAAAGAAAACGGGCGTTTTAGTTGTCGATATCCTTAAGCTGATTGACTAGTATTTGTCGTTATATAAGTCATATATACTTTGTAACTAATGCTTTATGTGTGCTTTTGTGTTTCTATAGCTACGTGCATCACATAAGCCTTTTGGTGTTATTGTAGGCGTATATTATCTATAGTACATGGTTTGATCTCAAATACACCTTTATTCTCTTCATTATAAAGGCTTTCTCTTGAATGAAGAGTCTAATTTTGGTAAAATTTTGGAAAAACTAAACCGATAACATTCAAGATTTGGAGGAAAATATGAATTTAAAGAAGTTTTTTGTTTTTTCTAGTGCTTTGTTTATTGCTTTTACCATGGTGGCTGAGGCCCAGAAGATTGCTGTTGTCGATATGGAAACAGTGATTAAATCACATCCAAAAGCAGAGCAGAATGATAAAGCCCTTCGTGCAAAACAAGCAGAGCTTGAATCTAAGAGGGATGTTCTTCTAGCTGAGCTTAAAGCAAAAGAGGAAAAAATTGTACAGCTAGAAAAGGATATTCGCTCAAATCCTATGTATACAGATAAGTTGAAGGCAGAAAAGGCAGAAGAGGGTCGTGCCTTAATACGTGATTTCCAAGAATCTGAAAAAACAATTCGAGCTAAGGTAGCAGAGATGCAGAGAGAATTATCTCGTGAGGAGCGCAAACTCTTTGCTGAGGTAATGGATGATGTTCAAGTAGCAGTTAAAAGAGTTGCTGAGGTAAATAATTTTACACATGTTTTGGATTCTTCAGCATATCGCACAGGAGCACCAATACCAATTGTTGTATATAGTGCACCAAATACAGATATTACTGATGCGGTAATAACAACACTAGGTGGTACACGCAAAGAAATTAAGGCAGCAGAATAATTTAAAAATAAAATATATAGCTTGAGGAAAATTTATGAAATTAAGCGAATTAGCAATGAAGGTTGGCGGGAAGCTTGTTCCTGCAGAAAATGGGGATATAGAAATAACTGGCGTAGCAGCATTGCGAGATGCTGATAAGGGGCATATTTCTTTTCTTGCAAATCGCAAATACACCCCACAATTAGCAGAAACGAAGGCAAGTGCTGTTTTGGTTGGACCTGAGTTTGCTAATGATACACCAGAAAATACAACCTTTGTTGTGGTAGAGTCAGCAGATAAAGCATTTGCAGAGATTGTGCCAATGTTTGTTGCTCCACCGCTAGTTCGTAAGCCTGGGATTCACCCAACCGCAGTAATTGGTGTTGATGTACAGCTAGGTGCAGATGTATATGTTGGTCCATATGCTGTAATTGGAGATGGTGCAAAGCTAGGAGCTCGTTGTGTAATCGAGGCACACGTTTTTGTTGGAGAATATTGCCAATTAGGTGATGATGTTCATATTTATCCAATGGCATCCATTCGTGAGCGTTGTAAGTTAGGTAATCGCGTAACAGTTCATAATGGAACAGTAATTGGTGGTGATGGTTTTGGATATACAACAAAGGTTAATCCAGATGGCACAATCAATGTTGAAAAAATTGATCAGCTTGGAATTGTTGAGCTTTGTGATGATGTAGAGATTGGTTGCAATACCACAATCGATCGCGCTCGCTTTGGTGTTACTCGCATTGGTAATTCAACAAAGATTGATAATCTTGTTCAGATTGGGCACAATGTTCAAACAGGTGCATATTGTGGCATAGTTTCTCATGTTGGTATTTCAGGAAGTACTCATCTTGGCAATGGTGTAATGCTTTGGGGTCAGGTTGGAGTTGCTGGTCACTTGAATATTGGTGATAGAGCAGAGGTTTTGGCAAGGTCTGGTGTGTCAAAGGATTTGGCACCTAATGGACGTTACTTTGGTGCACCAGCAGTTGATGCACGTGAGGGCATGAAGGTGGTTATGGTGCCAAAGCAGGTAGACCGATTGAAGAAAGAGGTTGAGGAGCTTAAGGCAAAAATTAAAGAGCTTGAGGAAAAGCTTAAACAATAAGCATATCATTATTGTAGAAGAGATATTTTAGAAAGGAATGTTATGTTAAAAGGAATTTCCCCACTTATTAGTCCTGAACTTTTATCAGCTATGTATCGCATGGGTCATGGAGATGAGCTTGTATTGGCAGACGCCCATTTCCCAGCAGAAACCTTTGGCTCAAATGTTGTGGTGCGTGCAGATGGTATAACCGTTGAGCAGCTTCTTTATGCAATTTTACCTTTGTTTGAATTGGATGCATATGTTGATTCTCCAATTGTAACAATGGAGGCTGTTCCTGGAGATACTCTTGATCCAGCAGTTGAGGGTTCATATCTAGAGGCCTTTAAAAATACAGGCAATGGAGATTTTAAGCTTTCACGTATGGAGCGCTTTGCATTTTATGAAAGAGCTAAGAAGGCTTTTCTTATAGTGCAGACTGGAGAAACCCGAAAATATGGAAATATTATCCTAAAAAAGGGTGTAACACCTTGTGTTAAATAATGTAAACAATTAAGAGAAAAGTTTTTGGCTCAAGCGAATGTGGCTTAATAGAAATTATTTGGGTTCCTTACGCTTGAGTCTTTGTGTTAATGATAGATAAGCTTTAGCAGAAATTTTTAAATATGAAAAAGAAAAACTACATTGTGTATTTAGTAATAAGCTCTGCATTGACTTTGTTGTTTGGATTAGCATTTATAAACAACATTTCTGTAATAGTTAAATGGTGGGAAGCATTTAATAAAACTGGAGGAGATGCTCAAGCATTGGCACATGGTTTTTCTGGTTGTGTCCCTTGGTTGGATTGGACAGCGGTTGACTATTCTGGTGCAACAACATTGATTCCTTTTTTAGGCTTTCTTTTAATAACAATTGGAATTGTGCGCATAATGTGTCATAAGGAAATTTCTGCGATAGATTATTTTCCATTTTTCAAAGGATATGACCAGCTGAATGTTGCTTTTGGTTTGATTGGTACATTGTGGGGCATCATTATCATTGGTTATTATAATATGGAATCTGTTCAGATGACAGATTTGATGATGTGCTTACATACTGCACTATTTTCGACATTAACAGCTGTTATTTGGGTGTTTGTAATTGATCATCCAATATTGCGACCATTACTCCGCAAGCTCTTGGTTGAGGAGGATCTAGCAGCTGCAGAAGATGCAGATTTGATTGATTTATTGGAGCGTTTGCGTGGTGGTGCCGCTGGTCTTCATGAGGCGTGGAATGCTGAGCGTGATAATTTACAACGCTTTTCAACTGCTGTAGAAGAAGCTAAGCAAAAGCTTGTTGCTATGGGGGTAGCAGGTGAGGAGGCATGCAAAACCTTTGAAAACCGAATGATTACAGCAGTAGATAGTTTAACCAAGCATGTTGAGCAGGTTGCTGCTGGGATGGAGGAGCGTCAGCAGCGCTTTGAGGAAGCTTTTACAACAAGACTTGGTGCCGTGGAAAAGAGTCATTCAGACATGGTGGTATTGCTTGGAGATGTTACACAGCTGGTTGATGGTGTGCAGGCTACCCAACAAACAATTACAACCGAGCTAGAAAGAGTTGTTGCTGATAACGATACGCTACGTGGTAAGCTTACTGCAGAGGTAGAAGCAGGTAATGTGGTGCGTGCGACAGCAGCAGAGCTCGGTGGCAAGGTTAATGCCCTCACAGCAAATATTTCTGAGCTCAAAGCAGAGGCAGCACGTGTGGCAGAAGCAAATGAAAAGGCTCAGGCAGAATTTCGTAAGCAGCTTGAAGCTCTTACTGCTGAGAAGCTTGCACGTGAGGCAGATTTAAAACTAACACAGAAGCAGCTAGAGGAATCTGAAGCACATGTAGCTAAGGCAGAAAAGCTTTTATCAAAGATTAAATCTGCTTTTAATGTAGAATAATTTTGGTTAGGAAATAATTAAGGAAAAGCTAAGTGAAAAAGAAGGATAGATTAATTCTTAAAAGCTTTGCGGATGTGAGATCGGCATCGTCCTTTAGTATTGATGAGTTGCAGGGTTTGCTTTTGCAGATTTCCTTTGCAATCATGATGATTTTTATGATTGCCTACTTTATGTTTCGCACAGAAACAAGAATGGAGCAGGAGGAGCAGCTGCTAGAGGTGCAGCGCCAAAAGCTAGAGCTAGCAGTAGATGCGGTTAATATAGAGTATGGTGTTCGTTATGGCTTAAATGTTTTTTATCCAGACTCATTGGATACAGCAGCTTCAAGTGAAGATGGTGCAATTAAGACAGAGTCGCTTGTGCCTGCACGAAAGCTTATTGTTAATGGAGCATTAACTGTAGACCCAATTCAGCAGGCAGCTTTTATATCAAGTGCTGCAAATGCAAGTGCAGATTATGCAGATGTTTTAGCTTTACGTGAGGCATGGATTGCACGAGTGCTTGAAATAGCTGATATACCTTCAGAGCAAATATCAAAGGAAAATACAGCATGGCTTGATGAGGCGGCAAATCAAAATATTGATACCTATCGTAAAAGAGTTAGAGCTGTGCAGCTCTCCTGTGCGTCGCTTTTACAGCGTTATTGGATGTTGAAGCCTCAAAGCATAACAGATCCAAAGGTTGCTTCAATTCTTGATAAATATACAAATGCTGGTGAGACAGAGCGAATGCTTCTTTTGACAGAGCTTTCTGATGCATTAAGTGCTTATAGCTTGAGTGTATTAAAGGGCTTTGCTGGCGGAGTGGAGATGTTGAAATGATAAAAAAAAGAAATTTCATAGGCATCACATTTATTGTGGCTTTCTTGATTACTTTGTTTCTGCCGATGGCTGCTTTGGCAAATGGAGCAGATGCAGCTGTGCAGGAGCATGACCGGGCTACAGCAGAGCTTGCCGCTAGTCTTGTTCTTGCAAAATTAAATGATGAAATTTATTCTGAGGCAGATAATTCAACACCAGTGTTTGAAGCTATGGTGGCAGACACTGCCACACATGCAGAGCCTAATGTATCTAAAGAAAAGCTTCAAAATGTTTACACCTCAGCCATTAAGGAGCGGTATAAGGAAGAGGCAATAGTTATTCTTGATAGACTTGCCGCACCAAAGTCCCGTGCTGAGGTTTTTGGTGAGGCATTTCTTGAGCTGGCTCAGCAGCCATCAGAGGAGCTGCTAGTAAATGCTGTGGAGCATAAGTATTCAAGTGTATTTACTTCTGCCCGCACAAGAGCTTGTAAGGAACAAGCAGAGCGCCTCACAGCAACAGTTCGCCCAAGCGAGCAGGAGGTCGATGATTTATCTCGTGAGGAGCTTACATCTCGTATGACCGAGCGAGTTGCTAAAGCACAAAAGGAAACTGTCTTTCAAGAAAACCTTGGGTTTATTTCAGAGCAAATTGTTGCACCAATGCTTAATGAAGCATATAAGCAGCGTGATGAACAGCGCCATTATGTTGAGAGAACAAGCGTTGATGGGTATGCCCCAAGCAGAATCGTAAATGAACTTCAGAAGAAGCTTGATGATGAGCTTGCTCGCCGCCGTTCATCAGCCAAAGAAGGACAGTATATTTATAATTGCTTCCCAAGTCTTAAAAAGCAGCTTGAAGAGATTGCACGTAATCGAGCATTCCGACTTTATGAGGATAAAATTAATACACTTGCTCTTCAGCTTGATGCTGCAACAGTTCAGCGTGAGCTTGATGCATCTCCAGAAAAACATCGCAAGCTTGAAGATTCGGAAAAACATTTTATGCCAATGCTTCAAAAACAGCTTTGCGAACAAGCCTTCCAAGCAATTATTAATGCAGCAAAACCAGATGAGCGTGATGAAGTCACATCATTTATCAAGGGGCATAATGAAAAAGCTCAGCAGGCTCCTGCAGTGGCTCGTTTAAAGCGTGAGCTTACTCCTCTTTTAAAGGAGGTTCGTAAACAATGTGCACAAAAGCAGTTTGAAGGTATGTATTCTGAGCTTGCAGATGGCTCTTGGTATCCTGCTGCTTCGTTGGTGGATTCTGTTTGTGAATCTCCTAATTTTAAGAAAACCTTGGACAATTGGAGAGAGCTTATTGGTTTGGAAAAATTTGCTCGAGTTGAACAACAACGCGTTATTCTAGAGGAAACCTCTAAGCTTGTTTTTGATAAAATTGTTGACGGCTTTGATCAAGGTAGTGAGGCTCGTTCTGCTCAGCATCGCTTAGTTGATAATACCTTTCCTGCAGTACGTAATGAAGTAAAAAATATGGAGCAGCTACCACCTGTTGAGCAAATTACACAAATTTTTTCTGCAAAGGTTAGTGCTGCATGGACAGAAGAAAGATTAATTGTTATCCAATTCCCAGAAGGGAAGGAAGATGATTCTAGATTTTCTGAGCTATTCCCAAGCACAATTAAGAAGATTGAGCTTTTATCAAAAACATTATTAGAACAGTTAGAAAAAGAGAAGCAAGAGGAAATCAAACCTGAAGAAAAACCAATTGAGGATCCTAACGAAACTCCTCCTGAGGAAAAAGAAAAAATTCTTTTAGATTGTGTAATTGTGTTTGATAGAAAAGGTGATTCAATGAATGGTGCGGTTTTGCTTAGTGGTAAACGCATTGCTGAATTTAATTGTCCACACAACCCAGATAAATTTAAACAAGGAAGAACAGGCTTTGTTAATTCTGTCGCAGGTGCTTTAGCACAGGAGGTTCAAAAGGCTGCGGTTGATAAGCTAGTTTCACTAACTGTAACAATTGATGTTCGTGATGATTTAGTCTATTATAGTGCTGTTTCAGGTGTCTCTTTTAAACTTCGTAGAGAGCTAGAAGCATTGGGTGAAGCAATTGAATCGCTTGAAATTTATGACGAAGCAACCTCTGCACCACAAGGAAAATAGGGGCCTATTATGAATGATGCTGTGAAAATTTCTGTTTGTATAATAACCTTCAATGAAGAAAAAAATATTCGCCGTTGCCTTGAAAGTGTTAAATGGGCAGATGAGATAATTGTTGTAGATAGTTTTAGTACAGATTCTACAGAAGCTATTTGTCGTGAATATACAGACAGATTCTTTAAGCATCGTTGGATGGGTTATAAAACACAAAAAAACATTGCAAGAAGCTTGGCTAAAAATGAATGGGTTTTTTCAATAGATTCAGATGAAGAGGTTTCTCAAGAATTATATAGCGAAATTTATAATTTATTTAAAAATGGCGTTGACGATAGTGTTAGTGCTTTTGAATTGCCTCGCATGGTGTGGTTCTTAAATAAATGGATTCGACATGGAGATTGGTATCCAGATTATTTGCCACGCCTTTATAGGAAAAGCTGTGGTCGTTTTGTTGGACAAGAAATTCATGAGAGAATTGGAATTGACGGGAAAATTCAACGTTTAAAAACTCCTCTACATCATTATACTTATGATGACATTACACACCAGTTAAATACATTAAATAAATTTACGTCATGTAGTGCAGACTCATTAAATGAGAAAAATCGTTCCTTGTGCAGTGCAATAGTAGGGATGCTATTTAGGGCTCCATTTAGATTTTTCCGGTGTTATTTTATTAAGCGTGGCTTTCTTGATGGCATGCCTGGCTTTATTATTGCAACTGTCTCTGCGTTTAATGTCTTTGTCAAGTATGCAAAATATTGGGAAATGCGCAAGACAACAAAGTGAATGCTAATATAGGTGTATTCTAGTGTGAAATAGCTATAGGAAAGGATTATATGAAACAAATCGTACAGCTAACAATTTTCTTTGCTGCAATTTTGTTTTGTAATGTAGCATTTTCTGCCATTCCTTTTAGATTTGGTCAATCGGAGCAATTAGATGCAATAGGTATCTCTTTGCCAACCCCACTTAATTCTACTCAAGAACCACTAAAAACTCCGGAGGTTGCTGTTTATCAATTTACTCGTGGAGCTGAGTCTTGGACAGAAGAGCGATATAGTGCAGAAGAGCTTTGGTTTGGATCTCAGCATATTGGCACTTGGAGAGATCAGAACGGTAATATTTTGCAGCTAGCCCGTTGCACAAATCTTTTGCCAAGTAATTATATCGGCACTGATGTTCAGCAAATAACCTTTGATACTGTTATTACAAAGACTGCTCAAAAAATTACATCAAAGCGTTTTCTTGATGTGAAGCAAAGCCTAGCAGATTGGCTCAAGCAGTATTCTGGGTTAGATGCTGTGGGTAACCCAATTGACGTGCATTTTGGTAATCAAATGCTTGCCGAAGCTTATAGATTTCAAACAAAAGCTCATAATAGTTATGTTTGTTTTTTTAGATTAAATAAACGATATCCAGGGCAAAGTGTTTCTCCAGAAAATTGGTTTTG
Organism: Kiritimatiellia bacterium; assembly: GCA_017481725.1. Lineage (GTDB taxonomy): Bacteria > Verrucomicrobiota > Kiritimatiellia > RFP12 > UBA3636 > RGIG990. Next base: position 28,419 of record JAFUOX010000068.1, on the reverse strand, counting down.
TGTTATGTTTACCGCACAGCAACCTCTTTCAAGTGAGGCAGCTCGCTATATTCAAGAAAATTTAATACGTAAAGTTTCTGGACAAAGAAAGTCTGCCGCTTCTGGGCCTTATTCTGTTAATAAAAATCGTTCTCGTGTTGTAAAGGAGTATTCATATTCTCCAATAAGAGAGCGAGCAAAGAAGAGCATTGAAGCACTTAATGATTGGTGGTATATGGAATCAGATAATTTTATTATGCTATCTAATCATGCTAGAGCAGAGCGTGCTGCTGAGGAGATACTCAATGAACTTGAGCTTTTGCGTAGCTATTATGTGAAGCTGTTTCCTCCATTTGATGGAGTTGATAAAATGGATGTTGGAGTAGTCCGTTTCTTTGCTACAACAGATGAATATGTGGCATATCTAGAAACTGAGCCACTTGTTGGTTTAAATCCACGTCAAACGGCAGGAATATTTACTTCTGGTAGAGTTGAGCTTGTTATCCGAAATGTAACAGATGGAGAAAGCTATAAGCATTCAATAATTAGTCCTATAATCAAGCATGAGGGATTACATCAATATTTTTATTTAGCATTTGGATATTTAACAACTGCACCTTGGTTTAATGAAGGCCATGCTTGTACATTTGAAAACACAAAGCTTGAGCGTGGAAATATTTTTATACAAGAGGATCAAGCACATTTTAAAAAAGTACAATCTGTTATTAAAGAGATGTCAGACTCTGAATTGGAGCAATACCTCTCTAAATTTTTATTAATGGATTATTTGGCTTTCTATTCTGTAAATCACGAGTTTAATTATGCATTGGCACATTGTCTTGTTTATTATTTGCATCGAGGAGCTCCATTAGAACGTAATCAACCATATAAAAATATTATTCCACGATATTTAGAAGAGCTTGCTCGCACCAATGATATGACAAAGGCAACTGAGTTTGCTTTTGCAGAAATAGAATTTAAGAGTTTTGTAAGACGATTTGCAGAATTTATGAAAAACTCTCGCCTTCGTCAAGATGCTTTAAGGCGTCCTTTATAATTTTTTTGAAAGCGAGCATTCAATGTTATTTCACCGTAGGGCTAAGCCAACACCAAACACATTAGAAGCAATACTTGCCACTTATGAAGCACGTTTGCTTGCTTATGTAGCACGTATAACTGGCAACCCATCTGTTGCAGAGGATATAGTTCAAGATACCTTCATAAAACTTGCTGCTGATTGGGAAGGTGAATTTATAGATAGTGCAGCAATGAATTCGTGGCTACATAAGGTTGCTCATAGTAAAGCTGTTGATTGGGTTAGGCGAGAGATAAGGCTTAATAAGCTTCATGAGGAGCATCAAAAGGAGCGAGGAGAGCTGGAGATTCCTCTTCCTCAATATGGGGGAGAAAGCAGAATCTCGCCAGAGCTGGTTTTGAAATTGGAGGAGGCTCTGTTGCAACTCCAAGATCGGGAGCGAGAGGTAGTTCTGCTGAAAATATATGAAGGGCTTTCGTATAAGGAAATATCAAAGCAGATAGGATTAAGTGAGTCAAATGTTGGTTTTATTTTGCATACAGCGATTAAAAAGTTAGCAAAAAGTTTGGGAGGTAAGGAAAATGGATAGCACAGAAAAAACACCTACACAAAATTGTGATAGGGCGTGTGCAGCCATTAAGGCAAGCTTATCTGCATATTGTGCAAATGAGCTAGACCCTGCCACACGCAATGAAATTGATGAGCATTTGAAGAAATGTTCAAGCTGTCGCTCTGATTTTGAAGAATATAAAAAAGTAATTGATGTGTTGCTTGCAAATTCATCAAATGATGTTGATGTGCCTCGTGCAATTTCTCCTCGCAAAAGAAAGCGTATGCTTTGGCTAATGAGTCATCCATTTTTTGCTTTTTGTGTTACGCATCATCGGATGACAGCACTGATAGTTTCACTGACAACGGTTACCTTAATAATAGCTGCATTGCTTACAATAAAGCTAGTCGTTGAACGAGAAAAGCCAGTAAGCACAGCTGTTACAATTATTGTTGAGGATCCTGCAGCGGAGCTTCCAGAGCTTGATCCAGAGCCACAAATTCCAATGGAATAATTTAATTTTAGAAAGGAAACGATTATGTTAAAGCTTGGTATATTAGGAGCCGGTCATATTGCTGAAAAGCTAGCTGGTGTTTATAATTTTTTGCACAATGATATTGAACCTTATGCTGTGGCATCGCGTACCATAGAAAAGGCACAAGCAATAGCTGATAAATTTAATTTTAGAAAGGCGTATGGCTCATATGAAGAGTTTCTTTCTGATCCAGAGGTAGATGTTGTGTATGTTGCAACTCCTCACTCTCATCACTATGAGCATATGCTTATGTGTATTGAGCATGGGAAGCATATTCTATGTGAAAAGCCATTTACGGTTAATGAGCGTCAAGCTAAAATTATTTTTGAAAAGGCAAAGGAGCGTGGTCTATTTGTTTGTGAGGCAATGTGGACTCGTTTTATGCCTTGTGTAAAGCGCATACGTGAAATTTTGTCTAGTGGGGAATTGGGAGAGCAACGTTATATTGAAGCATCTTTTTGTGTTCCTATAAGCTGGAAAGAGCGTATGGCACTCCCTGAGTTGGCAGGAGGAGCTCTGTTAGATCTAGGAATTTACCCATTGAATTATGCAATGCTTTATTTTGGTGAGACACCTGTAAAAATTACAAGTACAGCAGAATTAACAGAAAAAGGAGTTGATGAGCATAGCTCATTTACTCTTCAATACGCAGATGGTCGTATTGCGATGCTAGGCACTTCAATGACAGCCTTTGGTGGTGCTCCTGCCCGTATTGCTTGTACAAAGGGTTGTATAATTTGTGAAAAATTATTGCAGTGTGAAGAAATTATAATTGATAATGGGAAAGGTGTTGTTCGTAAGGAGAATTTCCCATTTGATTATAATGGATATGAATATGAAATTCGTAGTGTGATAAAAGCGATTGAGGCAGGAAAGAGTGAAACAGAAGAAACACCGTGGAGCACCACTCTTAATGAGCTTCGTATAATGGATACACTTCGTGCTCAATGGGGTGTAAAATATCCTTTTGAATAAATCAGTAATTTATTTCTCATAACCCTGATTTTTTGCTTCTAATCGCATAATTTAGGTTTAAGTGTTTGAGCGAGAAAAACAAATAAGTATTTTTTATAGCTCGAGTAAGGTAAGATAGTTCATATTTTGGCTTTTTAAAACAAAAAAAACAGATAAAATTTAAATTAACACTTGACTATCTTTCCTTTGTGTGGGATACTTTTAAGTGTTAACTCGGGTAGGACATACATCGAGTCAGGATTTTGAAATCAAATCAAAAAAAAAGGTAAAATTATTATGAAAAAGACAAATCAAAAAGTTAAGCTATCAGCATTCACACTTATTGAATTGCTAGTTGTTATTGCTATTATTGGTATTTTGGCTGGCTTGCTATTCCCTGCTATCCAGGATGCTCTAGGTTCAGCACAGGCAACACGCCTAGGTAACAATGGTCGCAACATTGTCCAGGGTATTACTCAGGCAAATATTGACCGTGAAGCACAGAGCAAGAGCTCAGTATGGCCTACAAAGGATAAGTATAATGATTCAAATACTTACTTTAATGCTCTTTTGGATAAAGGTATTTTGGAGTTGAGTGTTGGTACATTCGCAGGTGGTGGTGTTGGTGCTGCTAAGGATATCGATGACATCATAAACAATGGTGTTGTATGGAATATGCTTGCAGGTATTGAGACAGCTCCAGATGAGCTTCCTTTCATCTATACACGTAACCTAGATGGTCTAACAGAGACAGAGTTGAAGGTTGAAGATACTGCTAATCCAACAGATTGGAAAGAAAAGCTAAAAGGCGACATTAAGCCTTTCGGTGACAAGCGCATGGTATTCGTTACAAAGGGCGGTGCTATGACTGTTGTTAAAGCTAAGGATCTAACAGACGTTGCTTTCATGAATGGTGCAACAAATGTTACAGAAATCGTAAAGGTTGTTCAAGCTAAGACAGAGACAACTGCTGAAGATGCAGAGTTCTAATTAGATTTAGCTTTCAATATATGACCATACAAAAAACGCCGTCCTAATAGGATGGCGTTTTTTTGTGTGATTTTATCTTTTTATTCAAAAATTGATACACTTAAATTTTCCTTATTGATTCTGGCTGCTAGATATATTCTTCATACCTTTAGTTATAGGTGCATAATATAAAATTATATGGGTATAATTCAAATGTGATTCCCTCAAAAATAGTCAAAAATATTGTAGTATATATTTATTGTTTTGTGATATAATATTCGTGTTGTTTGAGATATGGTTAATTTTGAAAGAGAGGTATATGGATGTATTTAAAGAAATTTAGTGGATTGTGTTTGGGTTTAATTTCTTTATTGTGTGTAGGATGTTGTGCGAATACAACAAATTCTGCTTCTGTTGTTTTGGAAAAAATAGACACTCCAAAACCAGATAAACCAGTGATTTCTAATGCAATTCCACAGAAGAATCAGATAAAAGTTTGCACTTGGAATATGCGTTGGTTCCCAAGTGGTTCCCCAGTGCAAAAGCCTGCAAAGGATGAATATAAGCGGACAGATTCTGCAGCACGTTTTCTAAATTGGCAGAAGGTTGATATTGTTATGCTGCAGGAGGTGCGTAGTGCTGAGGTCGTTACAAATCTTATTAAGCAGATGGAACGCCCAGATATGAAGGTTGCTGCATGTACAGAATTCCCAACTCTTCCTACAGATCCAGTACCTTCTCACCAAAATGCTATTATTACTCACCTACCTGTAATTGATTCTGGCTATGCAAAATGGGAGAAAGCAGAAGAGCTTGAGCCTCCTCGTGGATATGCTTATGCTGTTGTAGATTATGAGGGTACACTTGTGCTATGCTTCAGTGTTCACTTTAAGAGTAATTTTATTGCTGAGGGTGAAGACCCAGAGAAAACTCCTATTATAAATCGCAAAACACGTGAGTTGACAGCCCGCCAATTTGTTGCAATCGCAGATAAGCTTTCTAAAAAAGAGTACAATGGCAGAAAGATAGAGGCTGTATTTTTAGCTGGTGATTTTAATACATCTATTTTTGATGAAAACTTTAAGGGAGAGACAACAATTCAGACAATTATTGATGGTGGCTATCGTGATGTTTATGCAGATGTTTCCCAGGATAAGCGTGAGACAATGCCAGCCACAAAGTGGCACCCATCTACTGTTTTTGACTATATCTTCTATAAAGGTGAGAAAAAGCTAGATGATCCATACATTGCACCAAAACAGTGGATATCTGATCATCGCATGGTAACAATTAAGCTTGTAAAATAAACCTTTGGGTTTTAGTGTTTTATATGCATATTTGCTGTGTGTGACATGTTTTATGAAGTCACACTTGCATTAATGACCTAAATTCGGAAAATAATTGCCGAATTTAGGTTAATTATTGTTTTTCTATTATTTTTTTAGGGTTTTGCGATTAAAATATAGCAATCTACCTTATTGGAACAAAAAAATATGCAAATTTAAGCCATTTTGTTTCATAAACTTTGTTGCCTGAATTTTGTATTTGTGCTACAATTTAATCGTGTTATTTGATATATCTCACGGATATATATTATGGTATATAAAAATTAAATGAAAGAAAATAGGAACATGAGAGACTTCAGAAAGTTTACAGTCGCTCCAAAAATGCCAGAAAACTTGGCTTTTTTACAGGAATTAGCAAATAATGTATGGTGGTCATGGAATATTGATGCTTCTGCACTATTTCGTCGTATGAATCCAGCTCTATTTAGAGAAGTACAGTATAATCCTATCGCTTTATTGGCAAAAATAGGGCAAGAGCGCCTAGAAGAGCTATCAATAGATAGGTCATTCCTTTCACAGATGAATTCTGTGAAAGAGCAATTTAAAAAAGAGGTTTTAACTTCAAAGAATTGGAAAGACAATTCTAAGCCACACCCATGTATTGCATATTTCTCTATGGAATTTGGTCTTCATGAGAGCATTCATATTTATTCTGGTGGTTTGGGAATTCTAGCCGGTGATCACCTTAAATCTGCATCAGATTTGGATGTTCCTCTTTGTGGTATTGGTATCCTTTATGAGGAGGGTTATTTTGAGCAGCATCTAGACGGTACTGGCTACCAGCAGGAAAATTATCCAAAGAACGATGTTTATTCTTTGCCAGTACGCCATGCACTTGACCAGAATGGTAATCCAGTAATGCTTACTGTGCCACTACCAGAGGGTCCAATGCACTTTACAGTATGGCGCTTAGATGTTGGCCGCATACCTCTATTCTTGCTAGATACAAATCTACCAGAAAATAACCCTGAGCTACGCCACGTGACAGGTCGCCTCTATGGTGGTGACAAGTTGAATCGTTTGCGTCAAGAGGTGTTGCTAGGTCTTGGTGGTATGCGTGCACTTGAGGCTCTTGGCTATGATGTCAAGGTTAGCCATATGAATGAGGGTCATGCTGCATTCTTAGGTATTGAGCGTATGGCAACAGCAATGCGCGAGAAGAAGTTAACCTTTGATGAGGCACGCGAGTTTGTTCGCCGTACAAGTGTCTTTACAACACATACTCCAGTACCTGCTGGTAATGAAACCTTTAAGTTAGATTTGCTATATTCTCATCTAAAAGCAATTGAGGGTGAGGGAGGTATCCCAGCAGACGTAACTGTTTCAATGGGCCGTGCACCAGGAGATACAACTAGTGATGAGCTATCAATGACAATCCTTGGCTTGAATTGTTCTCGCTACAATAATGGTGTTGCAAAGCTACATGGCGTTGTTGAGCGTCATATGTGGCAGCATTTGTGGCCTGATTATCCTCTTGAAGAGGTGCCAATTGGTCATGTAACAAATGGTGTTCATGTTCCAACATGGGTTTCATCAGATAATAGTGCACTTTATGATCGTGTGCTTGGTCCAGATTGGGCAATGCACCCTCTAACAGAAAAGCAAATTTCAAAGATCGATCTTATTCCAGATGAGGAGATTTGGCGTATACATGAAGCAGGGCGTGCACATTTGATTCGTAGCACACGTGAGCTTCTAGAGCAAACCCTACAGCGCAATAATGCAGCACCTGAGGAGCTAACAAATGCTCGCAGCGTTCTTAATAAGGATGCTTTGACAATTGGTTTTGCTCGCCGCTTCGCAACATATAAGCGCGGTAATCTTCTACTATCTGACCGTGAGCGTCTAAAGCGTTTATTGAACATTCCTGGTCGTCCAGTTCAGTTTGTGTTTGCAGGTAAGGCACATCCAGCAGATAATGAGGGTAAGGCTCTTATTCAGCAGATTTATGAGTTTTCAAAGGATCCAGCAGTTCGCGGCAAGATTATTTTCCTTGAGGACTACAATATGCACATGGCACGCCGTTTGGTTCGTGGTGTTGATGTGTGGTTGAACACACCTCGTCGTCCAATGGAAGCATCTGGAACCTCTGGTATGAAGGCTTGTATCAATGGAGCAATCCATGTTTCTACACTTGATGGTTGGTGGCCGGAGGGCTATTCAAAGGAATGTGGCTGGGCAATTGGTAAGGGTGAGGAATTTTCTGATTGGCGTTATCAGGATTTCTCAGATGCACAGGCTCTATACAATTTGCTTGAGACAGAAATTATTCCAACATTCTATGATAGACCAAATGGCGAGCTACCACTAAAGTGGATTGCTATGATGAAGGCTTCAATTAAGATGAGCATTTATCGCTTTGCAAGTACACGTATGGTCACAGATTATTGCAACATTGCTTATGATGGAGCATGGGCTTCCTTTGATGCTTTGAGTGCAGACAACTTTGCTGTAGTAAAGCAGGAAATCCAAGAGAGATGCCGTGTAGCAGCAGAGTGGGGCAATGTATCGGTTGCTTTCCCTGTTGCAGATCGTGAGCTTGGAAAGGGTAGCTACGTTGGAGACACCTTTAATCTAACAACAACAGTTAGCCTTGGTGCATTGAAGCCAGAGGATGTAATTGTTGAATTCTTCTACGGAGCAACAGAGTCAGATAATGTGACATCTGGTCAGTGTGTTGAGATGATTCTTGATAAGAAGATTGGTAATGGTGAGTATAGCTATAAGTGCGAAGTAACCTGCAAGGAGGTTGGATCCTTTGGATATTCAGCACGCGTTACACCAAAGGGTGAGTCTTGGAAGGTGCTAATGCCTGGCTTTATTACTTGGGCAAAATAATTATGCATAGCAGTGAGCGGGCGAATGCTCCGCTCACCGTATGGAAGTGATAATAAAAATATTTTTTGATAACAGAGGAGGACAATATGGCTCCAAGAACAAAGAAAACAAAAGCAGTATCTAAGGGTCGTAATCCACGTATCCTTATAGTAACACCAGAGATTACCTATCTTCCAGAGGGAATGGGTAATATGGCTAATCACATGACAGCAAAGGCAGGTGGTTTGGCAGATGTTTCTGCGTCCTTGGTAAGTGCATTGTTTAATCAAGGTGCAGATGTTCATGTTGCACTTCCTCACTATCGTAAAATGTTTCATGTTGATGTTGGTAATCTTATTGATAAAGAGCTAATGGTTTATAAATCAGTTCTTCCTGAGACTCGTATTCATTTGGCTCAGGACCGTTTGTTCTATTATCGCGATACTGTTTATAGCTCATATAGTGAAGATAATCCAAAACTTGCATTAGCATTTCAGCGTGAAATTATCAATAACATCATCCCAACAGTTCGCCCAGACCTAATTCATTGTAATGATTGGATGACAGGACTTGTTCCTGCTGCTGCACGCCGACTTGGTATTCCTTGCCTATTTACAGTGCACAATATCCACACACAAGAGGTAACACTAGAGCGCGTTGAGAATACAGGTATTGATGCAGCGGAGTTTTGGCAAAATCTTTACTTCATGCGCCAGCCTTATAACTATGAGGAAACACGTTCAACAAATAAGGTTGATTTATTAGCAAGCGGTATTTTTGCCTCTCACTACATCAATACGGTTAGCCCAACCTTCCTAAAGGAAATTGTTGATGGCTGGCATGATTTTGTTCCACCGCAGATTCGCAGTGAAATTCAATCTAAATATTATGCTGGTTGTGCAGAGGGTATTTTAAATGCACCAGATGCAGCAAATCACCCATCTGTTGACCCACACATTCCTGTTAAGTATAATGCAGAAACACATCGCGAAGGCAAGCTTGCCGCAAAGCGTATTCTTCAGGAGCGCTTGTTCTTAGATAGAGATGATGATGCACCAATTTTCTTCTGGCCATCACGTCTTGATCCTGTTCAAAAGGGTTGCCAACTGCTAGCAGATATTTTGTATCGCAAGGTTTCTCAATATTGGGATAAGAAGCTACAAATTGTTGTGGTTGCAAATGGTTCATATCAGCGGGTATTGAGCGATATTGTTAATTTCCATGATATTCACAACCGCGTGGCAGTCGTTAATTTCTCAGAGGAGCTCTCCTGCCTAGCATTTGCAGCAAGTGATTTTATTTTGATGCCGTCCTTGTTTGAGCCTTGTGGCTTGCCACAAATGACAGGTGTTCTATATGGTACACTACCAATAGTTCACAACACTGGAGGCTTGCATGATACGGTAGAGCATTTCAACTCTTATGCTTCAACAGGTAATGGCTTTGTATTTGATAATTATGATTCAAATGCATTGTCATGGGGTATGGATGAAGCAATGAGTTTTTGGAATTTACCAAAGGAAAAGCGCGAACAAGAAATTTCTCGTATAATGAGAGAAGGAAATGCTCGCTTTACTCATGAGGTTTGTGCTAAGGCATATATGGATATGTATGAAAAGATGCTTCAGCGCCCACTTTTGGCATATTAATTTAAATAGATAAAATGGCTAGAAAAAAAGAAGAAACAGTCATAGAAGCACTAGATTCTATTGATGAAAATGATTTAGATATGGAGATTCAAACAAATCCATCCATGTGGTGGTTTTGGGCATTTCTTCCTACTACGCTTTTTACTATATTTTCATTCGTAGCATTAGTTACTTATGATTGGAATGATGTTTCTGCACTAAATAGCAATGGAAATATCCAAGTCCAAAATCTAATGGGTGTTGCTGGTGCAAATTACACATATTTATCTTATTTGTTTTGGGGTATTGGCTCTTGGATAATACCTCTTTGGCTTTTTATTTGTTCAATAGCCTTCTTCCGTAGAGAGCGTCTAGGATGGCGCTTTTTATGGATGCTAATGACAACAATATCGTTTTCTTCTTTGGCCCAAATATTTTTCAAATCAAATCTTACTTATGTTCTTTCTGAGTCAGGGTATAACATTGCACCTAACGGAGGTGGTGTTGTAGGATATCTATTTGTTGACCTATTGGTCTATAAATGGCTAGGCTTGTGTGGTGCATTATGTGTTTTTATTCCTATGCTAATAGCAGGAATTATTTTATTAATTGGCTTTAGTAGAATTGGTAATTATATTTTAGCCCTAAGATCACGAATCAATTTAGCAAATGAATATGAAAAAGAAGAGCTAGCTAATCTAAAACAAAAACAGCGCGAACAAAAAGAAGAGCTCCGCCAAGAACGCCTAAAGCTTGAAGCAGAAGCTAAACAAAGAAAAAGAGAAGAGAAATTGGCAGAGGCTAGGGAGCGTCAGCAAAAACGCGAGGAGGCAGCTGCTCGCCGCCGCGAAGAGAAGGCTGCTAAGAAAAATAAATCAACAGTATCCGAATTTGATGATTTTGATGATAATATCGGTGACGATGGTTCTACTTTGGATGATGAATTTGGTTCAACAGATGGTTTGGGGTTTGTTGATAATCAAGATACATCAGAAGAATCAAGTGTCATTAAGGTTAATTTAGATGATGATGATGATTCTGGTTTAGTTAAACCAGTTGAACCACAGCAAAAGACGCCTACCATACGTAAGCCAAAGAAACCAGCACGTGAAGAACCATCTATTGAGCACCATGAGGTGGAAACAGTTGCAAAGGGTAAGCATGGTGTTGTTGCCGGTATCGAGGATAAGAAAAATGATTTTTCTTTGCCATCGACATCTATGCTCACACCAGCAGTGATGCCATCTGATTTTACAGGCACAGCAGACGAAATTAAACTAAAGAGCCAATTAATTGAAGATACTCTTGCTGAATTTAGAATTAAGGTAAATGTTTTCAATGTTGTTAGCGGTCCAGTAATTACTTGCTATGAATTAAAACCTGAGGTAGGTGTACGTGTAGAAAATATTACTCGTTATGCAAATAATTTGCAGATGACTCTTGAAGCAAAGAGTATGCGTATTCTTTCTCCGATACCAGGTAAGAATGCTATTGGTATTGAGGTGCCAAATAATGTTCGCCGTCCAGTAAATATTCGTGAGGTAGCTGAAAGCCCAGAATGGAAAGAATATGCTCGTAAGATGGCTGTACCAATGCTTCTTGGTGAAGATGTAAGCGGAAAACCTGTGATTGCAGATTTGGCAAAAATGCCACATATGCTAGTTGCTGGTACAACTGGTTCAGGTAAATCGGTCTGCCTAAATTCAATTCTTGCTGGATTTATGCTTAGCCGCACTCCTGAGGATCTTCGCTTAATAATGGTTGATCCAAAGAAGGTTGAATTTACACCTTATGCAGATTTGCCTCATCTAATAGTGCCAATTATTACCGAAGCAAAGAAGGTTGCTGCAAGCTTACAATGGGCAATTGCTGAGATGAATAGGCGCTTGGATATGTTCCGTAAAGCTAAGGTGCGTAATATTGCTGGATTTAATAATCGCGAAAAAGCAAAGCAAACAACAATGTTTGGCCTCATTGAGGAGGAAGAACCTCTACCAGATAAGCTTCCATACATCGTAATCGTTATCGATGAGATGGCAGACCTAATGCTTTCTGCAAAGAATGATGTTGAACCAAGAATTGTTCGCTTAGCACAGCTCTCTCGTGCTGTTGGTATTCATATGATTTTGGCTACGCAGCGACCATCTGTAAATGTTATTACAGGAACAATTAAGGCAAACTTCCCTGCACGAATTGCTTTCAAGGTTTCGCAACGTGTAGATAGTAACACAATTATTGATCAGGTTGGTGCAGAGCATCTAATTGGTTATGGTGATATGCTATTTTGTGACCCTTCACAGGGTTCAACATATCGTGGTCAAGGCTGTTGGATAAGCGACCAAGAGGTCGAAGATTTAGTAAATGCATATAAGAAGCAGGGTGAACCAGATTATATTGCTGAGCTTAAAGAAAAGCTTGATAACATTTCAGAATCGTCTGAAGATGGCAAGTCCTTTGGTGGAGAATCTGATGGTGGTAATGATGGTGGAGATGAGGATGCTGATACTGAGCTAATGCGTAAAGCTCTTGAGTATATTGCTCAAACAAATCGCGCTTCAACCTCTTCTATCCAGCGTACGCTTCGTATCGGTTTTAATAGAGCAGCTCGCATCATGGATGAGCTTGAGGCTCGCGGCTGTATTGGCCCTGCAAATGGTAGTGGTCCACGTGAAATCCTACGCACCACACTAGAACCAACTGATGAAGCAGATGTTGAATAATAATTTTATTTTAGGAGGAAATAATTATGGCATTAGGACAAATTTTGCGTGAAGCAAGAATTAAGCGTGGATTTACTGAATCTGAGGTCGCAGAGCGTATTAAAATGAATTCTCAGATGATTGTCGATCTTGAGACTGAAAATTATAGCCGTATCGCAGCTCCTATTTATGGTAAAGGATATGTACGCAAATATGCTGAATTTTTAGGAATTGATTATCGCCCATTAGTAGAAGAATTCAAAAGCACATTTGGTAATGCTCCTGTAGAAAAACCAATGGTTTCCCTAGGAAGCTATGATTTGGAAAGTGGAACTATGACAAAGGTTACACCACCTCAATCAAGCCGCCCAAATAGTGCAGTTCAGCAACCAACCCCAGTAACACCAATAGTTCAAGCTGCTCCAGCGGAAACTATGATAAATTCTGCCCCTCAAGAACAAGAGCAAACTCTTTCATCACCAGCTCCGGTTGTTGTTGATGAACAACCTTCTCAGTTAAGTGTGGAGTCAGAATCGTTGTTTGATGAATTTAATGCTCCTTCTACTGGGCTTGCAAATTCTGAGTCAGCTCCTGTAGAGAATACTCCTAAAGAGGAAGTCTTTGTTCCTGCACACTTGGCAACAACTCCGCCAACAGCAACAATACCACCTCCTAACTCTGTCCCAAGTTCTGTGGCACAGTCTCGCTATACTTTTTCACCAGAAAAATTTACTCCTCGTACAACGGTGTTTAAGCCAGAGCAGCTCCCTTCTGCATCTGCTCCTGAACCAATTGCTTTATCTGTTGCTCCTTTCTCATATCCAGAACCAGAAGGAATAAGTGAAGCAGCTGAGGAAGGTGAACCACAGGAAACTATTTTTGTGTCAACAGATTCAGAAGATTCTGATACCTTGTTTGCTCCTCCTCAACATGGCAAACAAAAACCAATCCTAACTAGATTCTCAGGACAAACAAAGGATGTGGAGCCAGAAGTTGTCTCTGATAAGGTAAAGCCAAAAGCACAAGAAAAGACACCTTCTGCTGTTGTTGTCTTCTTCTCCAATCTGTTCAGCAAAATTAAAGAATATTTTAAGAGTATATTTGATACAGATCCAGAGGATGATATAACAAAGACTTTAGAAAGAAAACAACGCCGTCTTGGGTTTATTTTTTGTGTAGCCATTGTTGTCATTTTGATTATTGTATTTTCTGTTGGTGCCGGCAAGTCTTCTGAGCCTTTAGAAAATGAAATTGTGGAGTCTAGCACACCTAATGAAGAAATTGTAAATCTAGTGGAAAATAAAAGACCAGATTTAGCTGTTGTTGACACAGAAACAATCGAGGTAGTGCAAATTCTTCCAACACCAAAGGGCTTTATTGATTAGCTTATGAAGCAATTAACATATCCATTTGATGAAAAGACAATTCGTGCACTAAACGTCGGAGAGGTTGTCTCTATCTCAGGAAAAATATACACTGGGCGCGATCGTTTACACAAGCACCTTGCAGAGACACATGCTTCTCCTGTTGTGTTGAAGGATGCCGCAATCTTTCATTGTGGGCCAGTAGTTGTTAAGGACGACAATGGCAAATGGAATGTTGTTGCAGCTGGTCCAACAACCTCTATTCGTGAGGAGCCTTATTCTCCAACAGTGATAAAGGAGCAGGGTATTCGCGTAATTATAGGCAAGGGTGGGCTTGGTGCCGGAACTCTTGCTGCTTGCAAGGAGTTTGGTTGTGTTTATTTGCAAGCCGTAGGTGGTGCCGCAGCAGTAATTGCTGAGTCAATAAAGGAAGTAAAGGCTGTTTATTTTCTTGATGAGTTCGGTGCAACAGAAGCTATGTGGGAGCTAGAGGTTGAAGACCTACAGGCAACAGTAGCAATGGATAGCCATGGAGAGAGCCTTTTTGCAAATGTAAAAGCAGCATCATTAGAACAGCTAAAGCAGCTTTGCATGGTATAGCAATTAATAATTTTGATTATGGAAAAGAAGCCATCAATCGCTTTAAAATTAGAGCTTCCTATAGATGTTGAGGCAACACTTGATTGTGGTCAAGCATTTAGGTGGCAGCGTGTAGAAGCATCAGCTCCATATACAATAATGCGTGGTGTTGTTTGTGGCAAGGTCTATGACATCTATACAAAAGATGGTTTCCTTTTTATAGACAATGCCACAAAAAAGGAAGAAGAGTTTTTTAAGCAGTATTTTTCTTTAGACATTGATTATGCAGTGCTCCAAAAGAAGATGCAAAAGGATCCCACTTTAGCTAAATGCTTACAATATGCCCCTGGAATAAGAGTATTGCGTCAACCCTTTGAAGAGGTGCTATTTTCCTTTTTAATAAGCCAAAATAATAACATCAAGCGCATCAAAAAAATAATAAGCACGATGTGTGAAGCATGGGGCGAACCTATAGCTTATGATGGCACCACCTATTATAGCTTTCCATCAGTTGAGCGATTGTCAAATCTGACCCAAGAAGATTGGGCAATTCTTCACGCCGGCTATCGTGTGCCAGGCTTAATGGATGCAGCAACGAAGCTTTCATTGCCAGAATTTTCAGCCTCTCAATTAAAAACACTCTCTTATCCAGAGGTATTTAAAAAGCTCCAGGAAATTCATGGAGTGGGACCAAAGGTGGCAGCGTGTGTTGCACTTTTTGGCTTGGGATATTTTGAAGCCTTCCCAATAGATGTCTGGATTAAGCGTGCTATGGCTGAGCTTTTCCCAAACGGCTTGCCAGAAAATATTCTCCCATTCGCTGGAATAGCCCAACAATATATTTTCCATTATATTCGCACCAGAATATCATAAAAATGAAAATCTGCTGACCGTTGTAATGGATTTTCTCTAGTAATATTTATAATATGCGTCAGTTTTATCTAACACTCAAGAAATTCCGGACAGTGTCTGGAAAATAGAGCGTAGTCCGCAAAAATAATAGCTTAAAAAACTAAGTAAGAATTATATCTTTTTTACCAAGCAAGAAATCTACAATATTTAAATGAATTATTCCATCACGAGAATAATCAAATTTATCTAATGAAAAAACATATTTAGGAGACGCATCTTTTATCTCCTTATAAGCACCAAACTCTCTATCAATTGTTTCATTGCTTGCTAAATAATAAGCAACTTGAATGAAGCATTTTTTATGTCCATCTATTACAACAAAATCAACTTCACCTTTATGTGTTTTCCCAGTAAAAACTTCATAATCTCGAGTTTTTAATTCGTTGTAAATAATATTCTCTAAAAAGAAGGTGTCTTCGAAATTTACAAAATTGGTATTTATCATCCTAAAACCAGAATCAACAGCATATTGTTTTTCAATATATGACATTGATTGCTTGCCAACTATATTGAATCGTTTAACCCTTTCTATTAGACAAGCTTTTTCCATTTTTTCTAAATATCTATATACTGTTTTTTTCTCTAACGATTCTAGATTAACGCTTTTAAAAAAATTATCTATATTTTTGCTTGAAAATTCTTTTCCCGCATTTGCCATTATATAGCTAGAAACCTTATCAAAGCTTTGTCTATTAAATTTTGTTTCTTCTATTACAATATCACTATCAATAATTCCATTATATGTTTGTTCAAGATATTTTTTTATGTCTTTTTCATTTATAAAGGAAAACCTTAGAGGAAAACCTCCCCAATTTATATAATCCAACAGAAAATCATCAGCATTTTTACCTCTTCCTAACAAAGAAATGTATTCGAATGCTTCTGCAAATGAAAATGGAAATATTTTAAATTCAATACATCTACCAACAAGTAGTGTTGCCATTTTGCCAGATAATAATTTAGAATTGCTACCAGTGATAAAAATTTCGCAATTTTGTGTGGCTCTAAGAGATGACAAAACCTTTTCAAACCCTTTTACATGTTGAATTTCATCAAAGAAAAATAAATATTTACCATTGTCCTTTATTTTTCCTTTAACATACTTGTGGAATTTCTCTAAATTTCGAATTTTCTCAAATTCGAAATCTTCAAAATTTATTTTAACGATATGATTAATATCAAATCCATTAGCAACAAATTCCTCTTCAATCTGTTTTAATAGTATAGACTTTCCACAACGTCTTACACCAGTTAAGACTTTTATTAAATCAACGCCATAGAATGGACGGATTTTCTGTAAGTATCTAGTTCTTTTAATAAAATTATTCATAAATAGCTCCAACTATTGCCTTGAAAGTAATAATATTATGACACAATTTCGTTAAAAAAGCAAGAATTGTGTCATATATTTTTATAAAACTCAAATTTTTTTTAAAATTATTTTTTTATAATATGTTGTAAATAAAATATTTATGAATATATTTTGATTGTTTAATGCGATAGTGAAATTTTATGACACAATTTTGAAAAAAATCACAAATTGTGTCATATATTCTAAAAATTGGGTGATTAAATTCGTGCTTAATAGTTAATTTTGATATCTTGCATGGCATTTTTTGATTTCATGCTTGATAAAGGTAAATCTATCTTTGCTAGGAAGTTCACAAAATTGGATAAATTAAACGGCGAAATGTGCTATTTTGCTAAAGTACCATTTATAATTGACAATATTACTTGAATAATTGTAGAATATGCACCTAAATTGCAGTAATTAATTATATGATATGTTTATATAGTAGTGAGAATTAGTGAGATAAATTTTATCTTGAAAATAAACTCACTAGTGAAGGAAACACAGAGTGAAAACAGATAAAGAAACAACAGCATTGCGCACAGGCGCGAGATGCGTTATTGAAGGCCTCGAGAAGGTCGGTTGTAAGGTTTTGTTTGGTTACCCTGGAGGTGCTATCCTTGACGTCTATGACGAGCTAGCTAAATCAGACAAAATTCATTTTATTTTACCACGCCATGAGCAGGGCGCTGTCCACATGGCAGATGGCTATGCACGTGCTACAGGAGAGGTGGGCTTTTGCTTGGTAACATCTGGTCCTGGTGTGACTAATACCGTTACTGGTCTTGCAACAGCTAATATGGATGGCGTACCTCTTGTCTGCATTTCTGGTCAGGTCGCAACTTCAATTATTGGTAATGATGCTTTCCAAGAGGCTGATACTTGTGGAATTACTCGTTCTGTTACAAAGCATAACTTCTTTGTTCGTGATGTAAATGATCTTCCTCGTATTATTATGGAGGCAGTATATATTGCTCGTACGGGTAAGCCTGGACCAGTTTTGATTGACGTACCAAAGGATGTTCAGCGAGCAAAGACAGCTGTTCCATTTATCGAGGGCTTCTCACGTCCTGGTTATAAGCCATCACATGAAGGTCATCCAAAGATGATTGCTCGCTTAGCAAATATTATCAATACTGCCAAGAAGCCACTACTTTATGTTGGTGGTGGTGTTATTGCTTCAGATACATCAGACCTATTGCGTGATTTGGCTCATAAGGCAAATATACCTGTAGCAACAACACTTATGGGCTTAGGTGCTTTCCCTGAGACAGATGATTTGGCTCTTTGCATGCTTGGTATGCATGGTTTAGTAGCATCAAACAAGGCTCTTGAGGCATGTGATTTGCTAGTTTCTGTTGGTGCACGCTTTGATGATCGTGTTACAGGAAAGATTTCCGAGTTTGCTCCAAATGCAAAGATAGCACATATTGATATAGATCCATCAGCAATTGGTAAGAGTGTTCGCTGTGATTTACCAGTAGTAGGACATTTGAAACCAATTCTCAAGGAGCTTCTTCCTCTTGTTCATGAGGCTAAGCGTGAGGCATGGGTTGCTCAATGTAAGCAGTGGAAGGAAGAGGATCCATTTGTTTATCCAGAGAGCCCAGCAGGTGCAATTATGCCTCAATATGTTATTGAGCAGGTAGACAAGGTAAGTAAAGGAAAAGCTTTGATTTGTACTGACGTTGGTCAGAATCAAATGTTTAGTGCTCAATTTTTCCGTCATAATACACCACGCCATTTCTTAAGCTCTGGTGGATTAGGAACTATGGGCTTTGGCTTGCCAGCAGTAATTGGTGCACAAATTGGCTGCCCAAAGAAGTTATGTGTTTGCATAACAGGTGATGGTGGTATGCAGATGAATGCTCAAGAGATTGTTGTTGCTGTAGAGCATAAGCTTCCAATCAATGTTGTTATTTTGAATAACGGATATTTGGGTAATGTACGTCAGTGGCAGGATATGTTCTATAATCGAGTTCATTCCTCTACAATTCTAACCCAAAATAATCGTCCTGCCAATGAGCATATTGAGTGCGAGGAAGAAAATCCTCCATACTTGCCTGATTTTATTAAATTGGCAGAAGCACATGGAGCTTGTGCAAAGCGTGTAACAAAGCCAGAGGATGTTGCTGGTGCTTTGAAGGAGGCTTTCGATAGTCCAAAGACATGGATTTTGGAGTTTATTGTTGAGCCTGAAAGTAATGTTATGCCAATGATTCCTCCAGCAGGAACAGTTGCAGATACAATTCGTACATTCAAGTAATAGAGAGAGGAGCTAATTAGATATGAAGCATATAATTAATGCAATCGTAGAAAATCAGCCAGGCGTACTTGCTCGAATTGTTGGGCTTTTCTGTGGACGTGGCTATAACATTGATACATTAAATGTTGGACCTTGTGCAGATCCGATGCTATCTCGCATGACAATCACTGTGTTGGGTGATGATCATGTGCTGGAGCAGGTAATCAAGCAGCTTAATAAGCAGGTTGATATTGTTAAGGTTTTAGATTTAACCTCATTGCGTCATTTGGAGCGAGAGCTAATTCTTGTAGAGATTGGTGCACCTCGCAACAAGCGCCCAGAAATAATGGATATCGCTACATTATTTAGAGCTGAGATTATTGGTGTAAGAGAAAATTCTCTAACTATGCAATATATTGGCACGCAGGAGCAGATTGATGATTTTCTTGCTATGATTCGTCCTTATTCAATAATGGACCTATCTCGCAGTGGCGTACTTGCTGTTGCTAGGGGCGGCGAATAAAAGCAATATAAAAATTTAGAACAACAATAAAAAGGCTATGGGTTTGTCCGTAGCCTTTTTTGTTTTACCACATTGATTATGAGCTATTTTTCAGCATTTTGCTTTGAAGTTATAATAAAATTAGATTATGAGCTTTGTTTTGTGCTAGTAATAATTTGAATTATAGCTGATAATTTATTAATTTTAGAGAAATATGGTTAATTGTAAAAAAATATCTGTTGACTAAAATTTCAAAATATGGGATACTCATTGAATTGATTTTCCCCTTTATAGGTGGAATGTATCTTAATGGTACGGATATATTCACGAAAAAAGCACAAAACGTGCGCATTTCTCATCTGTAATGCGGGATTAAGTGTGCCCACATAGCTCAGTCGGCAGAGCACTTCCTTGGTAAGGAAGAGGTCACCGGTCCGATTCCGGTTGTGGGCTCCAGTTGAAAGTAGTACCTGTAAAAACATAAAATAATAAGGTTAATAACAATGGCTAAAGAATCCTTTAACCGTGACAAGCCGCACGTTAACGTAGGTAACATCGGCCACGTCGACCACGGCAAAACTACACTTACCGCGGCGTTGACCCGCGTACAGTCCCTAAAGGGCTTGGCAAACTATATCGCTTACGATCAGGTAGCAAAGGCATCCGAGTCTGCTGGTCGTCGTGACGCAACTAAGATCGTTACAATCGCAACATCTCACGTTGAGTATAGCTCAGAGAAGCGTCACTATGCACACGTTGACTGCCCAGGCCATGCTGACTTCGTTAAGAACATGATCGTTGGTGCAGCTCAGATGGATGGTGCTATCCTAGTAGTATCCGCAGCTGATGGTCCTATGCCTCAGACAAAGGAGCACGTACTTCTAGCACGTCAGGTTGGCGTACCACGTATCGTAGTATTCCTAAACAAGGTTGACCTAGTTGACGATCCAGAGCTACTAGAGCTTGTTGAGATGGAAATCCGTGAGCTACTAAGCAAGTACGAGTTCGATGGTGACAATACTCCAATCGTTCGTGGTTCTGCTAATCTAGCTGCTGTTGCAGAGTCTGCAGATGAACCTGCTTGCGCATGCATCACAGAGCTTATGAACACACTTGACGAGTACATCCCTGATCCTGTACACGAGACAGATAAGCCATTCCTAATGCCTATCGAGGACGTATTCTCAATCGAAGGTCGTGGTACTGTAGTAACAGGTCGTGTTGACCGTGGTGTTGTTAAAGTAAACGATGAAGTAGAAATCATCGGTATCCGTGACACATCTAAGACAACAGTAACAGGCGTTGAGATGTTCCGTAAGCTTCTAGACCAGGGTCAGGCTGGCGATAACATCGGCTGCTTGCTACGTGGTGTTAAGAAAGAGGACGTTGAGCGTGGTCAGGTTCTTGCTGCTCCTAAGTCAATCACTCCTCACACAGAGTTCGAGGCTGAGGTTTACGTTCTTTCTAAGGACGAGGGTGGCCGTCATACTCCATTCTTCAAGGGCTACCGTCCTCAGTTCTACATCCGTACAACTGACGTTACAGGTGACATCACTCTACCAGAGGGTGTTGAGATGGTTATGCCAGGCGATAACGTTCGCATGACAGTTAAGCTAATCTACCCAGTTGCTCTAGAAGAGAAGATGCGCTTCGCTATCCGTGAGGGTGGCCGCACAGTTGGTGCTGGTACAGTATCAAAGATCATTAAGTAATTATTTCCTTAATGGTTCATTGAAAATAAACCTACTTACAGGCTTGCCTGTGGGTAGGTTTTTTTTGTATTGACGAAAAGAAAAAATATTCGTACTATTATCATTTATAAAAAGATTTGTGAGAAAATCTTGGTTTTAATTGTTAAATTTATACTTATGAGAAGCTATTATGATAATTAGTGATTTTTTTAGTTTTAAAGGAAAATTATCAGTCAAAAAATTTTGGATTTACATGTTGATTTTATTAGGTGTTGAATTTTTATCTGGTGCGATAATCTCATGCATATACTTCAATGTTTTTGACGTAATCACTGATATTTTGTGCTTTGACATAATCCCTTATATTGGAATTTTAAAATGGGCGAATTGGAGATATGTTTTTCTTGATTCATTTACTGATTTTTTCATAGGTCTATTCTTTGTTGTTTTTTTTGTTTTTTATGTAAATTTGTTAAGGCGTCGTATAGCTGATATAGGGGGAAAAAGTAAAAAAGTAGTTACTGGTTTGCTTGTTGTGCTTGTATTAAAAGTCTACTTTATTAATTTGTATCATATTTACGATTTCGAATATTATTTGGTAAATATTTTGGTATATATTACAAAAATTATTTTAAATATGTTAGTTGTTTGTATTGGTTTTATGAAAAGCGATTCGGAACCAATGACTGATGATGAATCAGATAATAATCGAGTGTTTGCTATAACATTTAAAGGTCGTGCTACAAGAGTAAAAATGTGGAAGGCTTGTGCCATCTGTTGGTCGATTATATTAGTCTGGGTTCTACTTTTTTCGTTAAGATATCACATTGACTTTGATTATTTTGATTGGTTTGTTCGTGGTGATATCGGCGTAGATTTTTATGAATATATGAGGTGTTTTACTTTACCAATTGTTTTCTATATCTTATTTTTTATACCTCTTGTTGTTAGACGTTTACATGATTTGGGGATGTCTGGTTGGTGGTATTTTGGGATCAGTTTATTAGGTACAATTCCGTTTGTGGGGGTACTTGCACGCTTAGTTATGTTTGTGTTATTGTATTGTATTGATGGAAATCCATATCCGAACAAATATGGGAGAGACCCTAAAAGGCGTTCAGATAGAATTACAAGTAAGAAAAGTCCTAATGTGAGTGAAACATCGCAAATAGACCACAGAGATGATATAGATAAATTTGAAGAAAGGTTGAATACATTAATTAAGCTTAAAGAAAAAGGTTTGATTACTGAAGAAGAGTATCAAAAGAAGCGCTCAGAATTTATTTCAAAACTTTAGTCAAATATTTTAAGACAGTGCTTGCATGGAGAATATCTTTAAGCAATCATTTTTTAACATAAGAGTTTATAAAATAGTGTTACGCCAATTAAAATAAGTTAGTGTTATAAACAAATAACTAACAATTGCGACAAATTCTAATTTTTCTGTTTGGTTCATTAAAAATAAACCTACTTACAGGCTTGCCTGTGGGTAGGTTTTTTTTATTTGTATTGACAAAAAGAAAAAATATTCGTATTATTATAAACCTATAGTTTTCAAAGGATTTGGAGTAAAAAATGAAACGCAATGGTTTATTGTTTTTTCTATCGTTATTTTCAATAACATCATTTGGTGAAGTGTTCCCGATTGAGGGTGGAGAGCGTTCTTTTATAGATGGTGATGTACTAAACACATTTCGTGCTAGTGACAAGCTTGTTGTTACAGACGCTACAACAGTTCATGCACTATTTGTCGCTGGTGGTGGCGGTGGCGGTACAGGAGTCGGTGGTGGTGGCGGCGGCGGTGGCGTCGTTGAAATTAAAGAGCTAACACTTCAGCCAGGCACTTATGATGTAATTGTTGGTGTTGGTGGTGCGGGTGCTCCTACCTCACGTTATAAAGGTGTAAATGGAGGGGACTCTTCTATTACTGATGTTGATGGGGTAGTTGTTCACGAACTCTTACCAGCGTTAGGTGGCGGCGGTGGTGGCTCTTGGGATAATCGTGCCGGTGCCTCAGGAGGCTCTGGCGGTGGTACTTGCGGCTCTGGCGCTCCAGGCTCTGGCACAGAAGGTCAAGGATATTCTGGTGGTATCAGTGAATCTCGTACAGCTTCTGGTGGTGGCGGAGCTGGTGGCCCAGGTGGCCCTGGTTTAATGTCAACAACACCTAGACCAGCATCTGCAGTTGGTGGAATTGGATATGAAAGCTCAATCACTGGCGTTTCTGTTCGCTATGGCGGCGGTGGCGGTGGTGGTGGCGGTGATAGTGGTGCTTCTCCTGCTTCCAGAGGAACAGATGGCGGAGGAGATGGTACACATTTCGCTTCTACATTCGGCCCACAATCTGGTGTTGATGGACTTGGTGGTGGTGGTGGCGGCGCTGGCTGGAATAGTTCGTTCATAGGTGGTTCAGGAGGGGATGGTATTGTTATTTTACGTTATGCCTTTGATTCTTCTACTAAAGCGGAGCCTATTTGTATAGTAAATGATGTAACTCCTGCTGTTGCTGGTGCCACTATTGATATTGATGTAGCTACAATTGGTGCTTCTGCAACATTTCTTGACATATCTGCTACTGCTACACCCGTTAATGGTGGCACAATAATCGAAAAGTTATTAAAAAGAGTTGCAGGTAAATCCTCTGAAAAGTTGATATTTGATGGGTTGCGTCAAAATACAGAATATTCTATTGCTGTTACTGCAACAAACGATGCAGGAAAGTGCTTTGTATCAGATAGATTTGTAATTGAAACTCTCTCTAAATATGGCAATTTTTTAGGTGGAGATGAATTTATTTATTTAAATGATCGCACAGTACACATTTTCAAGGGAAGTGGCGTTTTAACTGTTAATCGCGGTGCATTTGTTGACATTCTTGTTGTTGCTGGCGGTGGTGGCGGCGGCAGATGTGTCGGCGGTGGTGGCGGCGGCGGTGGAGTCGTTTATAAAACCTCATGTATTCTAACAAATGGAATTTACAATGTAATAGTAGGTGCTGGCGGAGCAGGTGGTAACAACACTTTGCCTCATGGTTCAAATGGAGGAGATAGCTCAATAGCAGATATTATTGCACTAGGCGGTGGCGGAGGAGGCTCTTGGGAGTCCTCTGGCTTCCAAGGTGGATGCGGCGGCGGAGCATCTGGTCTACGAGTTACAGGATGGGGTTACCAAGGCTTTGATGGTGGAGCTGGAGGTCCAAGATCATCTGGCGGAGGCGGTGGAGCTGGTGGTCCTGGTGGACCAGGGCCAGATGGCAATAATAGGCAACCAACAGCTATTGGTGGTGTAGGTTATCCTTGCTCAATTACAGGAGTTGAAGTTCGCTATGGTGGCGGAGGTGGAGCTGGCGGTGGAGACCATGGTAGCACACCAGCAAGTCCTGGTACCGATGGTGGTGGAGATGGAACGCCGTTTTCTAATGGTGCTTCTTTGCCAGGTGGTAATGGTGTAGATGGTCTTGGTGCTGGTGGTGGCGGGTCTGGCTACTCCTACAGCTCGATGGGTGCTGGTGGAAATGGTGGCTCAGGAGTTGTGATTATTTCTTATGCAATTCCACCAATGGGACTATCTATCATTATTCGATAAGCCTAAAAAAACTAGCTTCGTGTCTGTGCGAAGCTAGTTTTTGTTTAAATAAAGGTCAATTTGTGGGAGCGAGCCTCCGCGTTTTGGCGTCCCATTTGCGTCATGTGCATCCAGCACATCACACAACTTTCCAAATGTGAAAGGTATGAAATGGGTTGAAGGCTTGTTTGTGTTATGCTAATATAAGAGTGTTTTAAGAGAATTTAATTAAACCAACAAGGGAGAATATTATGAAAAAAACTTTATTAGCATCATTGATTGCATTATTATTATGCCAGTTTTCTATGGCAGAAACATTTTTAATAGGTGAGGAATGGACAGCAGAACCAGCTGCTCCACAAAAGCTCGTAGTTGCTTGTGTTGGAGATAGTATTACCTATAGCCACGGTGCTTCTAAAAGAGATGCTACTACATATCCAGCTGTTCTTCAGAAGCTATTAGGAGATGAGTGGGAGGTCCATAATTTTGGTCACAATGCTCGTACAGCACTTGATGAAGGTAAAGAGTGGAATGGTCAAGGCGGAATGGGCTATAGAAAGTCCCCAAATTTTGCTAAGTCAAAGGAGTGCAAGCCAAACTATGTTATCTTTATGCTTGGTTCAAATGATAGCAAAAAGGTTAACTGGGAAGGCAATGAGGAAACCTTTAAGAAGAATTATGCAGCACTTGTAGATGAATATCTGGCATTAGACTCAAAGCCAGTAGTTGTCATCGGTGTTTCTCCATATGTTCAGAAGGATAGATGGCAGATTACAGAGGCTGTAGTTGGCGGACAAATTGCTCCTTGGCAGAGAGAATTTGCTAAAGAGCGTGGTCTCCCAATTGTTGATATTTATGAGCTAACCAAGGCAAATGAGGCAGGTAGCTATTGTGATGGTATCCATCCAAATGATAAGGGCTATGCTCTAATCGCTGAGGCCTTTGCTGCAAAGCTTCGTGAACTAGCAAAATAATAAATCCATCTTTTATCAACAGTCAAAGGACTGTGTTATACTCATTGTATAACTCAAATTTTTTGACAATAATGCATTGAAACTCAAAATTTTCACTTGAAAGTTTGGGTCAAGATGAAGTATTATATTTCTTTTAGTAATCCAAAGGGCCCAAAGTCTCTTTGGGCTTAATGTAAACTATTATATTTATAAGGTTTCTTATTATGGCACGTACAACATCACTAGATAAAGTAAGAAATATCGGCATTATGGCTCATATTGATGCTGGTAAGACAACAACATCTGAGCGTATTCTTTTCTACTGCGGTGAGTCTCACAAGCTAGGTGAGGTTCATGATGGCGCAGCAACAATGGACTTCATGGTACAGGAGCAGGAGCGTGGTATCACAATCGGTTCTGCTGCTACATCAGCATTCTGGCGCAAGCACCAGATCACACTAATCGATACTCCGGGACACGTAGACTTTACCGCTGAGGTAGAGCGCTCACTTCGTGTTCTTGACGGTGCTGTAGCTCTATACTGCGCAGTTGGCGGCGTTCAGCCACAGTCTGAGCAGGTATGGCGTCAGTCAGAGAAGTACGAAGTACCAAAAATTGCTTTCGTAAATAAGATGGACCGTATCGGTGCAGATTTCTTCGGCGTTGTAAATTCAATTCATACAGTTCTAAAGGCAAACCCAGTTCCAGTAGTAATCCCAATCGGTGCTTCTGAGACATTCCGTGGTGTAGTTGACCTACTAAAGATGAAGGCAATTATCTTTGACGAGGAGTCAAATGGTATGGCTTTCCACGAGGAAGATATTCCAGCAGATTTGGTTGACACAGCTAACGAGTGGCGCCAGAACCTAGTAGAGAAGGTTGCAGAGACAGATGACTCTCTACTTGAGAAGTTCTTCGCTGGTGAAGAAATTACAGTTGCTGAGATGATTCCTGCAATCCGTAAGGCAACAATCGCACGTAACATCGTTCCAGTACTTTGCGGTACAGCATTCCGTAACAAGGGTGTTCAGCCACTACTTGACGCTATCGTAGATTACCTACCTTCTCCACTAGATATTAGTGACGTTGTTGGTTCTATCTCAGAAGAAGAGCAGGCAGCAGGTGTTGAGCCACCAGTACGTAAGGCAGACGATGATGAGCCATTCTCAGCTCTTGCATTTAAGATTGTTGCTGATAAGCACATGGGTAAGCTTGTTTATATCCGTATTTATTCTGGTACTCTTGAGACAGGTGCTACAGTTTGGAACAGCACACGTGAGCAGGCACAGCGTATCGGTCGTATCGTTCGTATGCACGCTAATAAGCAGGAGTCACTTGAGACAGCACAGGCTGGTGATATCGTAGCAGTAGTTGGTCTTTCACGCACACGTACAGGTGATACAATCTGTATGAAGGAATCTCCAATTATCCTTGAGTCTATCGAGTTCCCAACACCAGTTATCTCTATCTCAATTAAGCCAGCATCACGTGGTGATAATGAGAAGCTAATCAAGGGCTTGCAGGCACTTGCAGACGAGGACCCAACCTTCGTTATTAGCTTTGATGAAGAGACAGAGGAAACAATCATTTCTGGTATGGGTGAGTTGCACCTTGAAATCATCGTTGACCGCTTGAAGCGTGAGTTTGGCGTTGAGGCTGACATTGGTCGTCCTGAGGTTGCATATCGCGAGACAGCAACAGTTACAGTTGAGGGCGATTACAAGCACGTTAAGCAGTCTGGTGGTTCTGGTCAGTATGGTCACGTATATCTACGCCTTGAGCCACAGGATGCAGGTAAGGGCTTCACATTCGTTAATGAGATTAAGGGTGGTGCAATTCCTGGTGAATACATTCCTGCTTGCGAAAAGGGTGTTATCGCTGCAATGGAGAAGGGTCCATATGCTGCATATCCAGTAGTTGATATGAAGGTAACTCTATACGATGGTACATACCATGAGGTTGACTCATCTGCAATCGCTTTCGAATTGGCAGCTCGTCAGTGCTTTAAGCAGCTAATGCTAAAGGGTAACCCACAGCTTCTAGAGCCTGTAATGGCTGTTGAAGTAACTCTTCCAGAGGATTACCTAGGTGCAGTAACTGGTTCTATCTGTCAGCGCCGTGGTCGTATCGATCAGATGAACGAGAAGGCAGGTATGAAGATTGTTTCAGCATACGTTCCACTATCTGAAATGTTCGGTTACTCCAACACAGTACGTACATTGACTCAGGGTCGTGGTTCCTTCACAATGATCTTCGATCACTACGAAGCAGTTCCATTCATCATCACTGAGCAAATCATTGCTAAGCGTAAAGAAACTGGTAAGCTTCGCTAATAAAACAAAAAAGGGCGTCCTTCGGGGCGCCTTTTTTTTATTCCCCAACTCGCCAACTCTAAATGCACGTGACGCCGAAGGGACGCAGAGACGCAGAGAACGCAGAGGTCGCAGAGCAGTGATGCCGAAATAAACACTAGCGGAATGAGCTTTGTCTTGACTATTGCTTTTCTATTGAAGCAATTTGGCAAACCTCATCCACTAGTGTGCTCGCACAGAAGGTTATTAAGATGCGGAGGCGACGCATTATAATAAATGAAGAATGAAGAATGAAGAATGAAGAATTCTGGTAGAGTTGAGTGGTTTTTTCTCCATTCTCGCGTCTAATCGTCTAATTGTCTATCGGTTGTCTCACGTCTAACGTCGTTTAACCGGCTAGCGTCTAACGTCCCACTTCGCACTTATTGCTTTC
>JAFUOX010000067.1 GCA_017481725.1 Kiritimatiellia bacterium | reverse complement strand
CGTCTCTGCGTCCCTTTTTCGCACTTTTGAAGCGTGCTACCGCACGCAAAGCGACTGGAAGTCGCTTCTCCATACCACTAGCATCCTCTCCGAGCCTCCGAGCCTCTCTTTTCTCCGCGTTTCGCCGAAGGCTCAAGCGTGCTAGCGCACGCAAATCGACTGGAAGTCGCTTCTCCATACTCTTCTAGCCTGCAAGTGTGGTGCACGAGATGCTGGTGGAACGTAGAGACATTTGCACTTCTAGCCACCACGTGCAGATGCTCCGTATCTTTGCCTTCTTGTGGTCGAACACACTAGCGCTTGGAAGTTGCCTTTGCGACAACAAGAGCAAAATTAGGCAACGACAAGCGGTAGTGTTATCACAGAAACCACCACGCAAGCCCTGCGTCCTCCGCGTCCTCTGCGTCTCTGCGTCCCATTTTCGCACTTTTAGCCATCACGTGCAGATGCTCTGCGTCCCATTTTCGCACGTCTTGACACCACGTGCATAAGCCCCGCGTCTCTGCGTCCCTTTTTCGCACTTTTAGCCATCACGTGCGTCAAACAAGATTTTGTTTGTATCTTAAATGAAATTAAGTTAAAATTATCGCATAATAAAAATCAATAGTTTATTTGTTGATTGTTGTTTCTTTTTGAGAGGATATTTTTTATGAATGAGATTTTTACAGTTTCAAGTTTAACAAATGTTATCGCAGGAGCCACCTTAAAGCGTGAGACAAAGGGGTCAATGCTTAAGAACGAAGTGTTTTCGTTTCAAGTGGTTTATCGCTATGATTGGTGTGCAAGAGAAATTGACGTAACAATTGACAGCCCTATTAAGAAATTTGTTTCTGTTAGAATGGAAGAGATAGTTCCTGTCACTACACCTAATACTTGGGCAGGCGATGATTTTGTACTATCAAAAGAACCATTTTTGCTTCCAGATGTGCTTGTGCCAATTGAGAAGCGTCGCCCAACCGCAAGATATAATACGTATAGCGTATTGTGGTTTACTGTTAAGGGTGATTTACCTGTTGGCACTCACGACATTGTTATTACACTTGATTCTGGAGGCAATAAGCTAACCTGCAAGTATAAGCTAACAGTTGTTGATGCTAAGCTTGAAGAGGTAGATTTTAAATATACACGCTGGTTCCACTATGATGGCATAGCTCAGTATTATAATTTGCCAGTATTCTCTCCAGAATATAATAAAATAATGGATAAATTTATCAAGTGTGCAGTAAATCATGGTCAAAATATGCTTCTTGTACCAATGTTTACTCCTCCTCTTGATACAAGAATAGGAAGTGAGCGCTTAACTGTGCAGCTTGTTGATGTTGAGGTTAAGAATGGAAAGTATGTATTTGATCTTGATCGACTAGTTGCCTTTATGAAGCATATTAAAAAGCTTGGCATAAAATATTTTGAGCTTAGCCATTTATTTACCCAATGGGGAGCAAAGGCTGCACCTAAAATTATGGCAAAGAAAAATGGTAAGCTTGTTCAAATAATGGGCTGGGATACACCAACAACTGGAGCAAAGTATAAAAAGTTTTTGAGCGAATTTTTGCCAATCCTAAGAGATCGCTTAATCAAGGAAAAGCTTTTCAAAAATTGTTATTTCCACTTGTCAGACGAACCAAGTGATAAAACAATAGAAGATTATTCAATTGCGAGAAACATTTTTAAACAGTATGTTCCTGATGGAATAGTAATGGATGCATTGAGCCATTATGATTTTTATGAACGTGGACTAGTGGATAGACCAGTATCTGGAACAGACGCTGTTATAAGAGAGTTTATTGCTAATAATGTTCAGAATATGTGGGTATATTATTGCTGTGGACAATGTGGTGGTAATTTATCAAATGTTATTATGGCATTCCCAGCTTATAGAAATAGAGTGTTAGGTGTTCAGCTTTATATGAACCAAATTAACGGCTTCCTACAATGGGGCTACAATTTCTATAATTCAGTTCTTTCAGATGAGCCAGTTAATCCATATTTTATTACAGATTGTGGCGGCGGCTTGCAGAGTGGAGATGGATTTATTGTATATCCAGGTAAGGATGGCCCATATGATTCACCACGCCACGAGGTATTTTATGAGGCACTTCAGGATATGCGACTTTTCTGCACGTTAGAGAAAAAGATTGGGCGTGAAAAGACAGAGGCACTTTTAATGAAATATGGCTTTAAGAAGAGCTTTACTGAGTACCCTCATGAGTCAGAGGCTTTGATGGGTGCAAGAAAAGAGGCTCAGCGTTTGCTTGCTCGAAAAAAGTAAGCACTTTGCCTTAGGTAATCGTGTTTTATAACGGCAATTTAGGGCAATTTTATTATGCAAGAAAATCTCCCATTTGATAAATCAAAGTTCATTTGGTTTGAAAATCAAAGTCAGAAAAATACATATGGTGAGTTTCGTGGTGCATTTACTGTGGCTGGCAAGCAAACCATTATGCGAATTAGTTGCGATGGTGATTATATTCTATATATCAACGGAGAATATGTCGCCTCAAACCAGTATGGTGATTTTGAGCACTATAAGGTATATGATGAAATAGATATTTCCCAAAAGCTTCGTGCAGGAGAAAATGAATATTTTATCGTGGTTTGGCATTTTGGTGAGGATTCTCAGCGTTATGTTAGATATATGCCAGGGGTAATCTTTGAAATATTGTCTGATGGTAATATTGTTGCTTTTAGCGATAAGAGAGTTGCTGCAAGAAAAAGTAAAGCCTACTTTAGCGGTGATTTTAGGCATTTGTCTGATCAACTAGGCTTTAGCTTTAGCTACGATGCCACAAAGGAAGAAGATTTAGATGGCTTTGCACCAAGTGTTGAAATATCAAAGCAATGCGAATTTTTTAAGCGCCCAATAGAGAAAGGGGTTCTTGGTGAGTTTGTAATGGCAAAGCAAATTTACGAGTCTGATTCTACTCGTTATGTGTTTGATTTGGGGAGAGAATATGTTGGATTATGCTCCTTTGAGCTTGAGGCAGCAGAGCCAACACAAATAAATATCTCATACAGCGAGCATTTGCGTGATGGCTTTGTTCCTTCCAAAATAGGTAATCGAGATTTTAGCTTTGAATATAAAGCAAAGGCAGGAGCAAATAAATTTGTTGGCTATATGCTTAGACTTGCCTGTCGATATTTGGAGGT
The DNA here is from genome assembly GCA_017481725.1 of Kiritimatiellia bacterium. Classification (GTDB taxonomy): domain Bacteria; phylum Verrucomicrobiota; class Kiritimatiellia; order RFP12; family UBA3636; genus RGIG990. The sequence continues at coordinate 1,262 of JAFUOX010000067.1, read as the reverse complement.
TATCTCGGATAGCCCTATAAAGATACAATCAATCGGCATAATTCCGCAATATTATCCAGCTAAGGTTAAGCCTGTAAAGCTAGAGTCTGCTTTGGACAAAGCAATTTATGATGCGTGTGTGAGAACGCTACAGCTTTGCATGATGGAGCATTATGTGGATTGCCCATGGAGAGAGCAGTGCTTGTATGCATTTGATTCAAGAAATCAGATGCTTTGCGGGTATTATGCTTTTGAGGATGGAAACACAAGCTATGCTCGCGAGAATTTACGCTTGATAAGTCAATCTCGTAGAGATGATGGGCTTCTTCCTATTTGTTCTCCATGCGGTTTGCCTTTTACAATACCATCGTTCTCTCTACACTTTGTTGTTGCCGTATATGAGTACTATATGCACACACATGATGGGGCATTTGTTAAAGAGGTGCTTCCTCGTATTGAGCAAATACTAAATAGCTTTGTGAATAATGCTAGTGGGGATGCTTTGTGCAAATTTAAGGGTAAATGGCATTGGAACTTTTATGATTGGTCTGAGGGGGCAAATGGTCGCTTGCTAGAGGATGATGAAGGTGGAATTGATCCAATGGTCAATTTCTTATTTGTTCGAGCATATAAGGCATATTTGAGCTTGTGTGAAGCGAGTGGGGAAGCTACAAAAATCGCTTTTGATATAGATAAGTGTATTGAGACTGTCCGTAAGAGTTTTTTTGATACAAAGAATGGTTTATGGAAGATGTTTGGCTTACATACAGAGCTAATAAATTCCCAAGCGATATTGTGTGGTGCTTCAGTAGGTGCAGAGGCTGCACACATTTGTGAAAAGCTTGCGGCTGGAGAGCTTATAGAATGCTCTTTGAGCATGAAGTGCTTCAAGTATGATGCAATGCTAAGCGTCAGCAAAGAGACGTATCGAGATGTTGTTCTAGATGAGATTCGCAAAACCTATACTCCAATGCTAGAGACAGGTACCGTTTGGGAAACTGCAATAGGTAGAGATGATTTTGGCAATGCCGGCAGCTTATGCCATGGCTGGAGTGCCATCCCAATTTACTACTACCATACGCTTGCGTGATGCACGTGATGCCAAAGGGACGCAGAGACGCAGAGGACGCAGAGGTCGCGGAGCTTGTGTGATGGGTGTGGTGATGGGGCGCGAATGCGCACATTACCGCTTGTTGTTGCTTTTATTATTGCGAAATCTGACGAAGCAATAATGCAACTGCCAAGCGCTAATGTGTACGACCCACAAAGGTTGTTGAGACAGG
>JAFUOX010000003.1 GCA_017481725.1 Kiritimatiellia bacterium | reverse complement strand
TTACCCATACCAATCAAGCCCATCATTTCTACGTGAGCAGGAACAGAAGAAGAACCAGCAAACTGTGCGTCAGAGTGCATACGACCCATTGTATCTGTCATACCATAGGAAGCAGGACCTGCAGCCATGTTATCTGGGTGTAGTGTACGGCCTGTACCACCACCAGAAGCTACTGAAAAGTACTTCTTACCCTTGTCAATGCATTCCTTCTTGTATGTACCTGCAACTGGGTGCTGGAAGCGAGTTGGGTTTGTTGAGTTACCTGTGATAGAAACGTCAACACCTTCCTTCCACATAATTGCAACACCCTCACGAACATCGTTTGCACCATAGCAGCGTACCTTTGAACGAAGACCCTTTGAGAAAGGAACCTCACGAACAACCTCTAGCTTGCCTGTGAAATAGTCAAACTTTGTCTCTACGTATGTGAAGCCATTGATACGGCTGATGATGTATGCAGCGTCCTTACCTAGACCATTCAAGCAAACGCGTAGATCCTCGCTACGTACCTTGTTTGCCTTCATTGCAATACCAATTGCACCTTCTGCAGCTGCAAAAGACTCGTGACCTGCTAGGAAGCAGAAGCACTTTGTCTCTTCACGTAGAAGCATTGCACCTAGGTTACCATGACCCAAGCCTACCTTGCGGTCATCTGCAACAGAACCAGGAATACAGAATGCCTGAAGACCCTCACCGATTGCCTCAGCAGCATCTGCTGCCTTTGTGCAACCCTTCTTGATTGCGATAGCTGCGCCTACTGTGTAAGCCCACTTTGCATTCTCAAAGCAAATCTTCTGGATGTTCTCTGTAATCTCGTATGGATCAAAGCCCTTTGCCTTGCAAATTTCACGGCATTCCTCAATTGAGTTGATACCATACTTCTTCAAAACAGCGAGAATCTGTGGCTCGCGACGATCATAAGATTCAAATAGTGCCATTGTTAATTCTCCTTATTCTGCGCGTGGATCTATGCTCTTTACAGCACCATCTTCCTCGGTTGTGCGACCGTAGGTGCCTGTTGCCTTTGCTAGAGCCTCATTTGCATCCATACCCTTCTTGATGTTCTCCATCATAGGTCCGAGCTTTACGAACTCATAACCACAAATTTCATCATTTTCATCAAGGAAGATACGCTTTACATAACCTTCAGCCATCTCTAGGTAGCGTGGACCCTTTGCCTTTGTAGCAAACATTGTACCTACCTGAGAGCGAAGACCCTTACCCAAATCCTCAAGACCTGCACCAACTGCTAGACCACCCTCTGAGAAAGCAGACTGTGAGCGGCCATAAACAATCTGAAGAAATAGCTCGCGCATTGCTGTATTGATAGCATCGCAAACTAGGTCTGTGTTTAGTGCCTCTAGAATTGTCTTTCCAACTAGGATTTCTGAAGCCATTGCTGCTGAATGTGTCATACCAGAGCAACCTAGTGTCTCAACTAGAGCCTCTTCAATAACACCCTCTTTAATGTTTAGAGTTAGCTTGCAAGCACCCTGCTGAGGTGCACACCAACCAACACCATGTGTAAGACCTGAAATGTCTTTTACTTCTTTCGCCTGTACCCACTTTCCCTCCTCTGGGATTGGAGCTGGGCCGTGATTACAACCCTTAGCTACTGGGCACATGTTCTGAACTTCGTGCGTATAGATCATGTTTATTCCTTCGTTAACGATTCACACCTTTTTGGTGTTAAATTAATTCGATATTATAATACTAAATACACAGAGTGTATTCAAGAAAAAACATTTTTCATTTATTTCGGATTTACGCCTCTTAGTGTGGCATAGCTCTGCGTACACAAATACTTGAAAATGTTGCCAATAACCAATTTCTATTGATGGCAATGCTCAATGAGGAAAAGATTTGGCGAGAAGCCAAACCTTGACTGCTCCCGCCCTAGTAATAGCCACATTCAGGGGAAATGAAGATGGCATCAAGCTGCTATTTTACTAATTCAGCAGTTATCTCTTCAATAAGCTTAAGTGGTGCTGAAGACAGAAGAGGAATTGTTATTGCTGTAGCATCTAGTCGTTCTAGTACCACTTTTGATTGCTCTGCTTCCCCTGTGTTTTGCACAAAAAGCTTTTTGATATTATGCTTGCGTGCTTCTGCAACAACCCTTGCCACCACACCTAAGGTTGGTGCTCTACCATCCTTCTCTATTGATAATTGTGTTAACCCCATCGTGGCAGCATAATTCCCTAGAGCTGGATGATATGTCAAAATATGAGTTACTCCTGCTGCCTCTAATGCTTTACGTCCTTCTTTCATCGTCAAATCACATCGTTTTTCGTAGGAGTTCAAATTTTGCTCAAAATATTTTGCAGATTCTGGCTGTAATTTACATGCCTCATTAAAAACTATTTTAGCCATTTCTTTTAGCTTCAATGGCGATGTCCAATAATGAGTATCAATATCTTCTCCACATAAATTCTTATTATGATGATTATTGTGATGAGAATGATGAGAAATATTATCTAACATTGGAACAATCTTTGGATTCCCAATTGAAGCAAATTTTTTCTCAACGCTCTCCTCACCAGGAAAACCTATTGTAAAATAAATATCACATTCAACAAATTCAGCAAGACGCTTGGCACTAGGTCTAAAAAAATGTGGACTTTGATTCCCGTCCATTAAAATTTTAACATTCACATTTGTCCCCATTACAGCAATAATAGGCTCTTGCTGCGGCGGAATAGTAGCACCTACACAAAGCACATCAGCACATGCATAAGCACAAAAAACAAAAATTTGTAAAAAAATTAATTTTAACTTCATTGCCTACTCTTAAATGCTATTCAACATTCTTTATTGATACGCGTTTAAAAATTACGCCTAAATCATTGTCAAAACCTTTTATGCCATATTCTAATGGATTATAAGGTTTGTCAACATAGAAACGATATACACCTGTTAATGAATCACCAAAGCCATCCTCCGCTTGTCGCTCCATCTCACAGCTATACACACCAAACTTTTCATCTGCAGAAATTTTAATTACCTTCTTCTCTCCAAATGGGGATTCAATAATCAAATTTTGTTCCTGCCAAGAGCCATCTGACACAGGTGCAAACCACATCGCAGAAATTGTAAGCAAAACCTTCCCTCCTTTTTCTGGAATTGGTCCAACTATACCAGAGCCCTGACGCGACCATGTGCCATGCCGTGTTGTCTTTCCCCAAGGCTGACGCAAACCAAAAGGATAAAGAAAATCAAAGTCAATGACCTGTATCGAGCTTCTGGTTGGATGAGTCAACTCAAAACCAACTATCTCAATCAATTCTTTAGCTTCATTACGAGCAACTGGGAACACCCCTTTTGTGGTATATTTCTTAAACCTATCAGAAACCAAGCCACAAGGCTCTAGTGCAACCCCATCCTCTAGCTTTGGCACACCATAAGAGGAGAAGAAAAAGGCATTAGATTTATTTGCTTTAGAAGCATTAAATGCCCAACGAACAATTTTTGGATAATCCCATTGTGCATGCTCACCCACACCTAACACACAGCGATTCAATTTTTGCTGGAATGGCACACTATGAGGAAAATAATCAAAAATGAAAATAGCCTTACCATTATCATTATACTTATCAATAAAATCATCCACCACAGAAACTAGACTTAATTCACCCCTTGCTTCATTCCTTGAAGCATCAAACACACCAAAATATGCTGAAGGCCAGCGAACAATTGGAACAAAAGAAATTAAAAATAAACCTATTGGCAAAAACCTTTCCCTACCTGTTGCTTTAAAGCTACACAATGCCAAAATCAACAGAGGCATAAACATTACAACTACGGGAAAGAAGCGACGCTGTGACCACAATCCTACATGAACCTCAACTCCTTTTAAATAAATAAACAATGCAGCCATCAATGTAAGCATTAAAGCTAAGGCACTATGACTTACAGATTCCTCTTCCTTTGAAGTAGACAATAAAATAGCTGCAAAAATTATTAGAGGAAGTGCATAAAGTAGACCAGTCTTAATTGTTGAAAATCCTACTGTGATTGGTCCAGCAAAAAATGCATACATAATCCACACAAAAGCCGAAGCCACAATAAGAATTGGATTTATTTTTGGCGCATTTTTATCAAAAAAGGCATGGATTTTTAGCTGAAGGCGTTGGTTTAAAATTATAGTGGCGAATCCCCCAAAAACTATTATCGCAAAAAGTAGTGCCAATGTTAAAAAACGAATTTCCCTTACATGAGTAAACATATTAGCAAACGAAGCGAGTGATAATATATTCCCATACGGTGCACAAATATTTATTAACTGATAAAGCATTGGAAAAATACCTACCACACCACCCAAGACAAGAAAGAGTAAACGGCGGAAGGTCCACCCTTTTGTTAGGAGCAAATACACTGCCACAATTCCCGCTGGTACGACCATTGTAAAATGATAGCCAACAGAGCATCCCAATAAAAATCCTATAACAAAAATTGTTAATTTACTTGTCCTTAGTTGTGGTGTAAGAGCAGCCAATAATGCGGTTCCTACAAGAATTGAGCCAATAGCATCAGTATGAAAGCCCCGCAAAAACCACATTTGCCAAAATGTAACAAAAAAACAGCACGCTGCAAGCAATAGACCTTTTCTACCACACTTACACAATCCAAAAATCAAAAGACAAGCAAACCAAAGTGCTCCACAAATAGGAACAAACAAATCAATATCTGGCAATATCGCGGCACCAAGGGAAAGCATAGGCAAAAAGAATGGTTCTGTTGCACCAGAAGCCCCCTTTAATTCAAAAATTCTATCTCTGGTAATTCTACCATTGGGTCGGTAAAGAAAGCTTTTCTGCAATTCTTCTGGTATTGATTGAAATACCGTATCAACCTCATGGAGACCTCGTGTATCGTTAGAAAAGGTTTCAGCCAATTGCCTATAGCAAGCAGCATCCAACCCTGTAAATGTATCTTGGTGTGCAAATAAATATAATGCTACAAGCATCGTTGCGGAAAAGCCCACCACGAGAATCTGGCTATGGAGGCGTATGCGTTTATCTGGAGTTTGAGCATTAAACAAAGCAACCAAACGGGCTAAAACATAGCCAATAGGAAGTATGGTTACAATGCAAACAATTAGTCCAAGCAATAATACTTCAAATTGCATTTAAGATACCTTTTTCTTTTCTACCTCTTCAAGCTTTTTCTCAAGCTGCTCCACACGCTGCTCCAACAATGCACAATGTTGGGCTGTCGCTGCTAGTTTTTTCTCATTCGTTGATATAGTCATTGAAATAACATAAACAGCAAATATCATTGCTATAAACATTACGCCAACCATTTGAGAGGAAAACTCCATTCCAAAACGAGTACGCACCTCAATCATTAAATCTGGCCAGCATGTTAAGCCTATCAAAATACCGCATGGAACCAGCCATAAAAGAGCATATTTTTCTTTTAATTGCGTAAGTCGAATAGACTCAAATGTTAAAAGCACCATGTATATACTTAACACAGCAACAACAAAACGAATTCGTGCTAAAGGTGCATCTGGAATAATAAAACCAATAACGCCAGGAAAAATCCCCTCACAAACAAGACCTATACCAAAAATGTTAGCCATAATACCTGCAGAAACCATTGCTGAGGATCTTTTTCTAAGTAGATTTGATGAGCATCCAAAGACAATCATTAATCCAAGAACAATACAAATTACACGAAGTGTCGTTGGATTTAAAATAAAATCTATAATCATTACACACTCCTCTTAAATATCTTTTTTTGTGTTTTTACGAGCATAATTTTTATCAACAGGACGCAGCCTATCAGCCACAAGAGCAATAAAAACCTTTATTGCAAAATAAATGGTGCCAATTGATGTGATAGAAGATACACCATGCTGTCTTTGACGAACAACAACACCTACCTCAGAAAAAGAATATCCCTGACGGCAAAGTAAAGACAAAGCCTCTGGTTCAGGATAATCGGTGGGATAATAGCAAGCAAAATACTTCGCAAGTTCACTAGACACACACCAAAAGCCTGAGGTTGGATCTGTTACCTTATTGCGACAAATAATAGACAAAAATTTTGCCAATGCAATATTACCTAGCTTGCGCCAGTGTGTGCCAACGCCAGTAACTTTTTCTCCAAGAAAGCGTGAGCCCACCACCAAATCAACCTTCTTCTCTTCCATATGAGATAAAAGAGCTGGAATATCCGCGGGATTATGCTGCCCATCTCCATCTATACGAACAATTCGTTCGTATCCATATTTGCACGCATATTGCAAGCCTGTCTGAACAGCACCTCCAACTCCTAGATTGCATGGCAAATCAACTACTATCGCGCCATTTTCACGAGCCACATCAGCCGTTGCATCCTTTGAGCCATCACTTATTACCACAACAGGAACTGATGGCATCACATGTTTAAGCTCTGCTAAAAGCTCTGGCAATGCTTTTGCTTCATTATAAGCAGGAATGATAACAACAATATTTTTTTCACTCTTCATTTTAGCAACCAATATATGTGCAAATTATAAATCTTCTGGAGGAATTTCATCATAAAAATACTCTTCTGGATATTCTTCTGAAGGAATATTATGCTGAAATTCTTTTGAATAGCTTTCTGGCTCTACCTCATACAGAGGAGGATAATAAACATCCTCAGGAGGAACTGGTCGAGGAGGTATTGGTTCTCTATGGAGCGGAGTCTCAGATGATTCTTTTTTTTCTGGAGATGGCAAAGCTAAGAATTTACAAATTATTGCTTCGCCTTTTTCCCAAGAAAGCAAATCTCTTTTATTTCGAATCATCTCAAAGCGAGCCTTTGCATCTAACTTTGAAGAAGCAAGATGCTTTGCACACCAACGCCTCCAAGCAGACAAAATTAATTCATGCGTTATTTCAATTACAGTAAAGTGTTCAATATTATTGCGAACCTTATTTGGCATTGCTGCCATATTCCCCAACAGCTCTGCAAGCTCTGCATCGTTATTTTGTAGCTCAACAACAAAATCGTGCTGCTCTTTTTCTGTACGATAAAATGCATCAACAATTCTACTACAACGAATATCATCAATGGTGTCTAATGGCAAATATGTCATCAATTCACCAATAAATTTTGCTCCCGGCTCTGCATTATGAACAAGTAGCGAACAAATATCGAAATACTCCTGACACATTTGTCTCTGTGGTTCTGGAATATTGATTGGTGTTGGCTCTACATATTGCTGCCCATTTTGTGGGGAGACCTCTTCTGGGAAATAAACCTCATCATGATAAAACTCATCTCTATAATCTGTATGCGTAGGAGGAGTATATACAGCATTTTCTAGCCCCATACGATATGAAGCACGGCGCTCAGCTGCTTCTGCTTGAGTCTGCTTTTCTTGAACCACACGCTGAAGCTCAGAATCCAAGGAAGAAAGTGGTAGCTTTAATAATTCTGCTGCCTTTTGAAGCATACGTGCACTATGGATAGGATTCTCACAGCAGGCGATTGTTTCAAGCACTCCCTCTGCCACACGAGAAATAGCACCATCACTTGATGGGGCATTCTCCATCCCCATGAGGTATTCAATATTAAACTCCACTACATCCATAGCGGCATCAAGAATTGCCTGAAACTCCTGCTGTGAATGCGTGCGTAAATATGAATCTGGATCCTCTCCTGCTGGAAGCTTTGCTATACGGACAGGCAAGCGCTCAGCCAGAAGAATCTGAGCAGTACGAACCGCCGCCTTTTGTCCGGCATTATCCTGATCAAACAAAAGCACAACAGAATCTGCATAGCGAGCAAGAAGGCTTGCATGTGAATCAGTGAATGCAGTTCCTTGTGAAGCAACAGCACGCCCAAAGCCCTTTGCGTGGCAGCGTATAACATCAATTTGTCCCTCGCATATTATTGCCTCACGCTGACGATGTGCAGTAATATTACGTTGTGCTTTATCCAATCCATAGAGAACCTTGCTCTTTGTAAAAATTGGTGTTTCTGGGCTATTGACATACTTTGCTTTAGATTTTGAAGCATCAAGAATACGACCACTAAATGCCACTGGTCGGCCTTGTGTATCGCGAATTGGGAACATCAATCTTCCACGAAAACGGTCATAGGGCTTTCCTGTCTGGCTCTGATCATCCGGCATTAAAAGAACACCAGCTTGATGCATTTCCTCAGGAGTAAAACCATGCTCCTTTGCAAATTTTTCTAAAACACCAGGAACATCTAAAGCAAAGCCTATCCCAAAGCTTTCCACAACCTCGCCTACTAGCTCGCGACTCTTCATATACTCACGAGCCTCTACTGCTCCTGGATGGTTAGCGTTCTTTAGACAATTTTCCCAAAATGCAGCAAGCTCGGCATGAAGCTTAAGGAGTCGCTTAGAAACCAAACTCTCCCCACCACCACGAGAAAACTCCACCTCAACTCCACATTGCTGTCCAAGCTGCTTTACTGCATCCGTAAATGTCAAACCATCATATTTTTGCAAAAAAGAAAATATATCTCCTGATTCCCCGCAACCAAAGCATTTAAAGCTCTCATGGGCTGGGTTAACAATAAAGGAAGGTGTTTTTTCATGATGAAATGGGCAACACGCCTTAAAGGTGGAACCAGCTCGTTTTAATTGAATACGAGATGATACAACATCAACAATGCTTACTCTACTGCGAATCTCTTCAATAATACGAGGAGAAATTTCTGCCATACTTAATTCTCCTCTCTTGTTATTGCTGCAAAAAGCATTTTTTCTGCTTTTGCATATCTTTCACGTAGTTCACTCTCGGACTCATCCCCTGCAATAATTGCTTGATAAAAAGCAATTAAGTCTGTTGCTGCGGCACGAAACTCATCATTTCTTCCGGCAGAAGCAACAATAAGAAAACGTTGTTTTTTCTCTGCGAGCTTCTTTGCCCAAGGCTCATCCTTAAATTTTGCTAATTCATCTGGTTTTTGTGCTACCCACTTAATTCCTGCTGATTCTGGCACAATTCCTACTGCTGGTGTAAACATTAGATGTGTTATTATACGCTTAGCCAAATCCTCTGTTGATGTTCCTACCTCTAGCACCTTGAAGCGTTGTGCAAGCAACCAACTATCAAACCCATAATCCAACTCTTCAAATGAAATATTTTTGCGGATTGTCTCCTTGTAGAGTGCTGGTGTCCAATCTCCCCCATTAGCAAGCTTTGTAAATAACGACGACATACGAGATTTTGGTTTATCGCAATCCAACCAAAAACCAACAAGTGATGCTGCCAATGCATCATTTGATTCAACCAATTTTGAATCTGCTATAGCAAGCTTTTCAAGAGATGGGATAAACCCATTTGTCCACATATAAAGTATGTTATTTGTATCATTCTGACGTGCTGAAAAATCTATTCTCTTTGCCAGACCTTTAACAAACCATTTTGGTGGTTGTGTGCTTTCACCCGTATATTCAGCATCTCGTAAAACATAAGTATAAAGTGCTAAATATCCACGAATAACATTTTCTGCAAATTCATGTGAATCCATCGCTGCAGGATGCAATATGGTAAGCCGTATCGTTGCTGCATCCTGATATGGCATGGCTTCTGGAACAATACTTATCTTGTAATGAGACTTATCCGCATTTTCTTGTTTTGCTTTAGGGACCACACCCATAACCAGAATACGATATGCGGAGGAAGGAAAGCTTATGCCAGTAATTTTTATCAACTGTTCACGAATCCCCTCAACAAAGCCCTTAAGAATAAGCTTATCTTGATGATTTAAGCACTGACCTGAAATTATTATAGAGCCATCCTGATTTGCCAAGCCAGCACTATCATTTAGTCGTGCCGCCATATCTGCTATACGCTTATCTTGATCTGTTTTTTCGGATACACCTTGATATTGAGAATCTTTTTGTTCTGAAGCATTTAGAGGAGAAGAATCCTCAAGCATTTTCTTATTTTCTTCAATTCTTTTAACAAGAATCAGTGCTTGCTCTAACTCATCCATTGCTTTTTTAAGCTCAGCGGCTTCTGTTGATGGCAAAGGCAAGGATGTCTCTGAAGCATTACTGGAATAAACCAAAAATATGGCGACAAAGAGCAATGCCAATTTAATGCTTTTTATTAGATTTATATAAAACATATAACCAATATCCTTACCTCTAAAACTAGATGCTTTTCTTGCGTAGCATTAAGCCTTTTCTACTCCATTAGCACTACCACTTTTTACTGTTGGGCTAGGCTGTGAATTATAGACCTTACTAAAAGGAGGAACAGAATGGATAAGCCAAACATTACCACCAATAACTGAATCATGGCCAATTTTTGTTTCTCCACCCAAGATTGTTGCTCCAGCATAAATTATTACATTATCTTCAACATCTGGATGACGCTTATTCCCCTTCACAAGATTACCTTTTTCATCCTTTGCAAAGCTCAAAGCACCAAGTGTTACGCCTTGGTATAATTTTACATTTTTTCCAATAGTACAGGTTTCTCCAATTACAACACCGGTACCATGATCAATAAAGAATCCAGAGCCTATAGTTGCACCAGGATGAATATCGATTCCTGTATGAGAATGAGCATACTCACTCATCACTCGAGGAACAAGTGGAACTCCAAGCTTAAATAATTGATGTGCTATACGATGAACACAAATTGCATACAAGCCTGGATAGCTCATCACAACCTCAAGCTCTGAGCGTGCCGCTGGATCACCTTCATATGCTGCACGAATATCCTCGCGCAATAATTCTCGAAGCTCACCACCACTTGATAAAAAGCTTTTAACTGCTTCCTGTGCTACCTCTGCAGGTTCCTTTTCTGCAGGCAAAAGTGCTCTAGAAGAATAATAACGACAAATTGGGAAAATTATTTCATATAAACTTTGAGCCACCTGCTCTGGATTATGATTTATACTTGCTGAATTCTCTTGAGAAAATTCTGAAAAAAGAGCACCTCCATCCTGACCAAGACAACCAGGAAATAGCAAACCAATCAATCCATTAAGCACTTTAACGATTTCATATTGGCTTGGCAAAGCCGCTCCTTTTATTTGACTGGTAGCTGGACAACGAGAGCATGCTTCAAACACAGATTTCCATTGCTCAAGATTTTCTTTTATCCAGGGTTCTACTGTACTCATATTTTCTCCATGATATTTTGCAATTTAATTTGTTAAGATTATACCAAAATTATAAAAATCAATCAACAATCATCACAACGATGCTTATGCGTAAAAAAAATAGGGATGCACGAGATGCCAAAGGGACGCACGAGACGCCAATGCGATGCACGTGACGCCAAAGGGACGCAGAGACGCAGAGGCCGCAGAGATCGCAGAGCCGTGACACCGGGAAACACTAGCGGAATGAGCTTTGCCTTGATTATTGCTACTCTTTCGAAGCAATTTGGCAAACCTCATCCTCTAGTGTCCCCGCTCAGAAGTTTATTAAGATAAGGAGGCGATGCATTATAATAAATGAAGAATGAAGAATGAAGAATGAAGAATGAAGAATGAAAAATGAAAAATAAAGAATGAAGAATAAAGAATGAAAAATGAAGAATGAAGAATTCAGGTAGAGTTGAGTGGTTTTTTCTCCATT
>JAFUOX010000011.1 GCA_017481725.1 Kiritimatiellia bacterium | reverse complement strand
TATCTTCCCAAACCTCTCCGCGTCTCCGTTCTCCCCAGCCTCCGTGTTAGGCGTAAGCAACAAGTGAAACGATTTAAACACTCCCGCTTGAGCCATCGGCGAAACGCGGAGCACACGTAGTGTGGTTTTCTGGAGGAACGGAGGCACGGAGAGGTGATGTGGGGGTACAGAAATGATTGCTAGCACAATTCTCCGTGTTAAGCGAAAGCAATGAATTAAAAAAGGTAGCCCTCACTGTCTGATTGTCTCGCGTCCGTTCGATGTCTAATTGTCTTGGGTCTATTGTCCGTGTCTCATGTCTCAAGTCTCTAGTCTAGTGTCTCAAGGGTGCGTGTCAATGCAGGAAGAGTCGCGTGTCAACGCGATGCGGCGTCTAATCGTCTAATTGTCTTATTGTAAAACAGTATATGTAGAGAAAATTGATGTTCTCTCCCCACATTCTAGGCAAACGACTTCTTAAAAACGCGGAAACAATTTTGGGAATACTTTGTCAGTAGAATATCAAATCTTTCCCAAACAAAAGTGTGTATTACATTTCAAAATACTTTTTAACATAATTCTAACTATTCTTTCACGAATTATACATATTTTATTTGTATTATATTGGCAATTAACAAATGAAAGGATAGAATATAATGAATAAAAAAGCAATAATTGCAACCTTTACTGTTGCTCAAGTATGCACCCTACTCGCTACCGGAAATCAAACAACTCTTGTGTCTGATGCAACTGAAAAGGCATCAACACTTATAAATGCCATTGAACCTGGTAATATGATGCTAGCAGATTATATAAAGTTTGGGATCAAGGCAGAGTTCCTTGGGACATATGAAGAGAAATCTTTTAAAGATGGCTCAAATGAAAATGAAAGCGACCTTGTGATTGATAAAATCAAGATGAACTTGGATATCGATGTAACAGAAAATATTAAGTTCGATACAAATATCGAATATAAAGATGGAAAGGATCTTTATATTGATTCAGCAGAGTTTGACATCTCTTTAAATGACGATTTATCAATTGCAGTAGGTAAAATAGATATTCCATTTGGTGTTTTTGATGGTGAAATGATTTCTGATCCATTGACTAAGGATTTAGGGGAAATCACCCAAACAACTATTGGTATTATCTGGAAGCCGGTAAATTCTTTAAAGCTTTCTGCTTGGGTATATGATAGCGATATTGAAGGTGAAATCAATAATGCTGCAGCAGCCTTAGAGTTTAAGCCATCTGATGCTATTTCTTTGGGCGTTGGCATTGTGTCTGACATTTGTGTGGGCGACCTCTCTGACGCTATTGAATTAGAGGATGACGCAGAGCACGACCAAACTGCTGGTGTAAATGCATGGATTGCACTAAATTTAACAGATTCTGTATCAATCTTAGGTGAATATATTTCTGCAATAGATAACATTGATGCAATCAATGGTGATAAGCCACAGACTTGGGCAATTGATCTGGTGTATGAAGCAACTGATGCAATAACTATTGCTGCACGCTACGAGGGTTCAAAGGAATTTCTTGCTGATGAGACTCCAGAAAGTCGCGTTGGTGGCACCTTATCCTACGCATTTAATGATGTAGTAACATTATCTGCTGAATACCTATACGGCAAATATGATGATGCCGTAGAAATCGATGATTGCCATCTTGTATCTGGTCGCCTAGTATTTGGCTTCTAAAACTAGAACAAAAACAATCAATCAAAGAATAAAAAATGCTTGTTCTTCGCACATGCGGGAACAAGCATTTTTTTGCACATATGATTTTTTTAACACCTGCTACAAGAGTTATGTTTCTATGGTTAACTATTATCAGATCAATTCCAAACCAGAATATTCTTATTAACGCAATTAGTCTTCTGGAAGCAAAGGACAATTTTCATTTTATAATGCAGATTTAGTTGATGCTCTCTTCCTCTATCCATACAAAAAATGGTCATTTTGCTCAACAGCTTGGGATTTTACGTAAAACTGCAGCATCATATCTCAGGCTGGCACAAGCCAAAATGCAATAGCATTTTGTGTATCCCTGTGCTCAGCGCCCAGCTTAGTGCGTTAGCACACGCTTTGCACGAATCTGAGATGGCACCCAACGAACACCACTGCACCGCACACGGCACAAGCTCACAACAATCTTGATTTACCTCCCCCAAAAAATGCGCACTATGTGCCAAAGCGACTGAACGTCGCTTCTCCATACTTTTTCGCTTCCTAGCCTAGAGGTATAATAATGCGGAATTCTGCACCTACTCCTAATTGGCTCGACACCTCTGCTTTGCCTCGGTGCACAATTGCAATGTGCTTAACAATAGCCAAACCTAAGCCCGTGCCACCTAGCTCACGACTACGAGACTTGTCAACTCGATAGAACCGCTCAAAAATTCGCTCCAGATGCTCCTCTGGTATGCCTATTCCATCATCCTTTACCATAACAACTGCATTTGTTCCCTCTTGGGTAATGCTTAAGGTAATGGTTTTTCCATTACTATACCTTAATGCGTTCTCTATTAGATTGATTATTGCTTGTTCCAATAAATCTGCATCTGCACACACGGTAAGTGGTAGCATATCTAGTGTCTGTAGTTCAAAGCCACATTCTGCAATGCGCTGCTGCTCAATACTTATTACATTATCTAAAATAATATCTAGGGAGATTCTTCCCATCTCTCGCTTAACTGCATCTGGCTTTTCTAGCTGAGCAAGGCTCAATAGGTCCTTTACTAAATTGTTGAAACGCTCTGTATTCTTCTTTAGGATGGTTACCAGCTTCTCTCGGTTCTCTGACACTGTTGTCTCATTTAATGCCTCTGCTGCCTGTGTAATGCAAGTTAATGGAGTTTTTATTTCATGAGAAACATTTGCAATGAAGTCAGAACGAAATGCTTCTAGCTTTCTCAGATTAGTCAAATCTGTTACCGTAAGAAGCAAATACTTTTCTCCCTCGTTATGTAAAACAGAGCCTCTCACAAATAGAAATACATCTTGTAAATCCTTTTGAAAACAGAATTCTTTTTCAAAAGATTCCCCACTTTTTAATGTATGAAAGCCCTCTTCCATAAGTTGGGGAATATGACAACGATTTAATTGATATGGCTTTTCATTGTCAAACCCTAAAAGCTCTGCTGCTGCTTTGTTTGAACGAATTAGGCACCCTTCAAAATCAAATAGCAATACGCCTTCACTCATTGAATTAAACAAAGCCATACGCTCATTGCGTTCCTTTGTTACCTTTGAGAGCTGCTTCTTTAATTGCTCTGTCATAACAGAAATATCCATTGCCAGATCACGGATTACACCATCCTCGGGAATATCAATCCTTCTATCTAGATTGCCTGATGCAATTTCATTTACACCCTGCTGTAGCTTTATTAGAGGCTTGCGTATCTTCTTTACTATGTAATAGGAAAGAAAAATGACAATTTCTGCACCAAAGAGAATTGCCCAAAACATGTTTAAGCGTGCCATATTGATATTACGCCCGACCTCAGCGGTAGGCATTGCACTACGCAATACATAACGCTCTCCATTGCAATCTAGTGGCATTGCATGGTAAATCATTCTTTGACTGAGGCTTGTACTATAACGTACTGCTGTAGCAGGCTGTCCCTCTAATGCACTCTTAATTTCTTCCCTATCTTTATGATTATCAAATATGCCGGAATCTTCCTTTGTATCAGCAACAACCTTACCAGTGTTGTCGATAAGTGTTAGACGCAAGGAATGCCCTTTCATTGTTCTGGAGAACTCTGATATTTGAGAAAACTCACCTTTTTCTAGCATAGGTGTAATTATTGTCGAAGCAAGCTCAGCCTCTTGTGCAATATTCTTCTTTGCCTCCAATAAATAACTAGCTTCAAATTTTGATATCTGCCAAAATAGAAAATATGCAAAGCCTGCAATAAAAATACCTATAACAATAGGTAATGAAATAAATAAAGAATCTCGCTTTTTCACTACCAATTCTCCTGCTTCATCCTATACCCCACACCACGTATGGTCTCAATATTATCGCTTCCCCAAGAACCAAGCTTCCTGCGTAGATTAACAATCTGTACATCAACAGAGCGATCTGTTACTGGATAATCATCTCCCTTTATGTGCTGGATAATTAAATTGCGAGTATAAACTCTTCCAGGGTGCTTAGCCAATAAGACCAATATTTCAAACTCGCTAAAGGTTAAATCTATATTTTCACCATCTAACTTACAATAGTGCTGGTCTGTATTAACTAATAATGCACCACGACGCAGTTCCTGCGTAGCTACCTTTCCTGTCTGCTCCCTCAGATGTGCTCTAACTCTAGCAATAAGGATTTTGCGACTAAATGGCTTTGTCACATAATCTATCGCACCCATCTCAAGACCAAGAACAATATCACTTTCCTCGCTCTTTGCAGACAAGATAATTATTGGTATATTACGGGTATTTTCATTCATTTTTAATGTGCTACAAACCGTAAGCCCATACATCTCAGGCATCATCCAATCAAGCAAAATAAGGGAAGGTTGATAACGCTCTGCCTTCTCTATAGCCTCGCGTCCATTTTCTGCTTCTACAATATCTGTAAAATTTTCTTCCTCTAAAGCCATCCGAACTAGCTCTCTAATTGATGGCTCATCTTCTGCAATTAAAATTTTATAGCTCATTCGTTTTCCCTGTTTCGTGGCAATGTCGTACAATACTTCCGCTTTCAAGATAGATAACATCCTCTGCTATATTTGTGGCAATGTCTGCTACTCTCTCTAGGCAACGAGAAATTGTCAACCCATTTAAATAATACTCAGCTGAATTTGGGTGCTTTATAATAAATGTGCGGACTATCCCATAGTTATCTCGATGTATTATATCAACTTTTTCGTCTCTTGTAATCACTTCTTGTGCTAAAATTATATTATGATAAACCAGAGAATCTAAGGCATCCTTGAGCATACCACAAGAAAGCTGAAGCATTTTATTGAAATCAAACTTCTCAATATTGCTATTTTTGAAGGAGTCAAGACTTCTCACACGTTCAGCAATATTTACTGCCAAGTCACCTACTCGCTCTAATTCACTATTTACCTTGAGAATAGTAACCACATTTCGTAAATCTGACGCTACAGGTTGATACAGAGCAAGAATCTTTAAACATTCTTCCTCTATCTCATTCTCCATAGAATTAAGTTTTTCATCGCCCTCTATTACCTGCATCGCAGACGCAACAGAAAGCTCATCAATAGCTTTACCTGAAAGTCTAACCGCCTCCTCTGCATAAACAGACATTGTTCCTAGCATGCCCTGAAGGCTTTTTAAAGCATTGTTAAAATGACCATTCATTATGAAAATCTCCCTGTAATATATTCTTCTGTTTGTTTATTCTTTGGATTTGTAAAGATATCCTTTGTTTGACCATATTCAATTATGCGACCCTTGTAGAAAAAGACTGTTTGATCGCTAATTCGTGCAGCCTGTTGCATATTGTGGGTAACAATAACAATTGTAAAGCGCTCACGCAGCGAATCCATAAGCTCTTCTATTTTGAGAGTAGCCACTGGATCAATGGCACTAGTAGGCTCATCCATAAGCAAAATCTCTGGCTCTGAAGCAATTGTACGTGCAATACATAAGCGCTGCTGTTGTCCTCCAGATAGTGCTAATCCACTTGAATATAGCTTGTCCTTAACCTCATCCCAAAGTGATGCACCACGCAAAGCTTGCTCAACCCTTTCTTCAATTGCCTTCTTATCAAGCTTATAGTGCAAATTTAAAGGATAAGCCACATTATCAAAGACACTCATTGGGAATGGAGTTGGCTTTTGAAAAATCATACCAACCTTACGGCGTAGTTCGAGTACATCGACATCATTATCTAGAATATTTTTGCCGTCTATAATAACCTCACCTGTAGCCTTTTGCTCTCTATATAGCTCGAAAATTCTATTATAAACGCGCAGATGTGTAGATTTACCGCAACCTGATGGGCCAATTACAGCAGTAATTTGATTTGCTGGTATAACTAGATTATTATCAAACAATGCCTGATGATTTCCATAAAAGAAGTTTAAGTTTTGTGTTTGAATTTTAATTCCCATATTTTTTCTCCCTAAAAAAGATTCTAACAAAAATATTTACTAATAGAACCATAACCATTACAACAAGTGCGGCACTCCAACCTATTTGATGCATCTCCTCGAATGGCGAGTTTGTTGCATATTCTGTTATTAGCACTGGAAGGTTTGCCGTTGGTTGAGACCAATATCCCTCTGGAAAGCTATCAGCGAACATTGCAGTAAATAGCAATGGTGCTGTTTCTCCTGACACTCTTGAAAGAGAAAGCAAAATACCTGTAAGAAGGCTATTTCTTGCACTACGGCACACAATATAGAGAATTGCACGCATACGAGTCATTCCAAGGGCAAGAGCTGATTCTCTAAGAGTATCAGGCACCATAGCAAGCATATTCTCTGTGTTTTGAACAATTACTGGGAACATCAATATTGCCAAGGCAATAGATCCAGCAAGACCAGAGAATTGTCCTGTTGGAACAACAATTATCATATAAACAAATAAGCCCACCAAAATAGATGGCATACCCATAAGTACATTACAAGCAAATCTTATGGAATTTGCAGTTCGAGTATATTCCTTAAATTCAGAAAGGAATATACCTGCCAATAATGCAGGAGGAACTGCAAGTACTGCTGCACCTAATGTGATAAGGAGCGTACCAAGTATTGCATTTGCAAAACCGTAGCTCATGCTACCAAATGGTGCTGAGCAATTTATAAATAGGTCAAAGGAAAGAGCCTCTTTACCAAAATCGATTACAACCCAAATTACCCAAAGCATAATGCTAATGGCAAATCCTATAGCACAAACCGAGAAAATGGTTAATATTTTGTTTTTAAGCTTTCGCAAAAATAGAGAACGATGCCTCATTTTTCACCTCTTTTTGCTTTAGTTGCATGAAGGAACCACTGGCTTCCAATTTGAATTGAAAGACACATAAGAAGCAATATCACACCAAGGGCAAATAAAACACTTCTTTGTAATCCATCTGCCTCTGCAAAATTATTTGCAAGTGTTGCAGAAATCGTAGTTGCTGAATCAAATATTCCTGCTGGCATATTCATCATATTACCAATTACGAATAGAACTGCCATCGTCTCGCCCAATGCACGACCCAACCCAATAAAAATGCCACCTAGTACACCACGTATACCATAGCGTAGGATAATATCTTTACTTGCCTCTAGCTTGGTGCACCCTATCCCATAGGCTGCCTCTTTAAGCACAAGAGGTGTCATTTGTAGTACATCGCGCAATACAGCACAAATATATGGAAGTATCATAACGGAAAGAATCACTCCCGCAGAAAAAAGACCAAATCCATTATAGTTTGAATTTACAAAAGGAATTGCATCCAAATGGAGTGTATTAACAAAAAAAGGCTGTATTGTCTTTTGCATTAAAGGTGCCAAGACAAACAGTCCCCACATTCCGTAAATGACGCTTGGGATAGCCGCGAGTAAATCGAGTGCATATCCCAAAATGATACTTATTTTCTTAGGTGCATCCACAATATAAAGTGCTGCTGCGAATGCCAATGGAAGAGCAATCAGCAATGCAATAATTGTAGTCACTATTGTACCAATAATAGATGGCAGTGCTCCAAATTGTTCTGCGGCTGGATCCCATTCGCTTGAGACCAGAAATCCCAAGCCAAACCGTTCCCATGCTTCAGAGCTTGCTAGCAGTAGCTGAATGCAGAATCCAGCCACTAATAGAAGCACAATGGCTCCACAGCATAAGCAAACTATTTTAAAAATATTATCATGTCTTATTGTGGATTTTTTCACTTATGTGTACTCCAAGAATTATTTTAAAACTTCTTTTTTAAGAAGCTCAACCACATTTTCTGGCAGAGGAACATACTGTAGGCGTTTTGCAGCTGCAGCACCTGTATTGAAGCACCAATCAAAATATTTAATAAGGTCTGCTTTGCGGTCAGCAGCTAAGTCCTTACGATATAGAATGTATGTCACACCCAAGATTGGATAGCTATTCTCACCTGACTGATCTGTCAAAACCATATAGTAGCCTGGAGTATTTGCCCAATCAGCAGCTGCAGCACCTGCTATAAAGTTGTCAATTGTTGGTACAACATAATTACCAGCCTTATTCTCAAGCTGAACCATAGTTAGCTTTGCCTCTACTGCATAAGTATATTCTGTATAGCCGATAGAACCACTGATCTTAGCAACGCTATTGCAAACACCTGGGTTTTTCTGACCACCGATACCTACCGGCCATTTTACTGAAGAACCAAAACCTACATTCTTTTCCCACTCAGGAGAGATTTTTGAAAGGAAGTTTGTAAAGATGAAGCTCGTTCCGCTTGCATCTGCTCTACGAACAACAGTAATAGGTAGGTCTGGTAAATTAGGATTGTCGCTTGCCAATTTTGGGTCGTTCCAATTAACAATTTTACCTAAAAAGATATTCGCTAGATTTTCGCGACTAAGCTTTAGCTGATTATTTTCTACTCCTGGGATATTAACAATTACAACCACACCACCAGTAAGCATAGGGAACTGAACAAGACCAAACTCATTTTGTTCTTCAAGAGTTAATGGATTATCTGAGCCAGCAAAATCTATTGTGCCAGCCTTAATTTGATTTATACCAGCTCCTGAGCCAAGACTTTGGTAGTTGACCTGAACACCGGTGGTTGTTTGGCTATAGCTATGAGTCCAATTTTGATATACGGGTGCTGGGAAGCTTGCACCAGCGCCATTGATTGTTGTTTTGTTTGATTTTGCACAACCAACAACTGATACAGTTGCAATTGCAAGCAAAACATTAGCGACACTTCTTAGTTTTATTGTTTTCATTATTTTATCCTTTCTTGTCTTTGTGCCGCTTATGATATAATATAAATATGTACATTTTATAAAAGAATTGTTAGTTTTGTGTTAGGAATTTTATTAACACTGCGTTTACACGGATGCTTGCATTCGTGAATGCGTGGAGTAACATACCAAAGCACTACTGCAAGAACAATCAGACGATAAGACAACGGAGACGAGACGGTCAGACGACTAGACAGATTTCAAGCTGACGCTATAGCCATCGGCGAAACACGGAGCACACGTAGTGTGGTTTTCAGGAAGAACGGAGGCACGGAGAGGTGATGTGGTTTTGGGAGAAAGCGAGAGGAGGCAGAGCCACCTTCATCTTCTCTCTCAAACTGTCATACTATCATACTGTCAAACTGTCAAACTATAAAAAAATGGAACTGTTTAGGTGTTGAGGCTTGGAAAGTTTGACAGTTTGCGAGTGGGCGAGTTGGAAAGTTTGACAGTTGGGGGTCTAGGGCGGCAAAGCCACCTTCATCTTCTCTCTCAAACTGTCATACTATCATAC
>JAFUOX010000010.1 GCA_017481725.1 Kiritimatiellia bacterium | reverse complement strand
TTCTGATATCATTTTATCTATCTCAACAAGCTTTTCTAAGGCAATAGAAATGTATTGCTCTTTAAGTTTCCCATTAAATAAATTATCAATTCTATCAAAATTAATCGCACATATATCATTAGGGATTATAAATGTTGATTTAGCTTGCGAGTCCCTCACACTACATAAAACACCTATTGCTTCGCATTTTGGCACCTCTCTGGAAAATTTGTCACATTTAGGACAATACCAATGTATATGCTTACCAATACTAGAACAAGGAGAACCTCCAGCTCCAACAATAAGTTGTTTACCAGAGCACGACTCACATGAAGTATAATTTTTTAAATTTTCCCATAGTCTTGCAAGATCACCCAATGTCTCAACTCCGCCCCAACAGAATCCAAGACCTCCTTCTCTATGAGCTTTTTTTGAAGTTCTATCCATCTCTTCAGGTATTGGACAATTTGAAATTTCTGGATTTGCCAAAATATATGGTCCAGTACGTAGTACTAACTTTAAAAACTCCTTATATGTCATCATAATTATTATTCCTTTCTCATATTCTTTTTATTTTCTCTTAACAAATTTAACGCTTTAGCTTCAGTTTTACGAACAACCTTTAAATATAGATGATTTTGACCAAGACATTTCAATACTTTTTTAATATCCATTGTAAGTTAATTTCCCTCAAGACAAAAAATAAATTTAATGTAATATTATTCTTATATACATTGCTATTCTGTTGCTTTATATTCTTTTTCATCAAATGCTATTTTATAAGAATTAAATAACTCGTCTTGAATATACATAAAATGAATATCCATTGCCATTATATTTCTTTAAAACAATAACTGATTTTTCACAATAAACGACAACCTCAGTTGGAGAAAGAACCTGAGCACTTTTAACATTTTCCGGAATATAATGTGATCCAACCAACAAATTTGATTTTACATCAAAAAAATTTATCAGATGACCATTGTGCACACAAACGTAGAACATATTATTACCTCTTTGTTAATTAATTTTATTTGAAAAATTTACACCAGGAAAATCAAAAATATTAGACATTGAAAATATAGATATGCAACACCTAAAATTTGTATCATCCCGTATCTATGATTTGACCAAGTTTTCTATATTTTGGAATACTTGAGATTTCATTAATTCATACTCTTCATCACTGATTCTGATTTCTGCTGGTATGATTTCATAATGACTCTCAAGAAAGTTTTTTAAGGTATGCTACGCCATCATTATTTTAAATATTAATCTAAATTATAAATTTTAAAACTTAACAACTTAAACTCACCTTACATTCCTGATTATAACATTTTTATAATGGAAAGTATACTTTTTCAAAAAAAAATTTTTTTTCGCACGTTTAATTTGCGAAAACAGATGAACCTGTTTCAGTTCATTAACACCCCCACACGAATTAACACGAATGAGTTTTTAAAGAGAATTTAACAAAACGATTAAAAGCCGATAAAGTGCTGCTTTTCACACTTCTTCAAGCTACACTCCTTTTCTAATTCGCTTAGTCGAATATCGTTCTTTAACGAATCTTCGCCTAAATAATATAGCGATTGACGGACTGTTCTGTAATCACCAGGTGTAAGATTATTTATCTGAGACAAACGCTTTAACTCTGCTTCTGTAAGCGATGTTTTAAACATTTTCTCAAAGAAAAGGCGCTTACCTGCGTTTTCTAAATAATCAAATTGGAGCTTAAATGTGAAGCGACGCATAATCGCGCGATCTAAGTTATCCATAAAATTGGTCGCAGCTATCATCACTCCCTTAAAGTTCTCCATTTGATGCAAGAGTTCATTCACCTGTGTAACCTCCCAGCTTCGGGCTGCATTTGAACGATCTTGAACCAATCCATCTATTTCATCGAGGAATAAAATCGCATTTTCTTCCTCTGCTCGTTGAAATGCGTGCTTAATATTCTTTTCAGATTTTCCAACATAGCAAGATAATAGGTCACTACCCATTTTGAC
Source organism: Kiritimatiellia bacterium (assembly GCA_017481725.1). Lineage (GTDB taxonomy): Bacteria > Verrucomicrobiota > Kiritimatiellia > RFP12 > UBA3636 > RGIG990. The sequence continues at coordinate 14,038 of JAFUOX010000010.1, read as the reverse complement.
TGAAACCTTTGCATTCAAAGCAGAGCCAAGATATTTAACAAATTCAGTCTTTCCTGTTCCTGGAGGTCCCCACAACAAAAGATTCATACGAGGACGATCTGAATCAATATTAAAATCCTTTTCTGCACGAAACTTTTTAACCGCAGACACTATTCTATCAAGAGGAATATTTCCCTTGATATTTAAACCTTCTAGAGAATAATCCTTCGCAGGAAGAATTTTTTCATCTTTTTTGCTTATCTCCATAAGCTCGCAATGTGGAACCATTAACTTTTCAATCATTCCTTCCACATTTTCTGCAGTGGCATTCATACGCTTAACATTATCTAATACTAATGAAATACCTCCGGCATTTGTTAAATATTTTTCAGAAAACACTTCACACATGGATTGGGAAATAATTCCTTCAAGGTTGTGCTTCTTGACATTATTTATCCAAATAGCTTTTCGTTGAACTGAATTGAGTTCTTCAAATTTAATTGAATAATCAAAACGACGACGTACTGAGTCATCCAATTCACTGGCCGCAGTATTAGATATCCATATAGTTGGGATTCTAATCTCATCAAGAATAGAGTTTATTACTCCTTTTTCCGTTTTAGAACCTCCTATCAGGCTCTCAAACGAATCAAAAGAGCTGGCATTTGTACGCAATAATTGATCTGCCTCATCAATCAGCATAATTGAACTCTCTTTTGGAATTCTTTCATTACAAATTCTAATACCACACATACGATTTTCTGGTGAAACTCTAAATTTTTGTGGATATTGCTCTCCTTGATTGATTTGATAAAGACTACGCTCAAGCTCACGAGCCAATGTTTTTACAAAGCTTGTTTTTCCTGTTCCAGGTGCACCATAGAATAGAATATTTAAACCTTTATCGTTATTTGAAGCTTTTATTAAATTTATTAAAAACTCACTATGCTCTTCAGCCAACTTACCATAGAAATCCAAAGGCAATGTATCAGTAAGATTAACATTAGAGAAGAATCTTCCTGCTAACATATCCGCATCACCATCTGCAAAGAATAAGCGAATTGAATTTTCAGGAATAAAATCACCTTCAGAATCAAGAACTCCATAGCGAGATAACCTACCAGCAGAAGATAATGCCCTTCCTACATCACTACTAGAGCAATCTATAGCCATTGCATAAAACATTTGTAGGATATTACTTCCCTTTAGATTTACAGAAGGAAAATCATCAAAACAAGTAAACTCTCTTACTAATGAATATAATAAAACCTCTTTTTCAATTTCATCAAGGTTAAGAAAGTCACATGCGGCCTTAAAACGCAATTCCATTGGGTCTTTAATATCGCACTCACAAATATTGTTCTTAACAATAAGATCGCTCCATTCTAAAAGCATATTTCTACAACGCTTTTGGAAAGATTTATTTACATTCCATACTTCTGTAATAAGTTCGTCTAATATATGCAATGGGAAATCCATCTTATTTATAGATGGTACACCTTCATTTTCATCAATATCATCATTTACAAATCTTGCAACAACAGATGTATTTTTAATTAACTCAGATGCCTTAAAATGCTTTCCGATAACTGATTTTGCTTCTTGTATATTCGTGAGATTTGCATTAGAGAAGATACTAAAGAAATCAGAGTCTGTAATATCCTTCTCCCAATATGTTATTATATTTTTAAAGAATTTTAACAATTGGCTTATTAGCCAACCATCACTTACGTCATTTTTGAATTTCTGCATATGTATCAATATAATTGTGTTTAGGGACAATGAAGCTAATGTGCATAAAAATTATAGCAAATTCTATGCCATGCGATACTTTTTGAGGTTTTTATAATATTTTGTGACAGAATTACACAAAATTATCAAATTTATTATTTCTCAATGTCACAATATGTGAGACATAGAACTCAATATTTAATCACCGATGACAAATAATATGGCAGCAAAATTCTTAATAAAGATGCAAATTTACTAAACCAGAAAATCTATGATTTGATGTATATCCACATAAAATCCATATAGATTTCGTACATTCTATATTTATTTTGAATAGAAATAGATTGAATTTTCTAGTGTATGGTTACATATAAAACCAACACATTAGTGTGCATGTATTCGTGTATGAGAGTTGATTATTGGGTACGCATTAGTGTATAATTTATGGCTCAAGCTATTAAATGATGGGTTTAAAGCGTAAACTAACGGAAGCCCGGTGAAATTCCGGCACGGTTGCGCCGCTGTGTGTGGTAGCGATATTTCATAAAACCACTCTCCCAATAGCTCAATTCCAATGCTATTGATTGAGGAAGGTGATATATCGCGCTATCCCATGAGTCAGAAGACGAGTTTACGAAAAGCAAAGAAAACGGTTTTCTTTGTGCCCACATTCTAATGGTCGCAAAGGAATAAAATGAAGAATATTATTAAAAACTCAATTGGAGTGGCAATATGCTTCTCCTGCTGGGCTCTTGGAGCATTTACCTTCGAAGATATTCATTATTGGGTAGGTGAAGGCACAAACCAAGTAGCCATCGTTATCGATTGGAATAAACCAAACTCCAAATCCTCCCTATGCTGGGGCTATCGTTGGAATGGAGAGCCTCGCTCTGCAACACAAATTCTTAATGAAATTGCTGAGGCAGACAATCGCTTACACGCTGCTATTTCTACATCAACATGGGGAAGTAGCCTTGACGCACTGGGTTATGACATAAACGACAATGCTAGTTACTTTCTAACAAACAAATCAACCGACGCACTAGATTGGTGTAGTAGCAATCCAAATACGCATTATTGGTCTCAATGCTTTGCTAAAAATTCTAGTTCATTTGACTCTGCCACATGGGAATATTATTCCACTGGCATCGATGGACAAATGCTAAGCAATGAGATGTGGTATTATCTAAAATATATTGATTGGACAAAGTATGAAGCCTCAGAGCCTAACTATATTCCTAATGCGGCAGAGTCACCATTCGGATACGCAATCGCCTCCGCCTACACTGATGCCTACAACTATAACAATTCTCACAATGCATTAGGTGCACCAACAGCATATATGAACCAACAATATGGTGGTGTTGTAAATCCGATCAATCCAGCTTGGGGAGAATCAGATTTATATTCACTTGTTCAATATGATGAGGAGACTCCTGCAGCTATTGATATTGAGTTTGATCATCGTGTTTATGATGACCCTCAAAATCCATATGGTCAAGATTTCATTGTTTTTGGCAATGCAATGCTTTCATACTCGGGCAATGGCTCAAGCTATTACGCTGAAGGCGAGGCACCAGAAAACTTCACAATCACATCTACTTGCATATCAGAGCTTGCAAAGGTAGAGGTTAGCCAAGATGGTAAAACATGGCACACAATTCCAGATGCACCTTATGCCGATGGATTTGCTCCAACATTAGGATATACATACGACACAAATGCCCCTTGCTCCGAATTATTTGACGGCAATCTTTGGTGGAGCAAACGAACAGACCCCACCCTGCCACTTCCACCAAATTTAACAAGCAGCGATTGGTCAAATATTACTCTCGCAGAGCTATGCAAGCGTTATAATGGCTCAGCTGGTGGCACAAGCTACGATATTTCAAAAATCAATAATCTGCCTATAGATGAAACGGGAAGAAAATGGATAAAATTCGTGCGCATTAAACCAGTCTTTGAAGAATACGACGAAGAAGGCTATCCGTTATATTCAGAGCCAGAAATAGATGCAATATCTGATGTTGCGCCACTGCCACCATACGAGCTTTGGATAACAAAGCATTTCTCATTCGCAAATGCTTGCGAAAAAGAACTAACAGCTCGTGGCAGTGTCGGCAGCAACGGCTATCCAAACTATGTTAATGCTGCATTCGACAAAGCACCACACCAAGCTTTCACGCCATCATTAGCAATAACAGACTTTAGGCTTGAAGCTAATCGCGCCTTCTTTAAAACTTCGCTCACAACCCCATGCTATGACACCTTACGCATTTCAAAAAGCACAAAGGTAAATCCAACAAGCTGGAACACCAAGCTTATCCCACAATATAATCCTGAAACAAACGAGTATTCTATTGAGCTTGATAACAACAATCAGCAATTCTTCAAGTTAAGGCTTTGCGAATAATGTTAAAAACAGACACATCGCATCATAAAAACAATTCAGCATTCTCTCTTATTGAGCTCATTGTAGTTGTCGCAATTTGTTCTTTGCTTACATCTATGATTAGCTATGGTGTCATTTATACTCGCGAGAGTGCTCGCAGTGCTAAGTGTAAAAATAATCTACGCAATTTAGCAGCTGCAGCACTTGCATACACTACAGAGAATAATGACACCTTCCCGTGGGGAATGCGAAAAATTGGAGGCTACAAGTCTTGGTGTTGGGATTATGTTATTACTTCTGACGGAAAAGCAACACCTGGAATAATATGGAATTATTCAGCAGATAAAAAGCTTTTCCAATGTCCCAGCTTTTTAGGTGGCAATTCAAATGCGAATGGCGAACAATACACTGGCTATAATTACAATTGTAGCTTTATTGGTAAGGTTGAAGGAGATTCTGGGAAAAGGCGAACTCCAGCAAAGCTATCTCATATAAAAAAGCCAGATAAAACAGCTCTTTTTGGTGATGGAGAATTTAGTGGAGGAGCAAACAAATTTATGCGTTCTCCAAAGAGAAGCACAAAGCACGATGCTTCAAGCACAAGCATTCGTGAGGCTGGCACTCAAGGCTTTCGTCACCAAGGCAAAACGAACATAGCATTTTGTGATGGTCATGTAGAAGAGCTCACCGAGGCCTATAACTCCAACGGTGAGCTTGGATTCACATCCACACGCTGCGGATTCATATCCCCTGATAATTCGCTTTACTCACTTGAGTAATACACGGATGGTGCACTGCTGTGCTTAGCCTGCGGGCATACGGATGAGTATTGTGGTCGCTAGTGCTCCAGCCTGCGGCGCAAACGCGAATTTGCCGCTGACGCTGAGGCCTTCGGCGAAACGCGGAGAGTGTTTGGAGAATTTGTAACCACGGAAGTGTATTTACATTCCCAACTGGCAAACTGTGCAACTGGCAAACTTGATAACTATTCAATATAGGAATGGAATAAGTTTATAAGTTGAATTAGTTTGGCAGTGTAGATGAGAGTGGCAGAGCCACTCGGTATACTGGGGCTTAAGGTGGCAAGGTGCCAAACCTTTGCCTCCTTAAGTCTTCCATCACCATTATAATAAATGAAGAATGAAGAATTCAGGTAGAGTTGAGTGGTTTTTCCCCATTCTCGCGTCTAATCGTCTTATTGTCCGTTCAACATCTAACGTCCATTCCTCGCACTTTTAGCTATCACGGAAGCATAAGCGTGCTAACAGCACGCAAAGCGACTGGAAGTCGCTTCTCCATACTTTTCTAAAACCCCTCCGTGTCTCCTTATCTCTCTGTCCTCCGTGTTCTGCCGAAGGCTTGAATCATCAGCGACAAATCACTCATCCGTGTACGCATCAGTGATCCATTCACAAACAAAAAAGCACCCCATTAGGAGTGCTTTTTTTGTTTTGTTTATTTGACTATTATCAACGTACCAAAAGGCGGTGCCTCATAGCAGCCAATATCAATTCTACTGCCGACAAGGCGAGTCACCCCTGCTAGGTCAAATGCTGCCATCGGAGAATAGTTTACACCTTTACCAACTAGAGGGCCATTCTCGTTTGGACGATAATCCTTTGCAACATAATTCTTAAAGAATTCAGTTGCTGTGCCAACAATTGTATTCTCTGGGAAGCCCAAATCTGTAATATCACCATCAACGGCACCATTTATGAAGTTTGCAACATTTCCTGTTGGTAGGCAGATTGCCCCATCAATAGTATTGGTTACACCAGCAATTACAACATTCTCCGCTTTTGCTGAACCAGATAGACGTAAAGCAGACCATGTTGAACAATATTCATTTGTCTTTGAAAGACTACCATCAGCAATTGTACAATTTCGCATAACGGAATTTCCTTGCATGTGAATTAGAACAACAGTAGTGTTTTGCGGGTTGTCCTCAAAAAGACAATTCTCTACTCTACTATCTCCTTTTGCATGTAGAACACCAGATCTATTTGGCTCCCAATTTGGAGAACCAGACAATGTGCGACATTGACGGAAAACAGTATGTGTGACTAAGCCATTGTGCAAATATCCACCTCCAGGAAATGCATTACTCTGCGAGGAAGTGCTTGCTTCTACAACACAATTAGAAACCGTGCCACCATTTGCCTCTATCAAGAAGCTTCCGCCATAGACATAGCTACCACAAACGGATCCATTTTTCATTGTCAAATTTGCCACAAGAGCGTCTTTATTATTTATCCTAAAAATACGTCTTTCGCCATTAGCATTAGTTCCTTGATACTTATTGGAAATCACCACATGAGAAGGATCTGTTCCCATTCCAAAAACATGGGTTGAATTTGTTAAAACAATATTACCATCTATTGTATATAATCCGTCTTCCACATATATTGTATTTATTTCGGTCTGTGGATATTTATCTAAAATTTCAATAGCCGCTGTAATTGTCTTGAGAGCTGTTTCAATTGTTAGACCATCATTTTCATCATTACCTGTTGTGCTTACATAACGTGTACGATAATTACCGGAAGCATTTAATACACTCATCTCTGCAGAAATCTCGCCTGCAAATGAAATAGTATTTCCTGTAAGTGTTATGCTTAGAGATTTATCCTCATTAACGGCTTCTGTAGGTATAGGATTTATTTCTATATCAACGTAGCTTGCACCATCAGGAATTGTCACTGATGTTATAATATTTTCTGCAGCACCAAGCTCAATTGCTTCACCAGATAGTGCAACATCAAAGGTTAAATCTCCAACAGTTGAAGAAGGGTCACGAGAAATACGGAATACACCTGCAGAGTTAATTATTTCACTTGCATCGGAGAGCTTCTCAATGGTTATCTCTCCACTATAGATATTATACTGTGAATCCACACGCTTTGAACCAGTCCCATTATTACTGAGGGAAATAGTACCAAAGGAATATGTAGCTCCTTCTGGTAACTCTGGTATTTCCTCAAGAATAATTGGAGAAGCCATATCAGATGTAACATCTGCTAGCTTATTAGTGAATTCTACTCCTGTTTCCAAATTCTTGTAAACAGCAAATACAGAGCCATTTCCTGCCTCTATTGTTGTTGAGAACTTAAAGCTAGAACCGGTCCAGCTACAGCTTGGGTATCCAACAATTGTTGGCTGTGATGGATCAACTGTTGAAACTGAGGAATACACAAATTTATCTTTATTAGACATTGCAGCATATTCTGCAGCAACAAATGCTGCGTCTGTAGCAGTAGGTCTTAAACGTAGTTCATCAACCCAGCCATTCCATGCACAATCTCCAGCAACATCCCCATAGCCAGCAACATTATTACCTATTGCTATTGGTGCATTATTATCCTTAACAGCTGTAATTGGAATGGTTTTAACAAGTTTTCCATTTTGATAAGTGTGTAAGCTAGAACCTGCAAATACAAATGTCAAATAAGACCATTCATATAGACTATTAGGCAAGTTAAAAGTTCCTGTGGCACCGCTTTGAGAGCCACGAGGATCAATCTTTGAACCAGTACCATTGTTAACAGACACCTCAATTGCATATCCATTATTTGGTGTTCCAGAATTATCAGCCTTCAATCGTTTATAAATAACGTGGTCATAGTAAATATTCTGGCTGCCATGCTTAAACCATCCTGAAATTGAAAATTCTGAGCCTAAATCAACAGGAGAATTTTCTCCACTGTCTGGAATAAAAACACCACCATAGGTTTGTTCTGTTGAACCCGTATTAGCATCAACAATTCTAACTGCTTTACCAAATACACCTTCTTCATCTGCCTTGGAAACAGCAGCCTTTTCAGCATCGATTCCAGCTACAGTTGTTGAGTTAGGATATGAACCATAGGTGCTTGCATTATTTGTTTCATTTAAATGCCATACTCCTACATAATCATCCCATACATACTCACTATTAAGTATATCATTGTTAAATGTGCCACCATAACGAACTGTTATTATTGCATTATTTTCAAGAGATAGAACCTTCACCCAAATTAATGATTCTCCTTCCTCGTCCCATGTGTCAATTTCATAAGGTAGAAGATTTTCATTTATATCAACAATTTCAAAATGCTTATCAATTACATCCTCGTACTTAAACCCAGAAATATTTTCCTCTGAGAGGCGAAGCAAAACTGGAATATTTTCTGAAGGCTCACCATCATAAGCTATTTTTACTGTAATAGCCTTATAGTTACCTGTTGGTGCAAAGGCTCTAGTAATTACAAAGCTTATTGGTGCAAAAATGACATCAATTACTTTTCCGTTTTTCTCTATAGACATCTTGATTTGAGCGGTGTAATCACCAGGAGCAAGATCAGAAATGGTTACAGAATATTTGCCACCAGTAGTTGTACCCAATTCTTTTTCTATCAAACCTTCATCATTGGTGCGACCATAAAGGAGAGATACAGAAGCAACAGAAGTTTCTGACTCATAATTTTTATCAATTTCATAGGAGATTGATACGGTATTATCATTTACAAATGAATAAGACATTGAAGAAACTTTATAGTCAAAAAGATTTTCTACTTTTCCATAAGAAACGAATGTATCTACAGAAATTGCAGAATCATATTCTGCCTTAATCCAATCAGCAGAAGCTACACCATTATAGAAGCGAATCTCCTCCATGTCACCAACATAGCCATCTTTTGCCGAGTCGGCATAATTTCCTATAGCCCAATATGTTTCACCTGGGTCAATTTGACTTAGACCATTTTCATTTGAATAAATATTTTCTCCATTAAAATATGAATTAATCTTTGTATCATCATATGAGAATGCAAGATGACCCCAAACACCATTTTGTAGGGCACCAGCATTTTTTTTGCCTTGATGAGTGCCTGAAACAGCTAAAGAAAAATAAGTTCCGGCTTCCACGATGGCCAAAAATCCACTTGCTGCCCATGTTGACTTATTAGCAGCCACAATAACGGTTCCTGAACTACTGCGCTTAAACCAGCCAGAGAATGAAACTACATTATTTGTGGACATAGCACCAGTAGTAACAGGATTTAGGAATTGAACACCTTTACTATTTTTAGGCTTATACATAGCACCTGCAACAACATTATCGCCAGTATTAAAGCCATTTACGCTATTAGTAACAACCGTTGGCGAATTACCTGTTGAGTCAAAAATCTTTTCACCGCCATGGAATACAGCAGCATAAGCACTCCAAACATCTGTTGGATCATTTTCAGGAAGCTCAATAGGAAGAGCCAAGCCCAAATACATTTTGAAGGATGTATTTGTACCGCTCAAAGTAGGGAGCTTAACCCAAATATATGATTCACCTTCTGGGTTCCATAGCTCAATTTCGTGTGGAATTATATTCCCATTTGCATCAGCAAAGCGAATATCCGAAGCATCTGCTTTGCATAATTCATAAGAGAAATTTGGAACTGTTTCCTCTGAAAGCTTCACAAGGACAGGGAAATCAGATAATTCTGTTGTTCCTTGATACCCAGGAAGTGTCATATCAATTTTATAAAGAAAATTGTCTATAACATTATTTCCTGCAAATAATGAACCGCACAATAATGTCAGTAGTGAAAATACTGAATTTTTTAATGATATAACCATAATAATATCTCTCTTTTTATTTAATCAAAATTAACGTACCAAAAGGCGGTGCCTCATAGCAGCCAATATCTATTCTGCTACCAACAAGGCGAGTCACCCCTGCTAGGTCTAATGCTGCCATCGGAGAATAGTTTACACCTTTACCAACTAGCGGACCATTCTCGTTTGGACGATAATCCTTTGCAGCATAATTCTTAAAGAATTCAGTTGCTGTGCCAACAATTGTATTCTCTGGGAAGCCCAAATCTGTAATATCACCATCAACAGCACCATTAACGAAGTTTGCAACATTTCCTGATGGTAAGCAGGCAGCTCCATCAAGAGTATTTGTCACACCTGCAATTACAACATTCTCTGCCCTTGCACCAGAGTCTATTCTCACTGGGGAGAATACCTCGCAATAGTCATTTGTGACAGACAAGCCGGTATTAACAATCGTGCAGTTTCGCATAATTGATTTGTCATACAAATGAACTAATGAAACATTTTGATATTGATAGTTATCCTCTAACAAGCAGTTTTCTGCTCGTGAATTATTACTTAGCTCTAAAACGCCTCCCCTATATGAGCCTTGCCAACCACCACTATTACTATTGCACTCGTTATCACGGAAAATAGTATGTGTTATCAAACCAGCATACACAACAGCACCTGCCCCATAGCTATTTAATGTTGAATACCCAGCTTCTATTACACAATTTGAAACTGTTCCACCCAAAGTATCCATAAATACAACTCCGCCACCTTTGCCCTCAGTGATACTTCCCTTTTGCATACTTACGCTTGCAACAATCGCATCAGGATGATTGAGCACAAATACTCGTTGGTCTTTATTATCCCATCCGGAACCAACAGTATTTGACACAACGACATCAGCCGCTGTTTCTCCCAAACCCAAAACATGAATTGCATTTGTCACATAAATTGGTTTTGAAATTTTATATAAACCTGGCTCAACATATACAGTACAATTTGTGCAATAAGTAAATGGAATCAAACTCTCTATAGCCGCATGAATAGTTTTCTTTGGTGTTTCAGAGGAAGTTCCCAAATTTAAATCATCGCCGTCAGGTGCAACATAACGAACAGTCGCATTACCTATTTGATTTTTAATTACAAGAGTTCCCTCAGATGACAATCCCACATTGTCCCCTGATATTGTCATAGTAAGCGTTGCATCTAAATCAAATTCTGGCATATATTTTATCGGAATAAAAACATCAACATAGCTCATCCCTTGCGGAATTTTTACAACTATATTTTCTGGCAAATCTATTAAAGCAATACCATCTCCAGAGAAGCTACAATTAAAGGAAATTTCAGGCAAAGCCTCCGAAGCATTATCTACACGAGAAATGCGGAAGCAGCCTGACTGCATACTTGATTCATCTGCATCAGAAAGTTTTTCAATATCAAAAGCACCTACATAAATTTGTGTTGCTTCCAGGCTTTTTGAAACAAAACCATTCCCTGCCTCCACAATTGGAACGTAAGTGCCTGGAGCCATATTGTCAACGACTGTAGAGTAAGTCATTGGGAAACTTGTATCTGTTGTTGACATTTCAAAATTTTTCCCACCAACGATGCAATTTATTGAGGCTGGTGCATATTGATCGACCACTACTGATATAGTAAAAGTTCCATCCTGATTTGAGACTACAATTGGAACTTCTAATATAGGCATATTTTCTACCAAATCAACTACATCTTCAAATTCAACAAAACTTGAATTATTAACAACAGAATCGTATTCTGCCTTTATCCAATCACTGGAAGCTGTGCCATTATAAACACGAAGCTCATCCATATCTCCTAGGAAAGCATCATCACCCGATTCGCGAGAATAAGAACCAAAGCTCCAAGTATTTCCAGAAGTACATGAAAGCGGCTTTGCCTCAGCAGATTCATAGATAGATTCACCATTAAAATATGATTTGAAGTTTATATTGTCATAAGTAAAAGCTAAATAACCCCATTCATCTTGTACTAAAGCTCCTTTATTTTTTGTACCATGATGTGCACCTCCAGTATAAACAGAAAAATAATTTCCTTTTTCTATCAATGCAACGAATCTTCCCTCCCACCAATAGTCTTTATTGCTCAAAATAATCGCTGAGGTATTGCTTGCATTTGTTCTCTTAAACCAACCGGAAACAGATACATTAGATTCAGATGAAACAGCTCCGGAACTTACAGGATTAGAGAACTGCAAACCAAATGATTTTGGTGTTTTCTGAGATAAGTTTCCAGCCACGATTCCATTTTGTTTTTCTGGAACCATGGTTTTGCAATCAACGAGCTCTGAATTACCTGTTGCATCTGTAATTTCTTCTCCACCATGGAAAACTGCGGCATATTGAGACCACACATCCTTTGAATCAATTTCAAATATATTATCACCATCTAAAATTGAATAATAAAGCCAAATGGTTGTTTCTGTGCCAGAAAGCGTTGGAACCTTAACCCAGATATATGAGGTTCCTTCCGTATCCCAGCTCTCTATTTCATGAGGTATCACTACATTATCTAATGTTGTAAAAACAATATCCTTACCATTCTCATAACATTCAGAATAAATAAATCCAGGAATTGCTTCCTCTGAAAGCTTTATTAGAACAGGGAAATCTGTAAGCTCTGTTTCTCCTGTATAGCCTGAAATTTTAATTGGTATTTTTTTAATATATTCTGATGGTTTTACTCGTAATTGTGTTTTAAATGAAGAAACGCTTGTTTCATATAGCTTAACATCATTATAGCAAAGTAATTTGTAATAATATGTTTCTGAAAAATCAAAGTTAGATAACGTTTTTGTATAGCTTCCAGAGCCAACAGCTGTTTCAATTACGTTGGTTATCGGGCTTGTAAATGATGGCGAGCGATCATAGACAATTGCGACGGTTGCTGTTCTAGATTCATTGACAACAACCTCATAATCAAACGTAGCGGTTGTTTCAAAAACCTTAGCAGGGGAATTTTCTTCAATAAAAACACTGTTCAATACCGATAGGTCATCGCATAAAAGACCAATCTGCTGTTGGGTTAAAGCTACATCATAAAATCTTAAATCGCTTATATACCCACCATATTTTTTCTCAGCTCCTTTAACACCATTTAAGTGAGAACCAAATTGCATTTGGTAAAGCATTTTACTACTATGCCATGCGGTAAACTCTGTTGTAGAAGCTTCTAGCTTTCCATCAACATAGAGCTGCATTCCTGTTTCCTCGACAACTAAAATTATTAAATGATAGCCATCGGTTACTGTTGCAGTGAGGAATTTTGAAGATTCCTGCTGTTGACCACCAAAACCAACCATAAGAACATCCTCTTCTTCACCTCGACAGATAATAATATCGCCTGCTCCAGACCTATAGTTAAATGTAATACCTCTAGCGATTGGACCTAGTGTCATATCAATTGCAAGGGTTAAGCCTGGTGCTGAAGAAATTAGCGTAGCGTCTGAAGAATATGGTGTAAATTTTCCTGTGTCGATTGCGAAATTTGAAGGCTCCTTTTCAACATAAGAAACTGTGCCTTCATGCGTAAACGAAATAGCAGCAGTACCTTTGTTTTCAGATGGCAGTTGACTTGCATTTGGTTGAACATCAAAATCCCAATAAATAGCTGGCACTAAGCCAGTAACATCTGGCTCTGCAGCATAAACTATTGTTGAAAGACCAAGAATAATTAGAAATGCTTTCGCAATACATTTTTTCATAAAACTACCCTAACTAAATTATACATTAAATCCCTATATTTAATATACCGTAAGGGTATCATATTAAACTTTTATAAGTCAATCATTTTACAGAAGTTGACAAAATTTGATAATTGCTGTAATTAAATGGGCAACGTGATACATGAGATACTGACTTGACGCACGAGATGCGGAGCGTGATGCACGTGACGCCAAAGGGACGCAGAGACGCGGAGGACGCAGAGGTCGCAGAGACGTGACGCCGAAAAAAACACTAGCGGAATGAGCTTTGCCTTGGATATTGCTTTATCTTTCGAAGCAATTTGGCAAAACTCATCCTCTAGTGTGCTCGCCCAGAAGACTATTGAGACGCTGAGGCTTGCTATGCAAAATGAAGCTGTGCTTCGCTTCATGCACCTAAGAGGTATCCAATACATCTTAGGTGCGCTTCATAGCACGCATGTGCTGCTTCATCCTCAAAACTCAACTATCAAACTCGCAAACTCGCATACTCGCAAACTAACTCAGTTCTTGTATGGTTTTAAAGTTAGATAGTTTGTCAGTTTGACAGTGGGCGAGTTTGACAGTGGGCGAGTTTGACAGTTTGTTAGTTTGACAGTGAGGATGAGGGT
>JAFUOX010000066.1 GCA_017481725.1 Kiritimatiellia bacterium | reverse complement strand
TGCAACTAAACGCACCTTTTTCCATAGAAAACTTTGTGTTTTTACTAAAACCCCTTACTTTTAAAATATTTATGCAACTCTAATCCCTGTCGCACGACTAAACGCACCAAAACAGGTGCATTTAGTTTTGCAACCTAAGTTGCAATTTTCGAATGGTGTTGCTTTTTTAAACTATTGCTTTTGAGAAATGAAAAGAGTATACTAAAGCAATTATTGCTTTTACTCAAAGTAGGTAAAAGTAAAATGTTAAACTAAATAGTTATGAATGGATTAAATATGGAAAAAATAGATATTATTCTTGTGATCAATTCAGGATCATCATCACTAAAATTTACTCTTTATAATATTGAGACAGAGACTAAGCTTGCTTCTGGCTTGGTAGAGCGCATTGGTGCAGATAATGCAAATATGGTATATCGTAAGGGCGATGGAGCAAAGGAAGAGCAGCTTGTTGCAGCACCAGATCATTCAGCAGCTTTACGTCTTGTAACAGAAGCACTTGTTGACCCTGCTAAGGGTGTAATCAAGAGTCTTGATGAGGTTGATGCTATTGGACACCGCGTGCTACATGGCGGCGAGATTTTTAAGTCTTCAACTCTTGTAGATGCAGATGTAATGGCTCAGCTAAAGAAGCTTGTTCCTCTAGGTCCTCTACATATGCCACCAAATATTGGCGGTATTGAGGCTTGTGAGAAGATTTTCCCTGGCCTACCTAATGTTGCTGTTTTTGATACAGCATTTCATCAGACAATGCCAAAGAGTGCTTGCCACTACGCAATCCCTGAGGAATATTATCAGAAGTATGGCATCCGTAAGTATGGCTTCCATGGCACATCTCACCACTTTGTAACTTTGGCAACTGCTGAATATCTAGGCAAGAAACCAGAAGATTTAAAGATTATAACATGCCACCTAGGTAATGGCTCCTCAATTGCTGCTGTTAAGTATGGCAAGGTTCTAGATACAACAATGGGCCTAACACCACTTGCTGGCGTTGTAATGGGTACACGCTCTGGTGATCTTGACCCAGCTGTCGTATTTACACTACTACGCGAGGGTATGTCTGTTGATGAGGTTGATAATCTATTAAACAAGAAGAGCGGTCTATTGGGCGTTGGTGGAGTCAACTCAAACGATATGCGTGATATCATTTCAAATGCAGAGAAGGGTGTTGAGTCTGCAAAGCTTGCTCTTGATATGTGGACACATCGTCTTGTATTCTATGTAGGTGCTTACTATGCATTGCTAGGTGGTGCTGATGCAATCGTATTCACAGGTGGTATCGGTGAGAATTCTGCTGCTGCTCGTGCAACACTAATTGAGCAGTTTGCTGCAATTGGTTGCGATATTGATCCAGAGCTAAATGCAACACTACGTGGTCCATGCACAATTTCTAAGCCAGATTCTAAGGTAACAGCCCTAATCATCCCAACAGATGAGGAGCTTATGATTGCTAAGGAAACTAAGGCAGTTATGTCTAAGTAATTTAATGTAAAATTATAGAAAGGTTAAAAATGAATTTTTTAGAGACAGTAAAGCCAAAGGCAAAGGCAGCACAGCGCCACATCGTTCTACCAGAGGGTATGGACCCACGCGTTGTTAAGGCAGCATATCTACTAGGTAAAGACGAAATCTGCAAGCTTACAGTGCTAGCAACTCCTGAGGAGCTTGCTGCTGCTTGTGAGAAAGCAGGAGTTTCACTAGATGGTCTAAATATTGAGGTAATTGACTACACAACAGCACCACTTGGTGATCAGCTAGCAGCTGCTCTTTATGAGAGAAGAAAAGCTAAGGGTATGACAGAGGAGGATGCAACAAAGCTAATCCGCACAAATCGTCTATACTTTGGTAATATGATGATGAATCAGGGACTTGTTGATGGTTTTGTTGCTGGTTCTATCGCATCAACACCAGATATGCTTCGCTCTGCATTCCATTGCGTTGGCACAGCTAAGGGTATTAAGCTTGCAAGCTCATGCTTTATCATGGATTTGCGTGAGCCAACTCCAGCTGGTGATACAACTCTTCTTTATGCTGACTGTGCTGTAAATCCTTGCCCAACAGCAGAGGAGCTAGTTGATATTGCTCTAGCAACGGCTACTAGCTATAAGGCTCTTCTTGGTAAGAAGCCAAAGCTAGCATTCTTGAGCTTCTCTTCAAAGGGTAGCGCAAAGCATGACCTAGTTTCAAAAATGCAGCAGGCAACAGAGCTAACAAAGGCTCGCTTTGCTGAGCTAGGCATTGATGCAGATGTTGATGGTGAGCTTCAAGCAGATGCAGCAATTGTTCCATCTGTTGGTCAGTCTAAGGCTCCAGGTAGCTCAGTTGCAGGTAATGCAAATGTTCTTATCTTCCCAGATCTTCAGGCGGGTAATATCTGTTATAAGATTACAGAGCGCCTAGGTGGTGCTACTGCTTATGGTCCTGTTCTTCAGGGTGTAGCAAAACCAGTGAATGACCTTTCACGCGGCTGCTCAGCAGAAGATATCTACGGCACAGTAGTTATCACAATCCTACAGAGCATATAAAAATAAAAGCGTGGGCTGCGGCTCACGCTTTTATTTTTTTAGAGATGGAATAATTTGTGTAAAGGCGGTGTGTGAGCAAATGCTTGTGCATCGCCTTATATAAAATATGCGTAACTGAAAAAATCCATTTAAAATCTTTTTGCTTTGTAGTATAATTGCGCAAATTAATTAATCAATTTATAATAAAATGTTAGAAAGCTTTTTAATAGTAGCCAAGCAAGTGGCAATTTTATTCCTGCTAATAGGTGTAGGCTACTCATGCAATAAATTTAAAATTTTCGGTGAAGATACCGTTCGTGGTATGACAAATATGATGCTATATGTTGTCACTCCATGTATTATTGTTGATTCATTTCAGCGTCCTTTTAATGTAAACGATTTAAATCTATTGGGTATAGCTCTTTTTGTTGCTATTTTATATCATGCATTAAATATATTTTTTGCTCATACATGTGTGTTTGAAAAAGAGGATAGTAGGCAGCGGGTAATGCGCTTTGGTCTGGTGTTTTCAAATGCTGGATATATGGCTTTCCCATTGCAAGAAGCCATTTTAGGCAAGGAAGGTCTCTTTTTCGGTGCCATAATAATAGCTGTTTTTAATATTCTTTTGTGGACATATGGTGTATGGGAAATGTCTGGCCGCCTAACGACTGCTGAGGGTTCAATATCTAAGGGACGTCAGATATATTTAGCTCTACGAGCAGGCATAATTAATCCAGGTACAATAGGCGTTATTTTAGGATTAATATTCTTTTTTAGTAGTATAAAATTACCTGAGGTAGTAGGCCGTCCGGTTTCTTTACTTGCTGCTCTTAATACACCAGTGCCAATGATAATAATAGGCTTTTATTTGGCAAATGCCAAAATTGGGAAAGTCCTTACTGATTGGCGTGCATACAACATGATGTTTATTCGCTTAATTGTTGTTCCTGTTGTGCTATTTGTTTTGCTATATTTTATGGGTATACGTAATCATGTAATGGTGGTGGCGTTAGTAATAGCAGCAAGTGCACCGGCAGCGGCAGCAACAACTATGTTCTCCGCTAAATTTGGTAAGGATACATTGCATTCTGTTGCAGTTGTATCGTATTCTACATTAATCTCTATGATTACTATGCCACTTGTCGTTGGCTTTGTTTATTGGCTGACGAAATAAGTTTGAGAATAGCATCCCTCTTAAATCTAGATACTGAAGCTGTTAAGCAAATCATTTAAGGTGTCCACAATAAACACACATACCTACTAGGATTACTCGTATTATTTAGATTATTAATGCGATTCAGTTAAATATCTAAGTGTGTTTTGGCATTGTGATAGACCTCAATTATCATTGAATTTGACCATGGTTTATGTTAAAATTTGTTAACTTTTTAACCAATTTTGTAGTAAGGTGATTCGTTATGAGCAATTCAGAATATAATTTTGCAACAATTGAAAAAAAATGGCAGGCTTATTGGGATGAGAATAAGACCTTCAAGACACCAGATTTCTCCGATGGGAAACCAAAGTATTATGTGCTTGATATGTTTCCTTATCCATCAGGAGCTGGTCTTCATGTAGGTCACCCAGAAGGCTATACAGCAACAGATATTCTATGCCGCTTCAAGCGTCATCGTGGCTTTAATGTGCTTCACCCAATGGGTTGGGATGCTTTTGGTCTTCCTGCAGAGCAGTATGCTGTTGAAACAGGTACACATCCATCAATCACAACAGAGAAGAATGTTGCAACATTTAAGCGTCAAATTAAGTCTCTTGGCTTTAGCTATGACTGGGATCGCGAAATCAATACAACCGATCCAAAATACTACAAGTGGACACAGTGGATTTTTAAGCAGCTTTACAACAAGGGTCTTGCTTATGTTTCTGAGGTTCCTGTAAATTGGTGTCCAGCTCTTGGTACAGTGCTTGCTAATGAGGAGGTTATCAACGGACGCAGTGAGCGTGGTAATCATCCAGTTGAGCGCCGTCCAATGCGTCAGTGGATGCTTAAGATTACAGAGTATGCAGAGCGTCTGCTAAATGACCTTGATGATCTTGATTGGTCAGAGGGTATCAAGGAGATGCAGCGCAATTGGATTGGTAAGTCCACAGGAGCTGAGGTTAAGTTTAGCACAACTGCTGGTGAGGAGATTGTTGTTTATACAACACGCTGCGATACACTTTTTGGTGCAACATATATGGTAATGAGCCCTGAGCATGCGCTTGTAAAGAGCTGGCTTGCAAATGGTGTTATCACCAACAAGGCAGAGGTTGAAGCATATCAGGTTGAGGCTTCTCATAAGTCTGACTTTGAGCGTACAGAGATGAACAAGGATAAGACTGGCGTAAAGCTTGAGGGTATCCGTGGTATCAACCCTGTTAATGAAAAGGAAATCCCAATTTTCATTTCTGACTATGTTCTTGCAAGCTATGGAACAGGTGCAATTATGGCTGTTCCTGCTCATGATACACGTGACTACGAGTTTGCTCAGAAATTTAATATCCCAATGATTGAAGTTGTTGGTGGTGGCGATATCTCTAAGGAAGCCTTCACTGATTGTGCAACAGGTGTTATGGTAAATTCCGGCTTCCTAACAGGCTTGTCTGTTGAGGATGCAAAGAAGAAGATGATTGCATGGCTTGAGGAGAATGGCCGTGGTTCAGCTAAGGTTCAGTATAAGCTACGCGATTGGCTATTCAGCCGTCAGCGCTATTGGGGTGAGCCATTCCCTGTGGTTCACATGGATGATGGCACAACACATCTACTTGCTGATGATGAGCTTCCTTTGACACTCCCAGAGATGGAAGACTTTAAGCCAACTGGCACAGGTGAGCCACCTCTTTCAAAGGCAAAGAATTGGCTCCGCTATACTGACCCTAAGACAGGTAAGCAGGGCTGGCGCGAGACAAACACTATGCCACAGTGGGCAGGCTCTTGCTGGTATTATCTCCGCTATATAGATCCAACAAATGATAGCTGCTTCATTGACCCAGAGAAGGCAAAGGAATGGCTACCAGTTGACCTATATGTTGGTGGTGCAGAGCATGCAGTATTGCATCTTCTATATGCACGCTTCTGGCACAAGGTTCTATTTGACCTAGGTCTTGTTCCAACAAAGGAGCCATTCCAGAAGCTTGTTAACCAGGGAATGATTCTTGGTATGTCCTATAAGGACGGCCGTGGTGCTCTAGTTCCTATGGATTTGGTCGATACATCAACAAATCCTCCTACCCATAAGGAAACAGGAGAGAAGCTTGTTGAATTTGCTGCAAAGATGTCAAAGTCTCTAAAGAATGTTATCAACCCAGATGATGTTATTCGTGAATATGGTGCAGACAGCATGCGTCTTTACGAGATGTTTATGGGCCCTCTTGATGCAGTTAAGCCTTGGAGCACAAAGGGTGTTGAGGGCGTATATCGTTTCTTGCGCCGTGCCTATCGTATGATTGCAGATCAGCCAATCGTTGATGAGCCAATGGATAAGGAGCAGGCACGCCTTTGCCACTCCACAATCAAAAAGGTCACAGAGGATATTGAGAACCTCAGCCTTAATACAGCAATTAGTCAGCTAATGATTTTCCTCAATGGCTTCTCCGGTGAAAATAAGCCACTTCCACGTGAGGCAGCTGAGGCATTTGTTATTATGCTTGCACCATTTGCTCCACACGTTGGTGAGGAGCTTTGGGAGCTTCTTGGTCATGAACCATCAATCGAGTATGTACCGTGGCCACAATATGACGAAAATGCAATCAAGGTTAACGAGGTTGAAATCGTTGTTCAGGTTTGCGGTAAAATTAAGGGCCGTGTAATGCTTCCTGTTGATGCAACAGAGGAGCAGATGCGTGAGCTAGCTCTTGGCATGGAAGCAGTGCAGACTGCTCTAGCAGGACGCCCAGTACGCAAGGTAATCTGCGTTCCTGGCAGAATTATCAACGTTGTTGGATAAAAACAACTCAAGACACAAATTTAAATGCTGAAACCTGAAGGGTTCAGCATTTAAATTTTTTACGACAATAGCAAATGTTTATGGGATAACGCAAATGTACAATATTTTATTTATAGGAATTTATGTCCTATTGATGATAGGTGTCGGGCTTTGGGGCTTACGCAGAACTAAAACGCTTGATGATTTCTTTCTTGGCGGACGCAGCTTCGGTCCTTGGATAACAGCATTTTCCTACGGGACAAATTATTTTTCTGCGGTTGTGTTTGTTGGCTTTGCAGGACGCTTTGGCTGGCATCAAGGTCTTGATAGCCTTTGGATTGGTGTTGGTAATGCTGTGCTTGGAGCATTTTTGGCTTGGATGATTCTTGGTCGCCGCACTAGACGTATGACGCATAATCTTGAGGTTATGACCATGCCAGAGTTTTTCTTTAGACGCTATGGTATGTATACTCTGAAGCCATTTGCTGCAATGGTTATATTTATTTTCTTGCTTCCATATTCTGCAGGTGTATATAAGGGCTTAGCAGAGCTTCTTGTTGGAGTATTTCCTGGAGTCCCATTTAATGTCGCAATTCTTATTATGGCAGCATTGACAGGATTATATCTTATCCTTGGAGGATATTTTGCTGTAGCAATCACAGATTGTATTCAAGGCGTTATTATGCTTGGAGGAGCTTTAGCACTCGTATATTGTATTGCAGATGCTAGCCCAGCTGATGGTGTTGTATCTGCTGTAGGTATAGTGTCGGAAAAATATGCAGAGCATTCCGTAGCTGGAAGTATAAATCGTGGTCCATGGTACTTACTACCAAGTTTGGTGGCGATGACCTCTTTTGGTTGCTGGGCTATGCCACAAATGGTTCATAAGTTCTATGCTATTAAGGATGAAGGGATTATTCTAAAGGGTGCAATAGTTTGCACAATCTTTGCTTTAGTTATCGGAGGTTCTGCATATTTTACTGGAAGTATGTCGCATCTCTTCTTCAATAACCTCTCTGATGTTAATGCTGCTGCAGGTGTTGCTTCTGAGGATACAATTATTCCAACAATGCTGGTTAAGTATTTGCCAGAATCATTACTTGGTCTAATGTTGGTGTTATTGTTGTCTGCATCAATGTCAACACTGTCTGGCATTGTGCTTGTTTCTTCATCAGCAATAGCAATTGACTTATATAAAGGCATTGTTGATCCAAAGGTAAGTCATAGAATGTCTGTTACCTTAATGCGCTTTCTTTCTGCAATGTTTATAGCCATTTCATATTTTATTGCAACACATCGCATATCATTTATTGAGACTTTGATGTCTCTATCTTGGGGTGCAATAGCAGGTGCATTTTTAGCTCCATTTATTTACGGGCTTTTCTGGAAGAGAACAACAGCTGTTGGTGCATTTGCAGGAATGTGTTCAGGAATCGGTACAACAATAATCCTTTTCTTTGTGTTGCCTAAATCGTTGGCATCTTTTGGTGCATGTATGGGAATGATTGTGCCATTTGTTGTTGTTCCTGTTGTAAGCATATTTACAAAACCAGTTGCTCAAAATATCATTGACAAAGCATTTTCAGTAAGTGTAAAATAATCAGCAAATAATTGAGTAAGGTTTATAACTACAAATAATTAATGAAAGGATAGGAAATTATGAAAAAACTATTTTCAACATTTTGTTTAACAGTTGCAGCAGCTAGTGCTTTTGCGTTGACACCTGCAGAGGCAGAGGTAAAGGCAACATTGGTTGGAATTGAAAATGCAGCAGAGCAGGGTAAGCTATATACAGCTCTATGTGATGCACTTCCTGCAAAGCATCAAAAAGCATTTTATGATTTGTCTCAGGCATTTGCTAAAAAGATGGATCCAATGGTTTGGAACTCAGGTAAAGGTGTTCTTGATACAGTAGGTAAGGTTTTTGCAACAAAATCTGATTTTATTGTTAATAGTGCAATAACAAAGGAAATTCTATCAAAAGAAAATCCATCTGCAGCTGACTTCACTAATGCAGGAAAGCTATTACAAAGTATCGCATCAATTTCTCTTGATGAAATTAAGGCTCAGCCAAATGCAAAGGCATTTGCTGCATTTTTAGATTCAAAGGTTGGTAAGCTTCCTAAATCAAAGAATCAGTCATCATACACCGTAACAACTGATGAAGATGGTGATGTTGTTGTATGCTTCGGTTCTGAGACAGGAAACGAATGCGATAAATGCATTGAGTTTGAAAAGGTTGCAGGTAAATGGATCCCAGAGGAATGGGAAGACGTTGATGACTTATATGAAGCTATTGCTGCAATAAATCAGTTTGATTTTAATTCAGAGGAAGGCTCTCAGATTAAGATGCAGGTAATTATGTTCAGCTCTATGATAAATGGTATGCTAGCACCAATTCTACAAGCTAAGACACAGGAAGAATTTGATGCTGCAATAAATTCAATTCTTGGCAGTATGGGTGGCTTCAATTAATTGTGTTGCTTCTTGATTATCATATATTCAATAAGCTTTAACTAATATATATCATGCTCCATTTCTAAAAAAGAGATGGAGCATGTATATTTTTTAGAGATAGTACTGCAATGGATCTTTCAAAAAAAATATTAATGCTATAAATTTTTTTAAAAAAGTGCTTGCATTGGGGTTTCTGTTTGTGGTATGATATGCGCATCTTTTTTGGGGAGGTAGCTCAATTGGTTAGAGCTCCGGACTGTCGATCCGGAGGTCGCGGGTTCGAGCCCCGTCCTTCCCGCCATTTTCTAAGCTGAGTGTCTCCAAGAGCTCAGCTTTTTTCGTTATAAGGAAAAAGGAGATTTATGATACCACCAAGTATTCCTACAGATATTCAGGTTTTTCGTGCTCGTATGGCTGTTCCTCGTGAGGAGCTTGATGATCTATTAGATGCAATGGCTATTATGGATGAAGCTCCAGGCTCTTGGGAGAATGTTGATACTGGGGAAGCATGGATTGAGGCTTTTGGTATCGATGAAGATGAGCTTTATCAACGTGCTAGAGAAATGGCAGATATTGCTGAGAGCGTAGATGGTCGCGTACATGTGGCACAAATTGAGCCATTGGCCCGTGAGGACTGGACAGAGAGTTGGAAAAAGTTTTTCCATATCATCCATGTTACAGATAAAATTACTATTCGCCCAATTTGGGAGGAGTATGATGCAGCTGAGGGAGAGATAGTTGTTGATATTGAGCCAGGCATGAGCTTTGGAACTGGTATTCACCCAACGACACAGAGCTGCTTAAAGCTATTAGAGCAGATTGGCGCAAATAAAGCAATGCTTGATAGCAAAGTGATTGATATGGGCTGTGGTTCTGGCATCCTTTCCATTGCAGCAAAGAAGCTTGGATATCGCGAGGTAGAGGGCTATGATTATGACCCTGCTGCAGTAAAGGTGTCAAAGGAAAATTCAGAGCATAATGGTCTTAAGGATAAAATTCCGTTCGATGTTGCTGATGTTACTGCACCAACACCATTGCCTCGTGGCAATGTGG
>JAFUOX010000065.1 GCA_017481725.1 Kiritimatiellia bacterium | reverse complement strand
TGGATCCACATAGCTTCTTTCCAGATACTCTCTAAGTTTTTCGACAAGTGCTTCGTAGCCTATTATTTTGTGAGCAGTAGTTTTATTGCTCATTGTTGTTGGCTTATAGCAACCGACAAAAGAAGCGTAGTCTGTGTCTGGATGGAATGTCGTTCTGAATATGTAATCATCGGAAACGCTTGCAAGAACGGTGTTCTTTATTTTGTACGATTTACCTGTGCCAGGAGAACCGAAGAAAATTGTTTGCAGATAATTGATGTTGTGGTGTACTGCAATATTTGTTAATGGCGTAGCCATTGAATTTGTTGTGCCTTGCTGATGAGGTCTAATGAGGTCTTCTTGTTTTATATAAGCTGGTTCATTAGAACAGTTGATAGAAGACTTGCTTATGTATGCTGTAAATTCTTCTTTCTTTGGCATAAGCAGCTCTACCATTTTTGATGTAAATATAAATGATAGTGCGTCTTTGGATGAATCATACAAATCAATGCCATTAATCTTATTGGAGTTACGCAAGAGCCATATTACTAGTGCTGCTTTGTGTTCTTCTAAACCAATATACGAACCAATATTGTCAACTAGGTCATTATCCCAATATAATTTACCAGATTGAACATACATAAGGGGATTTGAACCTCTTCGAGGGAATATCAGTCTTTCACCTCCGTTAGTTTTGGATAACTGAACAACATTTACAGAGTAAAAGTTACTGCCTACGGCGTAATCAGCATGTCTGTTTATACTTTCATGGAAGTTGGAAGTATAGCATTCGTGATTGATAGATACGACTTTACCAACATTTTCAGTATATTCGTGTGCATCTGCCGTTGTGTTTAGGTCACACTCGCGTTGGTGGTTTTTGTAGAACATATCTAATGCAAGGATATATCTTATGGCACTAACTTTTTGAGTCGCACCTTGAGCACTTGGGTCTGCGCTTAATGTTGAAAGGGTTTTATATGCATTAAGCAGTGATTGTTTTGAATAGTATGCCATGTTTACTCTGTTATTTGACGTAATAATGCCTGTGCCACAACCCAACCTAGAATGGGAGGAACAGCGTTCCCAATTACCTTATATCTAGCTTGTATAGGTATTTTGCTAAATGTGTAATTGTCTGGGAATGACTGTATCCTAGCAATTTCCCGCACAGAATACCTCCTATTTTCTACAGGATGTGTAATTCCGCAGTTTTCAGGTTGTGCTGATGCGGTAATCGTACCATTAATTTCTCCAAAAGCGAATCTTCTAAAAAACTTTGGTGCATGATATTTAGCAGGATCGTCATATATGCGCCTGAAACGTGGCGTAAGTTTCTCGGGAGGAATATTTTTCCAAGATTTTCCTTCATATACAACTGCCGGAAGTTGAGAAATATCATAGCCATCACCAAAATATTTAAGAGCTTCTTTGCCATGTTCGCAAGGACCGATAAGGTCTATCATATTTTGAGTTGTTTTACTATATTCCCAATATTCATCATTTTCTAGTTCTGTAACTCCTTGTAAGATGGATCCAATCAATAGTTTTGCCTTATTGCCGTTTTTCTCAGATGGTAAGTTATATTCTCTAACAATGTCATCCATTACAGAAAAATCAAATTTGCCGATAGAGGTGTGAATACCAACTATAAGTACGCGATATCTTTTTTGTGGAACGCCATAATCACTAGCACACACAAGTTGAGTGCTTACATTGAAGCCAAGTGCCTCCATCCTGTTGCAGATTTCTTGTGGAACTGTAATTCCTGATGGCATTTTGGATGAGAGTATTCCTCTAACATTTTCAAAAACGAATGCTTTGGGATGATGCCCCTCTGAGATTTTTGCTTTAATAATTCTTTCGCATTCTTCAAATAATGTTCCTCTACCATTGTTGTCAAGCACTCCTTTGCGATTCCCTGCATTCGAGAATGGTTGGCAAGGGAATCCAGCAAGAAGTACATCAAAGTCTGGTATGTCTTCAGAGCTCACCTCTCGTATGTCTTTCAGCAGACATGATGAGTTACTTCCCATTAAAAGCTCATTAGAATTGTAGCAATCGGCTGCATCTTTGTCGAAGTCGTTAGCAAATACTATTTGAGTTGGTAATTTAGTGAATTGCTTACCATAAAATGTGAAGCCTCCTGTGAATCCTAAATCTAGGCCACCACATCCTGAAAATAACGATGCAATTCTGACATTTCTTTTGGTGCTCTTTGCTTTTCTCTCCTTTGACTCATTTGTGCTTCGTCCCCCTTTTTTAGCGATATCGAGAACTTCGTCATAGAGGTCTGATTGCCCTTCTAGTATCAGTGTCACTTGATTAGCAAGGTATAATTTTAGTAGATCGCTTTCTTCAACTTTAAGCACCTGAGCCAGTTTAGGGAGGTGAGACTTTGAAAGGGTTCTTTCGCCACGTTCAACCCTGCTGTAAAGAGGAATGGTAATCTCGAGTGCATCTGCAACGACACGTTGAGGTAGCTTCTGAGACTCTCTCAGCTCCTTTATCCTTTTGCCGAACAACATA
>JAFUOX010000064.1 GCA_017481725.1 Kiritimatiellia bacterium | reverse complement strand
CGATTATCCTAGACGAAAATTCGGAGGAAAATCTGCTAGACAAATGCTTAAAGAAGTGTATGGAGTTTACATTCCCCCTGCATCTACAGAAGATTGTTAACAGAGGAATAAAAAATCGTGCATTTAATCTTGCAATTTACGAAAGTAAAGTATAAATACTGTTTCCCTATTATTTTCGTAAAATTAAATACACAATTTATAAAAAAAAGGGAGCTAGACTAAAAGTCCAACTCCCATTTTTTAATTTATTGAGTCTTTAACGACTTATTTGTCGTCAAGAGCTGCGCAACCTGGAAGCTCTTTACCCTCTAGGAACTCTAGAGAAGCGCCACCACCTGTAGAGATGTGGCTCATCTTAGCTGCCTGGCCAGACTTCTTAACAGCGCTTACTGAATCACCACCACCGATGATTGAGATACCGCCATTTTCCTTAACTGCAGCAACAGCCTCGCAAACACCGAAAGTACCTGCAGAGAAAGCCTTCATTTCGAAGCAGCCCATAGGACCATTCCAAACAACTGTCTTAGCAGCCTTAACAGCCTCGCTATATAGCTTTGTTGTTTCTGGACCGATATCTAGACCCATCCAACCCTCTGGAATGTTCTGGCCAACTACCTGAGTATTTGCCTCTGCATCGAACTTATCAGCTGCTACATTGTCAACTGGAAGTAGGAACTTAACACCACGGTCAGCTGCAAGCTTTAGCATTTCCTTTGCATAATCTAGCTGATCTAGCTCGCAAAGAGAATTACCAACCTCATAGCCCTGTGCCTTTAGGAATGTGTAAGCCATACCACCACCGATGATTAGAGTATCAACCTTCTGAAGAAGATTGCGTACAACTGCTAGCTTATCAGAAACCTTTGCACCACCAAGGATAGCAGCAAATGGGCGAATTGGATTCTCAACTGCAGAACCCAAATACTCTAGCTCCTTCTCCATTAGGAAGCCAGCAACGCACTGACCGCCCTTTGCCTTGATGTACTTGCAGATAGATGCTGTAGAAGCATGATCACGGTGTGCAGTACCGAAAGCGTCATTAACATAAATCTCACCATAAGAAGCCAACTTCTCAGCCATTGCCTGCTTAGCAGCCTTTAGCTCAGCCTTCTTAGCTGCTAGCTCTTCATCTGTCATATCGTCAGTCTTCTTAACCTTACCCTGCTCTGCCTTGTAGAAGCGGGTATTCTCTAGCATTAGAACCTCACCTGGCTGTAGTGCTTCTGCCTGTGCTGTTGCCTCTTGGCAATCCTCAGCAAATTTTACCTGCTGAGCCAAGCATGCAGATAGGCGCTCTGCTACTGGGCGAAGAGAGAAATCTGCCTCATAGCCCTTGCCTTTTGGACGACCAAGGTGAGACATTAGAACTAGGCTTGCGCCCTGCTCTAGGATATACTTAATTGAAGGAAGTGCTGCCTGGATACGAGTATCGTCAGAGATAACGCCCTCTTTGATAGGTACGTTAAAATCGACGCGCATTACAACCTTACGGCCCTTTAAATCAATATCGCGGATTGTTTTCTTATTCATTTTAATCTCTCTTCTGAAATTTAATTTTTTTATTTAATTTTTAAATGAAAAAAGCCTGGGTGTGGCATATAACCACACCACAAGCCTTATAGCATATAATCAACAAGATTACTTGCTGATAACGCGAGCCATCTCTAGAACCTTGTTAGAGTAGCCCCACTCGTTATCGTACCATGAGCATACCTTAACGAATGTGCCATCTAGAGCGATACCTGCCTTCTCATCGAAGATAGATGTACGTGCATCGCCACGGAAGTCTGTAGAAACTACAGCCTCGTTTGTATAACCTAGAACGCCCTTTAGCTCACCCTCAGAAGCAGCCTTCATTGCAGCGCAAATCTCTGCATATGTAGCTTCCTTGTTTAGCTCAACTGTTAGGTCAACGAAAGAAACGTCAGATGTTGGAACGCGAACAGACATACCTGTTAGCTTACCATTTAGCTCAGGAAGAACCTTACCTACAGCCTTAGCAGCACCTGTTGAAGATGGGATCATGTTCTCTAGGATACCACGGCCACCGCGCCAATCCTTCTTAGAAGGACCATCAACAGTCTTCTGTGTTGCTGTTGCAGCGTGGATTGTTGTCATTAGACCGCGCTTGATGCCGAATGCATCATTTAGAACCTTAGAGATAGGTGCTAAGCAGTTTGTTGTGCAAGATGCGTTAGAAATGATGTCCTGACCAGCATATGTTGTGTGGTTAACACCATAAACGAACATAGGAGTTGCATCCTTTGAAGGAGCAGACATGATAACCTTCTTAGCACCAGCTGTGATGTGAGCACGTGCTGTCTCGTCTGTTAGGAAGAAACCTGTTGACTCAACAACAACCTCTGCACCAACCTCATCCCACTTTAGGTTAGCAGGATCCTTCTCAGCTGTGATGCGGATCTTCTTACCATTAACAACTAGAGCGCCATCCTCTACAGCAACATCGCCCTTGAAGATACCATGAACAGAGTCATAGCGAAGCATATATGCTAGATAATCTGGATCTAGTAGGTCATTGATACCTACGATCTCGATATCATCAGCAAAGTTCTCGATTGCAGCGCGGAATACCATACGACCAATGCGGCCGAATCCGTTAATACCAACTTTAATAGACATTTTATTTTCTCCAAACGTAATTACTTTTGTTTATTGATCAATTTATTGTTTTATTGAGTCTGTTTGGGTGGCATCCATCCGGAAGTCCCTTAGCGCGGGATACTACCCGGACGCCTCAAAAAAACAATGCACTATATTTTATTCTTTTGGCTGATAATAGTCAAGCGGAAAAGGCATAAATAGATATTTTTATACTGATTTATTTTTGCCAGTCGTTAGATAAAGTAAATGCAGCCTCCTTTTGAGACTTAGAATCCTATTTACTTTGTCTTATACGATAGCTGCATTTTACCTGCTTTATATACTAGATAATGGAGCTTAAATAGCCTAGTTAATATTTAAATTAAGCCTAGTACCCCATTCTCAATCTAACTAATAATTTTTATCTTGCTGACTTTTTATGCTTCATTATTAGCACAAAAATTATTAGAAGCAAAGGGAATATTGCTGCAACAGCAATGCCACTACGCAATGCTAACGCATCTATGCTTGGAGCATTAACAAATAGTGTAAGGAAGGATGTACTTGTCGCTTCCACTGAATCACCTACCCAACCTACCACTGCAGGACCTAATGCACAGCCTATATCTCCTGCACAAGCTAAGAGTGCAAACATAGCAGGTCCCCCTACAGGGAATCGTTCAACCGCACATGAAATTGTGCCTGGCCACATTAAGCCAACAGAGAAACCACTCGCCGAACAAGCAATTAATGCTGCTATCGGCGAATTGGAAAATACCATTACCAAATACGATGCCACACACAAAACAGAGCTTACCAACAATGCCTTATGTAAATTTATGTGCGACCATACTGTTGCAAATAACGTTCTTGAGGTTCCCATCAATATAGCAAATGCGCATGGGCCAGCAATATCCCCCACCATTTTACCTATATTCAAACCCTTCTCAGCAAATAGAGACGCCCATTGTGCGATTGCTAATTCAGATGCTCCAGAACAAAGCATTGCTAATATAAATAAAAGCATAGTTGGATTGAAAATTAAATGACGCATTTTTGTGCCAGCAGTCTCTCCAGACAAAGGAAGCAAAGGCACACGCATAAAAACAAATGTATTTACAAACGGAACTAATGCCCAAAGCACTGGGGCAATATACCAATAGGTAGTTCCTTTTGTCAAAAAGAAAAATACTGTTGTTAAAAGAACTGTCAAAACCTGCCCCCAACAATAAAACGAATGTAACAACGCCATTGCACTGGATTTGCAATCGCTTGGCAAAGATTCAACTATTGGGCTAATCAAAACCTCAAGCATTCCTCCTCCAATTGCACAAAGGATCGTTGCAATCAATAAAATAAAAAAGACAGCATTATTCGGCACCATTGTTATTGCAGAATAAAGCAATAACCCGACTACAGAAATTATATGACAAATTACGCAAAGCCTGCGAATGCCCCACTTGACCGCATTTTTACCTACCACTAAATCTACTACAATCTGCGTGCAAAAGTTTATAAGAATTAATGTCGAAATCTGATCAAAAGATAGCCCATATTCTTGACGAAAAACAATAAAAAACAATGGGGGCAAATTGATTATAATAGCTTGTGTAATATATGCAACACAGCATGCAATAAGCGTTGATTTAAAGTTCATAAATATTTTCCTTTGTAAACTTATATATAAATGTATTAAAATTATTTTTTATCCAATCCTCTAAGCTTATTAAGCAATTTTGAAATTTGGCGTTTTGCATTCTCTGGGATTAGCTTTTCACAGAAGCAGTAAAAATTACACCACACGGTATAGAAGATTCTTTTCATACGAGTTTTCTTCAAATACTCGGGCGTAACTTGAAATATTAAATGAGCATACTTTTGCGGGTTATCAATTATTGGCTTTGGGAATGACGAATCAATTGGTTTTGCAAAATGAATTTGCTTAATAAAAGGTCCTTTTCCAGATGAAATAAGAGCACCAATCTGCTCAGAGGTGATATCTGCTAAATTAAATTCTTGATGAGCAAATGCCTTAAGCTTTTGTAGTACGGCATCTGCACCACCTAAAGAAGTAAAATGCCAGCCACCATTTTTGATAATTCTGCGTTTTATCTCTGAGGCACAACGAAGCTTCGTTGGTGTGGTTCCTTGATTATATTCTTCAAGCATATAGTCATTATAAGCCACCTTTAGATTATCTGCGACTGAAAAGAAATTTTCATAAGATAGCATTGTTGAGCCAAGCCAATTCTTTTGATACAAATTTTGGGAATTTATATAGTAGCAATAATAATCCACATTAAACGAGACAACCTCATTTGTGGCAGCGTACTTTTGGACAAGCTCTGGGCGAGGGATTTCATCGAGGTCAGAGATAAGGATTGTATCCCCCGTCTTTGCGTGTTGCTTGATTATTTTAGAGATATAATTGCGCTGAAGATTTTCCAGAGCCCAAGAATTGCCAACAATTTCAGGGAGGTATGCTTTAGCATAAATTATTTTAGGGAGAAATTTATCAAAGCGGCTTTTATTTTCTTCGAAGAAAAACGGTTTAGAATTACCTGCGTGAGTTTTATCTGCTTCGACGATTACAAAATAATCCACGACATGAGCTAGAGTTTCTAACCGTAGTTCAAGGAGATCTAATTCATTAAAAAAAGTAAAGCAATCGTAAATCATTTTTATTAAGAGTGGAATATGAACTGGAGCGAGCAGCTAGAATAAAAGCATTTGATCTAACTCAGCAACCGGCTTAAAGGTGCGACGATGCTCTGGGCATGGACCATACTTTCGAAGAGCTTCAAGGTGCTCTGCTGTGCCATATCCCTTATGCTTTGCAAATCCATACTCTGGGAATTTCTTATCCAATTCAACAAGAGAGTGATCACGCGTCACCTTTGCAATAACACTTGCTGCAGCGATAAAAAAGCTTTTAGCATCACCCTTTACTATTGCCTCATGCTCACACGGAAGTCCTTTAACGCGAAGTCCATCTACTAAAGCAAAATCCGCGGGAGATTTCAGCGATAAAATGGCACGACGCATCGCAAGATGCGTCGCATTTAAAATATTTATCTTATCAATTTCCTGAGCAGAGACGATGCCTACGCCGAAATCTAAATCGGGTGTATTTGTCAGGGTGTGAAAAAACAGCTCTCGTTTATTTTCCGAGAGCTGCTTACTATCATTAAGCCCTGCCAAATCACCAATAGCAAGTGTTTGGGCGAGAGCAAGAGGCATAGAAACTGCTGCAGCAACAACGGGACCGACGAGCGGTCCCCTACCAGCCTCATCCACGCCGGCGAGATGCCATTCTGGATGCTCGCCAAAATATTTGGTTTCGTAGGCTAGTTTATTGCCACTATATTGTTTCATTAAGCCTGGCGCTCACGTAGGCGAGCCTTCTTACCACGTAGGTTACGTAGGTAGTATAGCTTAGCACGGCGAACGTGTGCTGAGCGCTCAACCTCGATCTTTGCGATAGATGGTGAGTGGATTGGGAAAACCTTCTCAACACCTACGCCAAAAGACATACGGCGAACTGTGAAGGTTTCATTTGCACCAGCACCATCACGTGCGATAACAACACCAGAATAAGCCTGGATACGCTCTTTGTCACCTTCTTTGATTTTAATAGAAACCTTAACGCCATCGCCTACCTCGAAGTGAGGTACATCGCTCTTAGCGTACTCAGCGGTAATCTGATCAACGATATTCATTATTTTAGCTCCTGTACGGTAGCTGCACTGCAGCCCGTTTCTTCTTTAGGTAAAGCCTGTGGCTCCACCAAGTTGTTTTCATTAGACGCTTGGCGATATCCGCGGCGTCTTTTACGAGTCTTGCCTGACTTTTCCTCTGGTTTTCTAGGGAGGCCTAGAGCCTGAGCCAAGTCTGGGCGTTTTAGCAAAGTAAGTTCTTCGGCTTTTGCTTGTCTCCATTCAGCGATTGCTTTATGGTTTCCGCTTTGTAGGACCTCGGGGACTTTCAGCCCTCTGTATTCTACTGGCCGAGTAAATTGTGGGTATTCAAGTAATCCTTTTTCGAAGGATTCATCCTCTGTAGCACCTTCACCGCCAAGCACACCTGGTATTAGGCGAGTAACGGCATCTACTACTACAGCGGCTGCGATAGCACCATTTGTGAGTACATAATCACCGATTGAAAGTTCCTCTGGATTTAATAGCTGTCTTACTCTATCATCGATACCTTCGTAGTGGCCACAGATAAACACCAGGTGTTTTTCTTTAGCCAAGCGATGTGCATCTTGCTGGCAAAACTGCTTACCAGAAGGAGTCATCATTATGACTTTTGTTTCTGGGGTGGCTACTGACTCTACTGCCTGCATAATTGGGTCAGGGAGCATAACCATTCCAGGTCCCCCACCATACGGCCGATCATCGGTAGAATGATGGGCATCCGTCGTAAACGCTCTTGGGTTTATCAGCCCAAATTCAACAGCTCCTTGATTAGCTGCACGCTTTAACATACTTTCATTAAGGTACCCCCGAAGCATTTCCGGGAAAACTGTAATGATATCTATGTGCAACGGACTTTTAACTTCTTCACTCACAATAGGTTGCCTTTCTTGAGGGCCACCTTACTTCTGCTCTGCAGCTGCCTTGTCTGCCTTCTCCGCACGGCGGATTAAGCTTACAACAGTCTCGCTAACGATAGCACCAACACTCTTCCAGTAGTCAATGCGATCTCTCTTCAAGCCAAAGTTTACACCGGTCTTCTTAGGGTCATACCAACCAAGAAGCTCGATAAAACGACCGTCTCTAGGGAAACGGGTATCAGCAGCAACAACGCGGAAGCAATTGTCTTTGTTCGCGCCAGTGCGTGTTAATCTAATTTTAACAGCCATTTTTATCCTTACTGTTTGATTTATTATAGGGTTATATACCTGTTTTAACAAGTATCCGAACATTCTTTTCCTACTTGTCTGCAGAAAAAGAACTGATATTTTTACATATTTATGAAAAAAAAGCAAGGTGATTTTTCTTCTTCCAGCGATTTGGTCAAAAAAATAACTAGTTATTAAAACGCTACTTTTCGCCTAATGCTCTTTATAATTACCAGATAATTATTTGTGTGGCAGCTGGGAAGCCAAACCAAACCACCTTTTGGTTACCTTTCCAACCCCATGTGCCTTCACTGAGAGAATTATCTTTAGGTGGGATTGTAAGAGCCACATCAGGATTTGTCAAGGTAGCCGCATAAGCAATCCAGCCTTCCTTATTTGCAATATCAAAATGGTGAACTGCTGGATATTTACTTCTTATTAATGTGTTATCTTCTGTTGATACACCACCTTCAGGAGGAACACCCTTCCACCAAACATGAAGCTCAGCACTCCCCATTCTATACATACTTCCACTCACAATTGATGTTACAGTAGAAGCAATTACTAGATTTGTTAAAGCTGTACAATCTGTGAAACAGTCAAATCCTATTGTTTTTACACCTTCATGAAGAACTACACTCTCCAATTTCTTTGCATGATAAAAATTATTGCCCGTAGATTCTAAGCCCCCGCCTATTTCGATAGACTTAATACCACAATTCTGAAAAGAAGTGCCACCAAAACCTGTAAGCTTAAGTAGCTTCAAGTCGCGGTTATCACCCTCAAGATTGGGTGTAGTATGAAATGCACAATTTCCTACATATGTAACATTTGTTGGGAACTCATTTTCAAAGGTAGTTAAAGCTTCGCAAGAAAGAAAGGCTTTTTCATTTATGCTAGTGATATTTTGATGCCATTTAATTGATTTTAATGACTTACATTCTTTTACAAACCAATTATTCACCACTTTCATCCCTGCACCAAACACAACTCTGGAAATACCACTCTTTGTAAAAGGGTGATACCCTGTAGAAGTTAATGAATCAGGAAGAACTATCTCACCTACTAAGTTCCCACACCCGTCAAAAGCACTTTTTCCAATATATGTAATAGTGTCCCCAAGCACTAATTTTGTAACATATTGGTTCGAACCAAATGCAGACTCTGCAATGGAATTTAATTGATAGCCATCTGCGAAACCTGTAGAAAAGTCTAATTCAACTGCAGTCTCATTAGCCTTATTATCTCCAATTGTCAATTTTGTACCAGCTGCTGTCACATTATTAAGAACAACAGTTCCTTGAGTCAAGGTTTGTGCCGTTGAGTCATAAACCCATTCTGCAAATACTGTTGAGAACAAGCAAGCACTTAAAAATATAGATAATATTGATTTCATAATTTATTCCCCTACTATTATGTTAATTCGGAGGCGGATTTTATGTAAGAAGTAAGGCATTTAATCCAATACACAAACCACAAATCCCAAATACAAAATTTCTTTTAGTTTAACACACTACCCCCACCCCGTCAACCCAAATTAAATAAAACAATTAACCTAAATCCGGCAGGGAAAAACCGAATTTAGGTTAAGGAAGATAGGTTATTTGGAATATAAAAAAAACCCCAGTAAGAACGTATGTATGCAATTAATTGCACACACAGCCTACACTTTATTTAAGTATAATAACAAATCCTTGATTAAGTGGATTATAATAAGCGATACGAACAATATATCCACCCCAATTGCTATGTTTTTTGTACCAAAGCCCCGTATCTTTTGCATCTGTTGGCAAAATAAATGTGCTTCCATCGCCCACAAGTGCTGGAATATCTGCCCTTTGCCATTCGAGAGCATGTGCAGCGAATTTATTGCTTTGAGTAACTCCATTTGTGGCATCCTTAATTACTCCATCATAATAAGGAATATACATTGTAACAATGGTTTCTTCTGCTGCAATTTGCTCATCTGTTGGACCACTTTGTGCATGAGTCTCGGCAAATATATTTTTAAATGAAGCAGGAACATTTGTCATATAAACCGAAAGCTCAGCAGCATTTTGGTCATTTTTCGTTCCATGGCCACCAAAAGCAGTAGAATCAATGAATTGTACATTATTGGATCTAAAAACAACATTAGATAATCCATATGTTTTATGAAATGCCTTGAATCCAATTGAAACAACATTCTCACCAAATATCACAGATGGAATACGGTTGCTCTCAAGAAACGCATCTTTACTAATTTTTGTCAAATCAGGATTTGTAAGCTCTAACTCCTTATCTAAGCTACTACAAGCATAAAAAGCAGCATCAGATATATTTGTAAGTGATGTTGTAGGGCCAAAATCAACAAGAGATGTGCAGGATGAAAATCCATTGCTTTTAACATATTTAATTCCTCTGCTATTAAATACCTTTAACGCAGAGCAGCTATTAAATGCCTGGTTTCCTATCGTCTCTACATTTAGGCCCTCAACATACTCCAATAATGAGCAATTAGAAAAAACTCTATCTTTTAGCTCTGTTATCTCTTCTGGCAAAATAATTTGACATAAAATATCGTTATTGTAAAAAGCAGAGGCATCTATTGAAACAATAGAATAATCACCTATTATTTTGCATGAAAAATCAATTTTTTCTGCTTTGCAGGTTTGATTATCACCTATCGATAATTCAAGACCATTTGCAGTAACATTTTTAAGAACCTCTTGTTCTGCTAGAACATTTCCACCGAAGGAAAGAGTCAATGCATTAGGATCATAAACCCAGGAATTTACTGCTCCAAAATCAGAAACATCTCCTTGAACAGGTGTTTCTTGATTGTCAACACAAGAAAGAGTAAAGAAATACACCTTATTAGCATCTAAATTATTTAAAGAAAGAGGTATTTTTGTGTTAGTGCGAGTTAATGTTCCAGAAACAGAAGTCACAAGCTCTGTATGCTCGGCATCTGCATAAGCAGAGAATGTAACCGTCATTTCTGTTGCATCAGCAGGGAGATTTCTATAATTAGCATTTATAGAAACTTTTGTAGAAGAAATATAAGTAAACTCCTCATAGCAAGAGGGTTTAGAATTATCGACTTCAACTTGATTTGGATCATCCCAGAACCTTACTCTAACCACAGCATCATTCCATGTATAGCCAGTCTTAGACCTATCTGTAACATACAAGCCTTCCCCATCTGGAGTTGCAGGAAGAGTAAAGATAGGAGTTGAATTATCAGTTAACCATTTTGGGCTATTTTCAGCCAGGGTTTGCCAAGCAATTGCATTAGCATTCCAATTTGGTGAGCCAGAGGTCAAAGAGAAACGAGGGACATAAATAACAACATTATCCCTTGTCTCGATGTCAGTGTCGGTAACTTTATAAGAGTCTCCGTTTCTAAACATCTCACAGAAAGGATTTTTTGTAATCGTTTCTTCTGTAAATGGACAGTTTTTAAAATAGACCTCTAAAAGAGGATAGCTTTGTGCGTGACAATTAAATGTGGATTTGGGCATTGAAACAACATTGTCAGGCAACAAGACCTTTCGAAGCTTTGGTGCTTCACGAAATGCCTCACCTTTAAACTCTATGCGACTCAATTTCGAAAAATCTACAACTTCAACATTAGACATGTAAAACATTTGCGTATCAATTATAACCGGTGCAATAGATTCCCCAAAGAATACACTGAAACCAGTACTATTTATACCAGCTTTATAGAATGCCCAGCCTCCAAATGATTTTATTGTATCTGGCAAATAAATATCACCTGTCAGGTTATATGCATCCTGGAACATTGCACCACCCCAAGTGGTGAAATTTGTTGTATGAGAAATATCAAACGTAAAAATACCAGAGGATTGGAAAGACCTTTCATTAAGAGTTGTAAGTGTTGGAGGAGCAATAAAGCCAGTTATTCCCATACAATTATGAAAAGCGCTACTGCCTAGAGCAACCAAGTTGTATTGCGTTCCTTCCAAATCAACAATTGGCTCAGAATAAAAATCCAGCATACCATATTCATAAGTATCTGTGCTCGAGGCTTGTTTACCAATTGTCAAATTAGTTCCGTTCTTAGAAACATTCTTAATTACAACTCCCGACTCACTATTAGTAAGAGTCTTAGCACTGCCATCAAAAATCCAATCCGCATGAGCACATAATACTGGAAAAACAAATAAAATACACAACAAACATTTTTTTGACATAATAAAAACTTTCTTTGTAAACAAGACAATCAAAGATAATTAATGTTTTTATTTAAGCACAACTAATGAGAAATTGTCAAGATAAAGCAACCCAGACGCCCCAAATAATTTTATATATTTATTTTTTGTCAGATTTTTGATAATATAATGGCATAATTAGTTAGATTTGTCTATGTTGATATTGAACACTTAGTTACGAGGCAAAAAAATGAAACTCAAATACTTAAACCTTTTTGCAATCCTATCATTATTATTAACTTGTAATGAACTGCTCGCTTGGGATAAGCTAGTGTGGGCAAACCGTTCATCAAACATGAATGATGCAGCCAGCTGGAATGACCTTGATGGCAATGTCTCAACAATTGCTCCATCTAAGGACACATTGTTGATTTTCTCTTCCAAAGCCGCAGTTCAGCCAGTTTTAACAGCAGACCTTTCTGCAATTGGCTTATACTTTGTTGATCACACAAACTCCACATTACCAAGTGTTCACTCAGCAGACGGTTTTGGTGGATATAATTACGACGGCTATAATATTACTGCAGAAAACGGAGCTAGTCTTTATCTTTATGGTAACCAACACAACAATGGTTGGACTAGAGATTTCTATATGGCATCTCTTGGAACAAACGTTATTGATGCACCAATTGTTTTTGCAGACAATGGTAGCCAACATCAGGCACGTTGCTCTGGTGGAAGGCTTGTATTAAAGCAGCCTCTTGTAGCTACATCAAACACCAAATTTTTAGTAGGAGGTAATGCTATGGGTCGTGTGGTATTTGAAAGCGCAAATCCAGATTTTAAGCCTAGCGAGCTTTATATTCAAGGACATCTTGAAATTATGAACAAGGAAGGCTTAATCGCTGTACCTAAATTTGCATCTGGCTGTTGGGGTTGGAGCACAGCTGTTAATGGATTCCCAAGCGAAAAGTGCTGTCGCCTAAGAAACTCTTCAGGGGAGATTGCCACAATTACAGCGGAAACCTTTGTGTTAGACGCTCATGATAACATGCTTTTTAATGGCGATCCATTTGATATGAGCAACACATCTCTGCAGGCTACAATGCGTGATGGCAAACCAATCGGTGCTGGTGAAACTTATGTTATTTTTAAAGAAATCACTTGTAGAGATTCTGGGGATAGGACATTATCAATAAATGGAGATGGTGCCATTATCAATCTAGGGCAATTTTGCAGAAACACATCATTCACAAATAATCTGCAAGTCAACTCTGGAACATATTTTGCCGTAACCCCTGAGGGTTTAAGCAAAAACCACAATAGACTACATCTAAACGTATATCCATCTAATTTGAAGCCAGCCAACCTAGGAATTAACTTTGACTATGCTCCAGACCCAAGTATGGATAATGAAGATGATTTTATCATGTACCATCATAATCGCCCTGGCGGTTTTGCTGCTTACGAAGGGGTCAGAAGAGTTAAACTACTTAATGGGGAAATGCTTTATAGAAGCAAGTCTCATGCAATACTAGGAGGAGACTACAAGGAATCTATTTCACACAATCTAAGCTTTGGTTCTCCATACGCAAATGGAACGATTATTTTAGAAAAAGACATCAATGTAAACCAAAATAATTCAGGAATGGGCTTTGTTGTACTAGATGGCTCTCCTTTTGTTGATGCACGTATTGAAGGCATAATAACAAACTCCTACAATGATGCAGAAAACCTCAATGCTTCAATAACAAAGTACGATAATGGTGTACTTGCTTTTGATAGACCAATTTATATTACACGCAATTCTGAAGTTCAAGGCGGTGGACTACTTGTTAACGACAAAGCAAGCTGCAAATTCAAGGTTTTTGAAAATGCATGGATTGGTGGCACAGGCACAGCTAAAGATTTAGAAGTGCTAACTGGCGGAGGAATTCGTCCTGGCGAGCAAGGCGGCGAAATGGAGATTGCAGGCAACATTACGCTTAAGGATGGGGCAAAATTCATAATTGATGTAAATTCCAATGGTTCTGTTGGAGCAGCAAAATTCACAGGCTCAAATGTAAGCTTAAAGGCAGAAGGCACTATCAAACTTGATGTGCGTGCTGTTGGCGAAATTACAAAAGCTGGTAGGACAAAAATATTAGACTGGAACGATGCAGCTACAAAAGATACAACCGCATTTAATTTAGATAATTATGAGATAGAATTTGATGAAGAGGTATTCTCATTCATTAAGCTTGCTGCTGAAGACAATGCTATCTATATGACCCATTACTTCAACAACAAGAATCCAACTTTGATTTTTATTAGGTAAAACAAAATAATAGCACTTAATTCATTTTACAAAAAAAAGCACAAAGTGGTTGCATTCACTTTGTGCTATTTTTTACCGTAAGCCCCATATATATATGTACTAAACGCAGATTAACGCATTACCACAAATATATAATGGCGTGTACTTGCAGTAGCACTCAGTACACGCCATTATATAAGCTATCTACTTTTCGTTACACCTTATTGCTTAGTGTAGAGCTTCTGAATTAAATAGAAGCTCTTCTTAGGACGACGATAGGCATCAAGTAATCCTGCAAGATTTGTACCAAATGGCTTGCAGCGTATCTGCCCTTGATTTACATAGGACTTTGAGTCAAAGAACTGCCATATAGCAATACCTGAAAAGCGTGGAGAATTTAATATAGGTGTTATCATCGCCTCCAAGAAATCGCACTGAAATTCCTCTGTCCACTGGGCATGACCATAATCGTGAGTTCCGAAAATTCCGCATGTACCAGTCTCACTCATGATTAGAGGCTTATCTGCAAATTTTTCTGTAAACATTTTTTCTAGATAAGGAATATCCTTTTTTACAAAATCTAGATAATTTACACCACCTGCACATGGGCCACACCAACCAGGATAGCGATTTACTGAAATTACATCAATTAAATCAAAGCATTTGTCATTTTCTGCATGATTTGAAGCATATGTCACAAGGCGAGATGAATCCATTTCACGAATTGTGCTTATAAGTGTTGTGTAAAATGGAATTGCTTCCTTTGCACCTGTATCTGCTTCATTCATGAAAGCCCACATAATGATTGATGGGTGATTGATATCTCTCCAAACCATTTCCTTCGTTGCGGCAAGAGCTTCTGCAAGCACCTTTTCATTTGCCAAATCATCTGGTGGATTTCCCCAGCCTAGGCTTTCTTCCCAAACAAGAATACCTAGCTCATCACAAAAATCAAAGACACGTGGATCGTGTGTGTAGTGTACACATCTAATAAAATTGCAGCCAAGCTTCTTTGCCCACAATAGGTCATCAAGCAATAGCTGTGAGTTTTGCACAGGGCCTAGCTCTGGATGTGCTTCATGCTTATTTACACCCTTTAGGAAAACCGGTTCTCCATTAAGAAGAATCTTCTGCTTATCTGTTGTGATTGTGCGAATACCAAAGCGTGTGACAATTGAGTGGCCATTAAACCATACGCGCAAAATATGAAGTGCTGGAGACTCCAGAGACCACACCTTAAAATCTGGCACCTGTAGCTCAAGCCTTGCCTTACCATCAACTACTTCTAAAGAATATGCTTTTGGTGTAGCACCTTCACCAGCTGTTGGACCATCAAATTCAAGCTCAAATGAATATGTGCCATCTACTACACCTTCAGTTGCAATTTCTATTTCAACTGTTCCTGTTTCTATTGACTTTGTAAACACTGCTGCACGAGCAATTCTACCACCCAATGGTAGCTTACGCAATGTAACACTGCGATAGATGCCACCATATCCCCAGAAATCTGCCCAAGTATGGAAAAGGGTTGATGGCT
Organism: Kiritimatiellia bacterium; assembly: GCA_017481725.1. GTDB lineage: Bacteria > Verrucomicrobiota > Kiritimatiellia > RFP12 > UBA3636 > RGIG990. The sequence continues at coordinate 1,091 of JAFUOX010000064.1, read as the reverse complement.
GAGATTCAAAACGACTATCAACTACAGCAACAATCACATGTACACCTGCTTCAAGAGCAACAATAGATTTTATTGGTGAGTATGCTGAAAATGACTCTGCCACAAGCTTGCCATCAATGTAAAATTTTGCGACTAATCCTGCTCCGCCGCAATAAAATTCATAGGAACCACCCTCTGCGATCGAAAACTCACGCTGATAAACACCCACACCCTTTTCATTAAAGTGCAACGGGGTTGTATCAAAAACGCCAGGAACCGCACCCTTTTCATCATAGGCTATTGCATTAATATTTTCTGGAAAATCATTACCAAGCCATTTGAAATTCCAAAGACCATCTAAATTCTCTACTGTTGCTTCTGGAAAAAATGGAAATTCCATATCATTTATCTCCTAATAATACGTTTGCTTTTGTTATCGTAATTATAACACATAGTCAAGAAACAATACAACAATTAGTATCTATTTTTTACAAAACAAAATAATGCAACTCAATAGCAATTGATGGCGATGCTCAAGAAGGCAAATATTTGGCGAATAGCCAAACCTTGCATCCTCTCTTCTCAGCAACACTGGGCGTCTCTGTTACCCATTTGTGGACTTCTAGCCACGCGCTACTAATTATCTTGCGTCCCACCTTCGCACTTTTAGCCATCACGTGCAGCAGCTCCGCGTCTTTGTCTTCTTGTGGTCGTACACACTAGCGCTTGGAAGTTGCCTTTGCGACAACAAGAGCAAAACTAGGCAACAACAAGCGGTAGTGTTATCATCAATGCCACCACGCAAGCCCTGCGACCTCTGCGTCCTCCGCGTCTCTGCGTCCCTTTTTCGCACTCATTGCTTACGCTTAACACGGAGTACGGAGGTAAGGAGAAAAAGTGCAAGCAATTATTCCAATACCCCATGAATCTCTCCGCGTCTCCTTTTCTCCATTATCTCCGTGTTTCGCCGAAGGCCACAGCGACAGCGACAAATCCGTGTATGTGATGCACGTGACGCCGGTGGGACGCAGAGACCGCAGAGGTCGCAGAGGTCGCAGAGCCGTGACGCCGAAAAATACACTAGCGGAATGAGCTTTGCCTTAATCATTGCT
>JAFUOX010000063.1 GCA_017481725.1 Kiritimatiellia bacterium | reverse complement strand
GAAGAGTGAATAGTGAAGAGTGAAGAGTGGGTAATTCGCAATGGCGGATAGCTTTGAAAGAGTTGGAGTGTTAGTACTATTTAAGTAATACATCCATATTCACTACCCATTCATCATTCTTCATTCTACACTCTTCATTCTACACTCATCACACTACACTCATCACACTACATTCATCATTCTTCATTCTTCTCTCTACACTCATCATTCTTCATTCATCATTCTTCATTATTCATTATTCTACGTAGTTCTTTCATTCCTTCGCAGATGGAAGCAAGCTCAGGGCTTATCCATTTATCTGGATAGCCCTTACATTGCTCAGGCTTTACTGAGTGAATAAGGCAACCTTTTTCAGTTAAAAGGCAACAATCATGCCCATTTGTATCCTTGAGGATAAGGCTTAATCTATCGGGGGCAACAGTTGTATATTGATTAATGAATGCCTCCTCGGATATTTTTAGATAATTTGAGATGCGTTCTATGTCTTCTTCTGTTAAGCGTACGAAGCCATCAATGCGGCAGCATTTACCACACATTTTGCACTCGAATTTTGTTAAATCAATATTCTCAGAATAATTCATTCTTATTTTCTTAGACACTCAAAATAAATTGTTCTAGCAAATCAGCATTTTCATCAAGACTTGCTAATCTTAGACTCTCATTTGATGTGTGAATGCCATCCCCATCAATACCAATAACGGCAATTGGTGCAGAAAGCTTTGCGAAATGGCGAGCATCAGTTGCACCATTCATTCGTATAAGTGTGATATTCTTCTCTGGATACATGTCCTGCATTGCCTTCTTCAAAGCAACAACCATTGGGTCATTTTCGTCAGCAAAGAAAGGACTACAGATAGAAGAAATTATTACCTCAAGACCTGTGATCTCTTCTATTTTTTTGATAATTTCTTCGCAATCTGTAGCATTTATATAACGGATATTGATGTGCATTTGTGCAGAGTCTGGAATCTGATTGTGCACAGCACCACCAGATAAAATGGTTGGAGCCATAGTGTCAACCCATTGATTGCTTGCAGAAGACTTTGGCCAAGCATCACGTAGTTTTATATAACCATCGATAAGCATATCAATTGGATTTTTGAAGTCCCATGGAGCAGAGGAGTGACCTCCCTTACTATTTGCTACTAGTGTGCAATCTATAATTCCCTTTTGAGCAATAGCAATTGAATATGGATTGCCATCTGCGACAATAATCATTTTCTTTGCTGTGTATCCATGGCGTACCATATATTCAGTAGTCAAACCACCATCTTCTTCATCTGTAGAGAATATGACACCTACACTTGCTTTCCCTTTAACACGCAATAGTAGGTCGGCGAGGACAACTGCATTTCCTTGACAATCTCCGGTGCCACGGGCAAACATAATGCCATTTTCAATTCTTGGAATAAATTGCTCATCATTAGCAGGAACAACATCTAGGTGTGCATTTAAGAGAAAATCTGGAGCCTTTGTCTGCTCAGTTGAAGCATAAAGAATATGTCTTCCAGATGCGTCCTCAATAGTGCAAAAGAGACCATTGCTGACTAGGAAATTGTGCATCACATCGACGGCTAGATTTACTGCTGGCAAATTATCGGTTACTGCTTTACATGCAATTAGTTTTTTCAATAGTTCAACTTTGTCCATAATTGGTCCTTAAAGTTAGCGATTATTTATAAATTCTTTTAGGTTAGAGCGTCGCCCAAAAACAGTTGTTTCTTTCTGAGAGAGCAATTTTATTATTTGAGGAGTGATAGGCATCGTTGTGTCTATGTTTTTATCGTAACGCTCAGCGTATTGTCCCGCACGCAGTGCTTGGTCAGATGGAGGTAGAGGATCAGAGCCAGCAAGAACAGTGAACCCATTTTTGCGAGCACTTTTCATAATTAATGGCTCAGCCCAAATAGTAGGTCGAAGTGCAGAATCTCCAATAAGAAGCTGCTCAGGAGAATATTCTTTTAGTAGGTCTTTTACAATTTTTTCTCGTTTGAACAACCATTTTCCCACGCCCCACGCCAATACAGGCTTGCCACCCACAGTAAGAATTTGGTCAATAGTATCACGGATAGGAGTTCCATCAGGGATATCTATTTGTGTGCCAAAGGCAAGTATTTCAATCTTTTCTTTGCAAGCAATTTGTCGCCCAGCAATTATAATTATATCTGGCAACGATGGTGTGTGGATAATGTATGATGTTTCATCAGATTCAATAATTGAAGAATTAGGTGGGATGCCTTCACCAGCCTTCAATTTGGCGAAGTAGTTTACTCCCTCGCGCTCCACTAATATCATTGCACCCATGTTTGCTTTTGCACGAATAGTATTGTCTCGAAATGCTTGAAAAAGTATTTCTGTTGCGTAGCTATCGTAAATATGTATATGAGTATCAATAAGTATTGCCATAATAACTTTTTCTGATAAATCTTGTTCTTAAAAAGTGTTAACTCAGTGCTGCCAATGTTCCTGCATGGAAGAAAAATTGACCCCAACCAATTGTAAAAAGAAAGTCGCCAAACAAAGCATGCTCAAATGCAGCTAAAATAAGAGAATTTGTTGCCCTGTAGGTAGATAAAAACATTAGACCACCGATAAATGTAAAAAGTAGTGCATATATATTGCCAAAGGGAAGGTGGGCAAAAGAAAATGCAAGGGCACCCAAAAAGATTTGTAAGGAAGGATGAAAACACTTTGCATATCGGTGCTCATAAAATGCTCTATAAATAACACCTTGTGGATAAACAGAAATTAGAGGGTAGCAAAGCATTACGAGACACCAAAATTTTGGATTGTTTTTGGGAAAGCTAAGTATGGCATGTGGGTATAAATTGAGTAATAGAATAGTTAAAATGGTGGCCCCAATCAAAAAACGAATGCCAATTAGGTAGTATTGTTTAAAGTTCTTTTTTATTGAAGGTATATAAAAAAATACTCGTTTATTAAAGCTTTTATCCTTACGCAAAATGTAGAGAATAATGATAAAGATAATTAGGAGCACAGGAATGATGGGTAGCGAGAACGCATACCCAGTCATTCTCTTCGAAGCAATTGGTAGAATACGCAAAAATAGAGGAATACCAAGATATAAGAGAATAAACTCGGTAACTAGTCGAAATTTTGTCGGTCTACAAACGGTATTCATATAAAACAAGATATTGTATTCTTATTCAGCTTTATTTTCTGCTTCGTTTTTATCAGAGCTGCCGAATAATCCTCCAACAAAATTCCCAACAGCACCAGCAGCATCGCCAACAGCATCGCCAACAGCACCAGCAGCATCGCCGACAGCACCAGCAGCATCGCCGACAATGCCTGTTGCTCCAACAGCTAAATCCTTAACAGCAATAATAACTCCCTTGCCAATTGAGTAGATAATCTCACCTGTTGCTTCAATAGCAGTAATACCGCCATTTTTCTCTCCAATTCCAGTTAGCTCAATTACAGGAAGAGGTATTGGTAGGGCAGCACCGCCAAGTGTGCTAGAAGCAATTTTAACCTTGCCTCCAGAGAATTTGAAATGCTTGATAATCACTTTCTTGCTAGAAGCTGCTTTGTCTTTTCCCTTTTCCTCTTCTTGTTTAAAGCGTTCCATAAGTTTGCTGATATTTGATGTAATGCCTTTTAGCTCATATGCAACAACAGGGCTATCAATAGTTATATCATTAATAACCAATGTGTCTGAGAAAATAGACCAAAATTCAAAATCAAGATTAAACTTTGATAGATTAAAAATGTCGTGCGTATAGCCCTCTGGTGCACCAACAACAAAGCCCTCAATATAGACCTTGCCACTGAATGGATGTATACTAACATCATTTACACTAACATTTGTACCAAGAATACTAGGAGCAAGCTTGTTTATCGTGCTTTTTACAGTAAATCCTAGACAAAATTCAATAAAAACGAATAATGCAATAATAATGCTTACAATAATCGTCAGTATCTTTTGTTTTTTACTTAGTTTTTTCATAAGTTATCCTATTATTATAGTTTGTGTTAAACCAATTTGATATTATACCTTTAAGCTCTGTAGGGATTGTTTGAATTGCAATTGGATAATTTGGTGCCTCCTGAATATGGTCGCGAAGTGTGCTTGCAATCTCATCAGGAAGTCTTTCCCAATGTTTAAAATTATTTCTTAAACGTGTTTCTAGTTCTGGCCAAGCATCAACAAATGATTGTTGAGCAGCGAATATTCCACTCGTTTTTCTTGCACCGGCTTCTTCAATAGATCCTTTAAATTTCTCAACCAGCTGCTTTAGCCTTTTAATTCTTTCATCAAATACTTGCTCAATGCGTTTAGTTGCACCAGAAAGTAGTTGCTCTGGCAAATAGAGTGCACGAACCTCTTTATACCAAATGTATAGCATTCGGATTTGAGCAATATATTCAAGGCAGTTGGTTATGATGCCACCTATTTGACCATATAGTTTAAAATTATATGGGCGCTCACGGCCATTTCCTACATTAGAGCCTGATATTAGCATGCCTTCATTTATTACATCACGGCGTAAAATAATACCAGCTCCAACCACAGTTCCGTATGCAATACGGCGAGGTCCAACTAAGCCACCTTGCCCTCCAAGAAATATTGGGTCTTTATCAAGCCATACTCCATTTATAACATCACCAACAAGAGAAGCTGTTGCTTTATCTTGGTGTGGAGTAAAATTGAAATGAATATAAGATGATCCAACCTCAGAATGATTGCTTTCGCTTGTTCCACCAGACATAAGAATGTCGCAGAAATTAATAAGACTTCCAGTAGTCACAAAAGGGAAAAGAATCGTTTGCTTTAAACCTACAGTATGTCCAACAGCTGCGTATTCTTCTAAAAGTGTTCCAGGCCGAGAGTGAAAGCCGTCTCCTGCGTTTGCTCCTTCTAGAAGGGTAGTGTTGTCAATAAAACCACCCGCAATGGTTGCTCCATCTCCAAGTTGAGAATTTTTAACTGTTACAGGAGCTTCATTGCCAAGCTTTGCTCCTTTGCCAATATAGGTAGTGCTACCAAATATTCTGCAGCCAGGATATATCTCTGCACCAGAACAGATGTTGTCAAGGATAACATCGTCGTCTATAAAGATAGATTCTGGGTGCTTTATGATAACACCTTTATTGGTTAATATTTTTAATTGCTCGCTTGTCATGAGTGGCTCTCTAATTCGGTTGCATAAAATTAGCTTCTACGCATACGCTTTAGTTTATTTGCAACAAGTAGTTTCTGAGCAGGGGAGAAGTGATCGCAGAAAAGAATACCTTTTAGGTGGTCGGTTTCATGCTGAACAGCTCGAGCTAGGAATCCATAAGCTCTTACCTTTTTACGTTCTCCATTCAAATCAGTGTACTCAACAGCAATAGATTTTGCTCTAGTTACATCCATATAAAGCTCAGGCAAGCTCAAGCAGCCTTCTTTTCCACGTGATGTGCCTAGTGGTTCAGACACCTCTGGGTTTATCATAACAAGAGGCATTTCAATAGCTTTGTTTTTCTCGTAGTCATCAGGGTCCTGGCAGTCCTCTGGCACATCAATAACGCAGATTGCTTCAGTTCTGCCAATTTGCTCTGCAGCTAGCCCTACGCCTTTTGCCTCGTACATAATGCGAAGCATATCAGCAGCAAGATCTTTTATTTCTGGAGTTATCTCTTTTATAGGCTCTGCTTTTTTTCGGAGAATCTCGTCGCCATAAATTGTAATATCGTAGTCCATAATGCTTTTCTTTTTGTGTTATGATTAATTAAGGAACAGGAATTGTGTCAAGAAGCTTTGCAACTATATCAGCGGATGTGATGCCTTCTGCTTCTGCTTCATAAGTGACAATAATGCGATGACGGAGAACATCTGCTGCAACATCTTTAACATCTTGAGGTGTTGTATAAGCTCTTCCGTTAAGCATTGCATTTGCACGTGCTGCAAGGTTTAAGAACAAGGTTGCACGTGGTGATGCTCCAAATGTGATAAATTTCTCTAATTCACTGAGCTTGAATTTAGAAGGCTCGCGTGTTGCAAATACAATATCTAGAATATAATCACAAACCTTTTCATCACAATGAACCAAATCCAAAACCTTGCGGAGCTCAATCAATATGTCTGCGGTGAGAACAGTCTCTGGCTCTGGCTTGTTTAGTGAAGTAAAGCGAGCCATGATTTTCTTCTCATCTTCACGAGGAGGTAAATCAACAATGCACTTAAACATAAAGCGGTCGGTCTGTGCTTCTGGGAGAGGGTATGTTCCTTCCTGCTCAATAGGATTTTGTGTTGCCATAACCATAAAAGGAGAAGGAAGCGAATATGTATCATCGCCAAGAGTTACCCGACGCTCTTGCATTGCCTCTAGCAATGCGGATTGAACCTTTGCTGGTGCACGGTTTATCTCATCAGCTAGGAGAAGGTTTGTGAAAACGGGACCCTTCTTTGGAGAGAATGAGCCATCCTTCGGGTTATAAACCATTGTGCCGATTACATCAGCAGGAAGTAGGTCTGGTGTGAATGATATTCTCTTAAATTGTATGCCGATAGCTTTTGCAAGAGTTTGTACTACTGTTGTTTTTGCAATACCTGGAACACCTTCGAGGAGGACATGCCCCTCGCAAATAAGTGCAGTTAGTAGTCTATTCATTAGCTTTTCTTGTCCAACAAGAACTTTGCTTACTTCATAACGTAGTAGCTCAAGTGATTTTTCATGCTTTTCGATTAAATTTGTAATTTCTGAAAGTGTGTCTGGCATAAAAACTCCTATACAATATTTAATAACAGGAATAATTCTACCAAAAACTTATTTAGGTGTAAAGTAAGTTGCTTGGGTATACCACATGGGAAAATTGCATAATTAAAATGGATAACGCAATTTGTATCATAAAAATAAGTTTTTATTGATTTAATGTCTAGAAATATAACTACAACACATACGCCTGCGGTGCGAAATGCAGTACACGGATTTATCGCTGTGGCTTCATCTGAGGGTGGCTCTGCCGCCCAGCAACATTATAATAAATGAATAAT
>JAFUOX010000009.1 GCA_017481725.1 Kiritimatiellia bacterium | reverse complement strand
GAGGATGAGGTTTGCCAAATTGCTCCGAAAGAGTAGCAATAGCCAAGGCAAAGCTCATTCCGCTAGTGTATTTGTTGCGTCACGGCTCTGCGACCTCTGCGGCCTTTGCGTCTCTGCGTCCCTTCTTCGCACTTTTAGGCATCACGTGCATCACACAAGTATTTGTTTTTTCGGGAGAAAAATAATTTTAGCACACGAAAAGATTTTTATTTTTACTTTTTGCAAATTACGCATGAAAATAATGGTTTTGTCGGGGTAAATCGTTGATTTAAAAAGATAAAAGTCTTACAATATAAATCTATCTTTTTAAAGTTGATGCTTTAAGAAGCAATAATATTAGTACGCAAGCTTGCGTATTTAGCATTGATAGGAATTAAGTCACGCCACGTCTTTTCTGGTACAAGACGCAACGTGGTTAATAAATGCAAAAAGGTATTATATGAAAAAGTTTTTGTTGGGTTTTATAGTTGCAGTTACTGCAATGGTAATGATGACTGTTGGTGTATTGGCTGATACCGCCACAGTTAATGGAATTGAATTGACATATACTGTAAGTGATGGTAAGGCTAGAATTTCAGATATCCCTGAGACAACTACTGGTGCGATTACTATCCCATCTTCGCTTGGTGGTTGTCCAGTGACGCGCATTGGAGATAGAGCGTTTAAGGGTTGCAGTGGTCTTACAAGTGTAACAATCCCAGATAGCGTAACGAGCATTGGAGTAGCTGCGTTTTGGGGGTGCAGTGGCCTTACAAGCATAACGATCCCGAATAGTGTGACGAGCATAGGACATTCTGCGTTTTGGGGGTGCAGTGGCCTTACAAGCATAACGATCCCGAATAGCGTGACGAGCATAGGACATTCTGCGTTTTTTGGTTGCCGTGGTCTTACGAGCATAACAATACCGAATAGTGTGACGAGCATTGGAATTGAGGCGTTTTATTTGTGCAGTGGTCTTACGAGCGTTACGATAGGTAATAGCGTGACGAGCATTGAGTATCAGGCATTTTTTAGTTGCAGTGGCCTTAAGAGCGTCACGATACCCGATAGCGTAACGAGCATTGGCGATCACGCGTTTTCTAATTGCAGCGGTCTAACTCAGTTTATAGTAGATTCAAATAATCCAATTTATAAGTCAGTTAATGGTTTGCTACTTACCAAAGATGGTAAAACTCTTATTGCAGGAATAAATTGTAATGTTGTCATCCCAGATAGCGTTACGAGCATTGGAAGGTGTGCGTTTTTTGGATGCGATGGCCTTACGAGCATGACGATCCCCGATAGCGTGACGAGCATTGGAGTGTATGCGTTTTTTAATTGCTATGGACTTACGAGCGTTACGATAGGTAATAGCGTAACGAGCATTGAATATTATGCGTTTTCTAGGTGCAGTCGCCTTACAAGTATTACAATTCCAGATAGCGTAACGAGCATTGGAGATAGAGCGTTTGAAGATTGCAGTGGTCTTACGAGCGTTACGATAGGTAAAGGCGTGACGAGCATTGGAGAAGGTGCGTTTAATGGTTGCGATAAATTAGTAGAGGTAATCAATAAGTCCTCATTATCAATTAAGTAAAGGCTCTTCATCGTGGCCTTCGGCGAAACACGGAGCACACGTAGTGTGGTTTTCTGGAGGCTCAGAGGCACGGAGAGGTGATGTGGGGTACTGGAATGATTGCTAGCACAATTCTCTGTGTCTCTGCGGGAGGGGATAACCTCGCACTTTTAGCTCATACACAAGTAATCCTGCAAATCCTGTTAATCCTGGTTTACTGCACGAATGTAACCACAGGCATTAAAGTTTTGCTAGAGCAAAATTTACTGCATCTAAAATAGACTCACAAATTGGAATTTGATTTTGCTCTGCATATTGCTTTGCACTTTCTCGTGGTGCTCCTGTTGCTCCTCGAAAAACTAAGATAGAACCAACCTTTGCGTTTACACCGCATTCTATGTCTGAGCGCTTGTCTCCAATTATCCAGCATTTATTTGCATCAAGCTTATCTGCCTCAATGCGCTCAAGAATATATGCCGGTAATGGTTTGCGATATTTTGAAGGTTCATCAGGCGTCTCTGGAGCAATGCAAATTCCAGCAAAGCTTGGTAGCTCTAAGAGCTCAAGCAATCGAGCATTACATGCTTCTGCATCTTTAAATGTGTAATAGCCACGATTTATGCCACTCTGATTTGTTAGCAGATATAACTCAAAATGCTCTGCTGCCAGTTTAATTGCCTCCTTTGCGCCTGACAATAAGCGTATTTGCTCTGGTCGGCTCATATAGCTTTCATCAAAAACTAGCGTATCATCTCTATCTAAGAATAATGCTGGCTTCATACTTAACTTCCCTACTATTTATGTGAAGCATAAGCAATAATATCATCAGGTGTGGCAGTTGCTGTACCTAGCTTTCCAACAACAAAGCCAGCAGCTGTATTAGCAAAATGAATTGCATCAAGCATTGATGCACCTGTTGCTAAAGCCACACACAAGGAAGCAATTACTGTATCACCAGCACCAGAAACATCAAAAACCTCACGTGCATAAGTTGGCACCTTACTTATCACCTCACCTTTTTCTGAAAGAAGCATTCCATCTGCACCTAGTGTTACAATTAAATTCTTTGGTGCATACTTTTCATAAATTCGCTTGCAAACAATTTCAGCAGGAAATTCTTTATAATCTTCCTCTGTAATTCCAGCTAGCTTTATTGCTTCTGAGCGATTAGGTGTCATTACTGATAAGCCAGTATAGCTAATGCTTGGACGGGGCTTTGGATCAAGAGCAATAATGGTGTCTGGGCGAGCAACCTCTTGAATTGCCTTGATTGTCTCAGTCGTTATAATTCCCTTAGCATAGTCAGAAAGAATAATTGCATCAGCCTCTTTGATTGCTGGAGCAAGCTTTGTGGCAATATCATGAGGTGTAACTTGGAAGCAATCTGGTGAATCCTCCATATCTAAGCGGCAGACCTGCTGACGCCGGCAAACAATTCTTGTTTTAACAATTGTATTCTTTTCCTTGGAAATAGAGCCCGGCACGACTACAACACCCTTATTAGTAATTGTCTGAGTAAGCTTCTCTCCATTATCATCTTCACCAATCCAACCAAAAAGATTTGCCTTTGCTCCTAGTGTGGCAATATTAAGTGCGACATTTGCTGCACCACCAGCTGTATAGGATTCGGAAGACACCTTTACCACAGGCACTGGTGCTTCTGGTGAAATGCGTGATGTATCTCCCCAGATATACTTATCAAGCATTACATCACCAATTACAAGAATCTTAACATTTTTAACATTATCTAAAATCTTTAGGATAGCTTGCATATAAAATAAAACCTTTCTAAACTCAAAATTCACATAATTTATGGGAGGCACACTGCCACAAGACCAAGACTCTTTGACTATTTAAAAACTATTGTACCAAATTGTGACTCATCAATAAATGGTGTTTTTGGATTTCCAGTAAAGTATAGAGCAGAATCTCTGCGACCGCCATCATCGTCATCCTGCAAAGATATATTAAAGCCAATCTTTTCTGGGCGAGCAGTCTGACCCATTGCTTCCCATGTGATGAGATATTCATATTGAACAATGCCCTGCTCTGCATCTGTTGGCTGCTTAGCCTGCTTTACAGCACCAAACCAAAGCTTGCCAAAGGAATGTGGGTAGCCAGAAAAATCTGAGGTATATGCGCCATTGGCTACAATGGAAAATTCTCCGCCAAACTTTAGATCCTCGCCATTATTTGCGCGAGAATTTGTGCTACGGTTATAGTTGCCATCAATAAAGAATTCACAAGCATCATCATCCCATGCTGGAGCAGAATCCTGACCTGGTTTAGCTGAGTCAGTAACAATCTTATCGTCTAGCTCATACACTGCCACAAGAAGACCCTTTTCGTTATATCCAACGGCAAAGGCAAACAACAAATCTTTTTCATTTTCAAGTGGGCGTGTTCCTGCATCAAGCACACCGTTGTCCTTTGTGACGGTTGTCCATTGAGCAGCTGCCCAATCAGACAAATCGCCATCTACAACAACAGCTGGCTTTTCGCAGGCGGTCAATGTTGTTGAATTATTAACCAGCAGCTCTGCACAAGAAGCAGTACACATTGCCACAAAAGCAAATGCTAACGAAAAAAATATTTTGTTTTTCATAAATTTATGTTCCTATTTTGGCATTTCTGAAATAATTGAAAGTATCAATGGGAGGAATTGCTTTTTTCGAGAAAGCACACCAGGCATCAATAATATATCATTATCCTTTTTCTTAAAATGAAGCGAGCTTAATATTTGTTTATTACCTGCATATAACAAGATAGAATTTCCGCGAACAGCATCCGTAATAATCAAGCCAAAGAAATCAAGCTTATCCGCTACTATGCGACGCTGTAGCTCAGCAAGCAATTTTTCCTTATGCTTATAAACAATTGAAAGATTAGTTTCTTCCAGCTGTGAAATCGAGAAGCTCCATCCATTTTCATTATAATCCTTACGATCTGAAATAATTGCATTATGTGCAGACATAGTAGCGAGAGGAGAATCAATTTCAGCAAGCTTTGACATAAGCTTATCTGCCTTAACACCGGCGAGCTTTTCAAGCCACTTTGCAGTTGAATTATCCAGCTCAGTTGTTGTAGGAGACTGGAACAAAAGCGTATCAGTGACAATACCGCTAAGAAGAAGCCCAGCAGTTGACTTTGAAGGAGTAATTGCAGCATTTTTAAACATATTTGCAACAATTGTGCAGGTACTGCCAACAACATCACAGGTGTAGCGAATAGGCTCCACTGTTGGGCGCATTCCAATACGATGGTGATCAACCACTTCAACAATAGGTAACTCCTCGGCACCAGGTATTGTTTGCGAGAGCTCATTGTGGTCAACCAAAATCATTTTCATTGGAGCAGGAGCGGTAAGATTTGCCTTCGCCACAATTCCCACAAGCTTGCCATCGCTATCACATACTGGACACTGGGCTGTTGTTGCAGACATCACCTTATATTTAATATCATGCACCATATCATTTGGAGAAAGCACAATTGCATCAGAGCGCAAAGTAATATTGCGCACAGGTGTACTAAATTTTATACGGCGAATCACTGTGGCAGAGTCATACTTTGTGCGTAGAACCGTCACCTTCTTCACCTTAGCAAGTTCAATTACAGAATCCTCAACTGGACAATTCCCTGTAATAATCAACAGCTTCACATTATTTTTGAGCACACGCAGATGAATCTCTGGTCTATCTCCAACAATAACTACTGGATCATGTGATGCTGCAGCCTGTAGATGCTTATCAAAAAACTCTAAACTCATTGCAGCAACAAAAATATCATACATCTTAAGCTCTGACTCTATGCCTCCACTCAAAAACTCTGCCTTTAATGTTGATGCAATTTTTTTAATAGAAGAAACCACAGATCTTCCAGTAAGACTGCTATTTGAATTTGAGCCAATATTAAGAAGCTCAGAAATTAAATTCACCGGGCTCAAAATACCAAGGAAAGTACCGTCTTTTTCTATGACAGGAATTGTTGTTTTATCAATTTTTCTGAGCATAGACACAGCATCAAGCACAGTTTTACTTCCGAAGATTGACGCATAATCTGTATTCATAATATCGCGAACGCGCAGGTATACATCATTCTTGCGTCGAGGTGGCTTAACTTTAAATTCATTAAAGAGCCATGTTGCCTTGCCAGGCATAAGACCTGGGCAAATTGCTTCAACCGATTTTTCACCTTGGAGCTGCTTTAGCTCTGCCAAAGCATAAGCCGCCATAATGCTATCAATATCTGGATTTTTGTGTCCGCTTACAATTGTTTTTTGATTCATAAAAATAAAACAATCACTTTCTCTTTAAGAGTCCTTTTAGCACTTGCTTAAATCTTATAGAGGAATCTTTTCACTTTAAGAGTAGTAGTTTTTTCAAATGGCTCCATGCGAATTATGATACGTCGAGGATGCTTATATGCAGAAATTGCTTTTACAGCATTTTGCACTTCATCGCGGCACTTTGCATTTATTTGCTCATCAGTCCATGCTTGGCCATTTTCCTTATGCTCAGCAAAATAATCAAGATTTGGGACAACAATTGCACCTACGCGCTCGCCCTTCTCGCCCTCTTCGTTATAGCCAAGCACAAGAGACTCAAGAATCCATGGGCTATTGGCAATAGTACCTTCTACTTCCTCAGGATAAATATTCTTGCCTTCACGATTTACAATCATGCACTTCTTACGTCCTGTAATTGTGATATATCCATCCTTATCCATTTTACCCAGGTCACCTGTCATAAACCAATCGCCATCCATGCATGCAGCTGTTGCAGCTTCATTATTGAAATAGCCTTGCATAACAATCGGACCTTTAATTTGAATTTCACCGACACCCTCTTCATTTGGTTCAGCAATACGAGCCTCGCAATTTGGGATTACCTTACCTACAGAGCCATAGCGAATATCATGCTCCGGAGTTAATGCACATATAGGTGATGTCTCTGTTAGACCATAGCCCTCCATAATTCCTATGCCAAGCTTATTATAGCCTTTCATAACAGCTATGTCTGTTGCTGCTCCACCACAAATAATCAGACGCAAGCGACCGCCAAGTCCCTCTTTTACTTTTTTACCAATCACTTTGCCGAAGCCTAGATTTAATAAGAGCTTAGCGACCTTGCTCTTTTTAAGCTTTGCCATAATTCCGTTGTACATTTTCTCAGCAAGCAGAGGAACCGCTAGAAGCATTGTTGGAGAAACCTCCTTCATATTCTCTGCGACAGTGCGCAAATTTTCAACCATACTGATTTCACAGCGGCAGCAGAGAGGAACAAGGAAGTTTGCAGAAAATGCAAAGCCATGATGTAGAGGAAGCACAAGCAAGAAATTATCATGCTCATAGACATGAAAATATTGAAGAGCTCCCTCAAGCTGCGTAGTAAAATTACCATGAGTTAGCATTGCACCTTTAGGGTAACCTGTTGTTCCAGATGTGTAAATAATAGAAGCAATGTCAGACTCAACAGGAATATTATTGTCAAAAAATGCATCTGGCTTTAAGGCGATTTCTTGCACACTATCTAGTAGAGAAACATAATCATGTGCTACGACATGTCCATCCTTTGTTTCAGAAGTAACTGCACCATCAAGAACAATAACATGCTTTAGATTTGGCAAATTTGGGGCAATGCTGCTTAGTAAAGGCCAGAGCTTGCCTGAAGCGACAATAGCATAAGCACCAGAATCACGAAGAATATAAGACACCTCTTTTTCTTGAAGGCGGGCATCGATTGGAACAACCTCCATTCCTACTGTAGCCAATCCAAGATAGGTAACAAGCCACTCTGGGCGGTTCTCCATCATCAAAGCCACACGAAAGCCTGGCTGAGTATTAATTTTATTAAATGCCTCAGATACGATTCGTGTCCTTTTATACAATTCAGCAAAGCTCCAAGAATGCCACTCTCCGTGTGACTTCCAACGAACAAATGTGCGATTCCCTGCCTTCTCATTAGCATCAACTAAATATGTACGAATTGTAGCCATAATATCCCTCCTTATTTAAAAAATTTATTCGCTTATGCAAGGCTGGTTCTTGCTTCAATCCAGCTCTGCATCTCCTGAATAGTTTGCTCCCATACAGCTTCATCCTTGAGAATTTCCAAAAATTCATCAAACAGGCTATAGAAAGCATCAACAAAGAATGAAAATTGCTCTAGCTTCTCCACTAGTCGGCCACGCTCATCTGTTCCTTCCTCAGCACGTGGCACCTTGACCGAGCGAAATGCGAAGGTTTGTGCATCAATTGATGCAGACCACTGATGATTCTCATCAAGCACAAATGCAATATTTGCTCGAGCTAGCTTCTTACCTGACATTAGAGCGGTCTTTGCCTCACTACTCAAAATTGGTGTTCCCTTTCGAAGACTTGTTTCATAGGAGCCAGAGCCTTCATTATTTAAAAATGTAATTGGGTCTGCAAAAGCTAAAGCATAAGAGATATTAGGATCATGAGAGCCATTTGTAATTCTAAATGTATGATCCTTAGTTTCTGAGCGGAAAAGCAACCATGTTAGAAAATCCAACCCTAGTCCACTCTTATCTGGGCTAGCAGAAGCATCGGGAGAAAAGGTTACTGCACCAAGTGAATCATAAGAAATACCAGCACGTTTAAATGCCAGAAGCTCTGGTATCATCGGAACAAGCTTTGCTTGTGTGGTGTGGGTATAAGCGGCTTCAAATGCATCCTTCTGCTTTGGTCCACGACACTCCGCAAAAACACGCTTACGCCGACAATCTGTGGCAACATCAAGATTTGTTAATGTTGGTGGCATCTGCTGAAGTAGCTCTTCATGAACATGTGCTTTAATTTCTGCGTGCTGCTGCTTATTTATTGATGAGAGCTTTTGATCCTGCATAAATTGATATTCAGAAAGCTTCACGATCGATTTTAGCAGCTTACTTGGGACCTTCTTTTCTGCCTTTAATAGAGAGCCACAAAACCAGCCATTTATAAACATGGTTTCTTCTGTGATTTCTCGATCTAGTAAAAATCGAGCAGACGTCCAACCATAGATTGGAGTCTCTCGGAGAGAATCTAGCGTTGGGCATTGCCCCTCCTTAACTAGTGCAAGAATATCTGTTGTTATATCTGCCTCTGTTTCATAAACCTGAAACGAGTTTGAAGAACCCTCAAAAATCATTTTATCTCCTAATATTTTTTAAGCTTAGTTTTTATAATAAAGAACAATCTGCTTGCGATCCTTACGAATATCAAGCACCCAACGGCTTGGGTCCATTGATGGGTCAAGCTTTATACGGTCAATACCTGTGCTATCACCCTTCCAAGCGAGAACCGGATATTGCCCAGGTCTTGCCTTCTCTGCATTTACAACCTTAATGCATGCCCCCTCACCAAAATAAACCTCTTTATTGACAAGCAAAGGCTGAGGTGCTGAGGCTAGATCAAGTTCAAGGCGATTATTATCACATATTGTTAAATTCTCTACTAAAGCATTACCACCAGCTAAAACAAAAGCATTACCTTTATTCTTACAATGCTTTTCCATGCCAATATTAAGATTTTTTACTCCCTTTAACTCACTATATGGACCAAGAATAAAGCGATTTTCCGTTGCGGGCCTATGTGGCTGATTGCTATAGCCAATTGATATATTCTTGTCTTCAAGCTGAAGAATTGTTTTTGCCTTTGAATTACCTCGCATCTCAAAAACATTCTCACGAACCTCTTGATTGTCACTATTATTATTTCGACCAACAACAATATTCCCCTCAAGACGCATCATGCTTCCTGAAAGCAATCTAAACCTATTCTTTACAGATGGACGGCCAGAACCATTTCCGACAACCAGAGATGACTTCATCAGCACACGAGCACCATCCTGAACGACAATTGAATTATCAATAGTTTGTGCACTAATTGCGTGACCTACAAGTGTTTCCTCTCCTGCTGTGCTTTCCCATGCAGACCCTTTACCACTAATCAAAAGCTTATTATCAACAGATGTATTAGAATTATTAGAGCGGTTTGCATAGCCAACGACAGCACCCTTAGAGCGAAGCTTTCCTCCCTTAATTACTCGAAATACGACATTGCTGATTCCACACTTCTCTGTATTTGTTGCTGGACTTTGTCCAACATATAGACGAGGTGTTGCATTCAATACAGCCCCATTTGAAACTGTAAATATCACATTGCTAATTGGGTTACCCCAGTCAGAATATCCAATTGTAATATCACCACCAGTAACATCAAGCCTTGTATCCTTCCCATTTAATACGGCAGATGCATTACTACCCCTATAACCAAATAAAAACTCCTTAGTATCAAGCTTTGCCCCGTCATTCATTACAAGGCGAGTAAAGGAAGATCCGTCTGTAGGCATTTGCAAGCGTCTGATATCTGTTATTTTCGCATTACCCAATATCTCTATTGTATTACTACCTTTAGAAAAGATATCTCCCCATCCTCCACGAGTACCAACATTTAAATCTCCTCCATTTAAATTTAGAATCGTAGGGTTGTCATTATTTCCACCTGTTACTCTTAATGTTACATTACTGCAGCCAATTTGTCCAAAATTTCTATCAGCTACACCGACATTTATTCCTTTACAGCTAACCTCGGCTCCATTAGAAAATTCAAAGCAATATTTTTCTCCATCCCATCTATTGATTAGACGTATAGTACCAAGATTTTCTAATATTGCTCCATTTACCTTAAAATTTTTAGAAAAAAATGCAACTGATCTATTTTGAAAATCTATTAGTGATGGTTGCTCTGAATCATTTGCCCCTGAGACTTCGAAATCGTGTTTTACAAGAAATGTATCTGTCTTATTTGTATTGCCGATTTTAATTTGCGAGCCAGCAAGTATAGAAAGCTTAGATGCAAAATTTGTGCAAAAGCTTGAATCATTTAAAACGAAGCCGGTAGCATTAGAGAGCACAACATTTCCTTCATTAAACGAAATTGCTTTTAGATTAACATTACCATTTGCGATAATTAAATCCTTTGGTCCATGCTTATAAATAACAAACCGGGAATTTCCATCTGCTCCACCGTTTAAAACAACATCGCCATTGACAGCTTCAACAGTTGTGTCCCAACCTATACGAAGACGCTTACCTTCAATTATTTGTGTATTTGTTGAATGGTTTTCGATTAGTCCCTTTGAAAAGATGTTTTCAAGAATATAACCATCTTCGCGGTTTTCGTTAACAGAGCCACCAAGAGAAAGGATTGGTGCGGAAACAGAATAGACACCTGCATTTGTTGGGTAGAAGATGGAGCCTATACGCATTTCAAAATCATCACCACCAAAGCCAAAACGCTTACCATTTTCTGCATCAAATGAGATTGCTGTGGAGAAGGAAAAAAAGCTTGGCACCTGATTTTGTGCCCAATTAGATTTATCGGACCACTTAGCTGTCTTTCCACCACCAAGCCATCGATGAATCATAATGCCCGTATTAGTTTCGCTATTAGCCATTACATACAAAAAAGGAACAGCAATGCTAAATGCTATAAATATAAATCTTTTCATTATTCAGCACCATATTTTAAATAAAAACTGACCAACTTTACATTTACAAGTATAGCAAAAACGTGATATTAGAACAACAAATAAGTGAAAATGATGCATTTAATCTTTCAATTTACGCACCATTTTTATTATCTGCCAGCACACACCTATGGAAAACCGTGTTCGCACTCGTTGCTTTCGCTACTGGGAGCACACGTAGTGTGGTTTTCCAGAGTTTTGGAGATTAGGAGGCTTGAACATGTTATATTCATACGAATATTGTTATTTCCCGCAGAGACGCAGAGCCGCAGAGACTTGTGTGGTAACTAGAAGTGCGAAGGTTGGACGCGGAACTGCTGCACGTGATGGCCAGAAGTGCGAAAAAGGGACGCAGAGACGCAAAGGACGCAGAGGACGCAGGGCTTGTGTGATGGGTGTGGTGATGGGGCTGGGGCGCGAATGCGCACATTACCGCTTGTTGTTGCTTTTATTATTGCAAAATCTGACGAAGCAATAATGCAACTGCCAAGCGCTAATGTGTACGACCCACAAAAGTTGTTGAGACAAGGAGCTTGTGCACGTGATGGCTAAAAGTGCGAAGTCTCTGCGTCCCTTTGGCGTCCCGTGCATCTCGTTCATCGCCTCCGCATCTTAATAGTCTTCTGAGCGAGGACACTAGAGGATGAGATTTGCCAAATTGCTTCGAAAGAAAAAGCAATGATTAAGGCAAAGCTCATTCCGCTAGTGTAATTTTCGGCGTCACGGCTCTGCGGCCTCTGCGACCTCCGCGTCTCTGCGTCCCTTCTTCGCACTTTTAGCCACCACATGCATCACACAAGCATCCTGAGCATCCTGACAAATCTTAAGCATCCTGTTGTTGCACGAGAGTGCACTCGCGTACTCTGCACGTAACCCCATGTCTGTATTTCGCCGAAGGCTAGAGCGTCAGCGTTTAAATCGTTTCACTTGTTGCTTTCGCTTAACACGGACACACATAGTGTGATTTTTACGGAGGACAAAGGAGGACTATGCTAGCAACCATCAACAATAACCCCCAGCACCCCTCCGTGTCTCCGTTCTCAGGAAAACCACACTACGTGTGCTCCGTGTTTCGCCGAAGGCTTGAGCGAGAGCGACAAATTTGTGTGCCATGATACCGGTGGGACGCAGAGACACTGAGGGCAATTCTCTCCACCGCAAACAATTAGACGTGCAAACAATTTCTTGTCTGCACGCCTAACCACAAAGTTATCCCCTATTATTTCAAGAGTATTGCTCTTATAAAGAAGGAATCTGGCGAATCCTTAGGTAATATCTTGAATTTAACATCACCATTAACTGGCTCTGCAAGCTCAATTTCAACATTTTCGCTTGAGAAGTTCGCATCATTACCGAGTGATGTTGCACCTTCAATTTTGAAGAGCTTTTTCAGATTTTCTTCCGATGCCCCATCACCAACATCAATTTTATCAATATTTACGGTAAACTCAAATGAGCCATCAGCTGCAACTGCATCCAATGATGCGATAGCAACATCGCCCTCAACTGGTTCATTAGCAATAAGCTTTGACTGGTCAAGAGCAAAGGACATCCACGCTGTTGGAGAATCCATTACGATTTCTACACCAGCAGCTTCTTCTCCTGTAGGAGTCTTTACAACCGAAGCCCATGCCTTATACTTTGAATACATCTCAACGCTTGTAATGTTTTTAGCAAGGTTTTCATCCACTGAGCCAGACAAAGCATTTGCTACATCCTCAACTGTTGCATTAGCATCAAGTACTGGGTATAAATCATCCTCAGTTGCATACTCAATCGGATAGCCATACCAAGTTTCTGGTAATTCCGTTGAATTTGGATCGCCATTCCAGCCCTTAGTGCCTTTCTTAACCTTGATTATAAAATCATCGGGACAATCATAAAAAATATAAGTTCCATCATTCCCAAGTGCATCTCCAAGGAAAATTGCAGATTTTAAATTACTGCAACCTCTAAACGCACCATCTTTAATGCTCGTCACGCTGTCAGGTATCGTCACGCTCATAAGACCACTGCAACCTTTAAACGCATAATATCCAATGCTCGTCACGCCTTCTGGTATCGTCACGCTCGTAAGACCACTGCAATTATAAAACACATAACTTCCAATGCTCGTCACGCCTTCTGGTATCACAATATCGTTAAGCAAAAATCCATTCAAATATAGTTCTACTCCCTTAGTTAGTGGATTAGAGTCAGAGTTACTAAATGATATTAAGCACCATGAGGATAAATCATTTATATAAACTCGCTCAAGGCCACTGCAACCAGAAAACGCATCCCATCCAATGCTCGTCACGCTATCACCTATCGTCACACATGTAAGAGCATCGCAATCAGAAAACGCATAACTTCCTATGCTCGTCACGCTATCGGGTATCGTTATGCTCGTTAGATCACTGCAACCATAAAACGCATAATCGCCAATGCTCGTTACGCTATCTGGAATTGTGATGCTTGTGAGACCACTGCAATTTCGGAACGCATAATCGCCAATGCTCGTCACGCTATCGGGTGTTGTTATGCTCGTAAGACCATTGCAATAATCAAACGCATAATCGCCAATGCTCGTTACGCTATTCGGTATCGTTATACTTGTTAGACCTGTGCAACCATAAAACGCATAATCGCCAATATTCGTCACACCATCGGGAATCACAACAATCCCATTTATTCCTGCGATAAGTGTTGTTCCGTCTTTAGTCAATAAAAGCCCATTTTCTGATTTATAGTTTAAATTGCCTGGTGATACGGAAAATGATGTCAGACCACTTCGATAAAACGGAGCTCTACCAATGCTCGTTACGCTATCAGGAATTGTTATACTTGTAATGCTAGAACATCCTTGAAATGTCCAATCACCTATACTCGTTACACCATCTAAAATTTCAATATTTTCTATTATTGAAAATGACTCAGGAAAAATACGATAAATGTCATTTGTACATATATATTGCCCTATTATTAAATTTTTGATTTTATCGCAACGCTCAAATTCATATATGTACATGTTTGTTATGCTATTAGGAATGGTAATGCTTGTAAGACCATAGCAATACTCAAACGCACCTCTTCCAATGCTTGTTACGCTATTTCCTATCGTCAAGCTCGTAAGACCACTGCAACCTTCAAACGCCCATCTGCCAATGCTCGTAACACTATCTGGAATCGTTATACTTGTTAAGCCGCTGCAACCACTAAACGCCCCTTCTCCAATGCTCGTCACGCTATTCGGTATCGTTATGCTCGTAAGTCCACTGCAACCAGAAAACACAGAATCGCCAATGCTCGTCACACTATCGGGAATTGTTATGCTCGTAAGACCATAGCAATATTCAAACGCATATTCTCCAATGTTCGTCACGCTGTCTGGAATTGTTATGTTTGTAAGACTATCGCAACCAGAAAACGCTCTTTCTGCAATGCCACGAGCACCTGTTAAATCTAGGTTTACTGGCCTTTCTTCATGACAGTAACCAACTACCCACCCATCAACTAGTTTTACTCCAGGAATCGTTTCCAAATCAATTGCCTCATAACAACCAGCAAACGCACCATCTTCAATGCTCGTCACACTATCGGGTATTGTTATGTTTGTAAGGTTATAGCAACCAGAAAATGCAAAATCTCCAATTTTCATTACCGGATAACCACCAAGCATTGATGGAATTGTAATCGCACCAGTAGTCTCTTCTGGTATTGTAGAAGTGTTTACATCTCCATAAATTTCAGCTTCACCATTTTTTACGATATATGTCCAAACTATTCCATCAGCATCTTCCTCTTGATATGCTATATGAATTTGATATGAACGACTAACAACACCTCCATCGTCATCATTCACAGTCAATGTTATTAGGTATGTACCTCCGTCTGTATATGAATAGGTAACATTTTGTCCTAAAACATGTCCTTTACCATCACCAAAGTCCCAAACATAAGTTAATGGGTCATAAATTTCCGAAACAACATCACTAGCTGAAGCAGAAAAGGACAAAACTTCACCTATTCTTCCTTCAAAAATATTTCCCTCCCAAGGGCTGTTTATATGCGGAGCTTCATTTGTTGCTACAACTGGCAATGAAAAAACAATCCCATTATCACCTCTTAAAACAATGTCCGTTTCGAAGTTATCTAACGCCTTTAATCCTCTAAGAGTTGCTGTTAGCTTACCTGCAGGCCACATCAATGTAGCTGGACCACTTACAAGAGGATTACCATTTGCATCAAGAGGATATTCAATAGTATAGGTCACTGAAGAATCTGGAGCCCTATTGATTGACAATTCTGCATAATCAAATTTATCACCTTCGCCTGTAACTAGAGAATCTTCACAAGTTAAATATGGCTCAATTTTTACCCAAATGTAATTCTCTGCTGCATCAGAAGAACCATACCATTCATTAAATTTTGTTACTGGATTGTTTGAACCAGTTGTCATTTGTGGGTTTGACACAGATGGAATCTTTACTATTGTATCAGTGCCAACCTCACCATTGTCATAAATAAGATTTGCTGTGATACTATCGCCACTAGCAAATCTCAATAGCGAAGTACCTGCAAATTGAACAAAACCTAAATCATCAGGTTGAATTGTATAATTAAATACCATAAGAGAAGCATCACTTGTAACAAACGTAGCCGTTCTAGTTACATTACCTATTTTAAATTTCAAGGTAGGTGAACCTGTGACTGTAAAGCTTTCAATTGTAGGTGTTTCACCATCAGCATTTTCTTTATTGCAAATAAATTCAAGATAGAATTTAATTTCTCCACTAGCTAAAACAAACTGACCCTCTGGCTGAATGTGATTATCCTCATTAACATACTGAATACTGCTGATTAAAACACTAGCCTCTAATAAACACTTTATAAAGAGTGAAAAAATAACCAATAATAACTTTTTCATACAATACCTTTTGTGCATTTATTAACCACGTTGCGTCTTGTACCAGAAAAGACATAGCGTGACTTAATTCCTATCAATGCTTAATACACAAGATTGCGTACTAATATTATTGCTTCTTAAAGCATCAACTTTAAAAAGACTAACTTATATTATAAGACTTTTATCTTTATAAATCAACGATTTACCCCGACAAAACCATTATTTTCATGCGTTGTAATTTGCAAAAGTAAAAATAAAAATCTTTTCGTGTGCTAAGTTTGTTTTTCTCCCGAAAAACACAAATACTTGTGTGATGCACGTGGTGCCTAAAAGTGCGAAGAAGGGACGCAGAGACGCAAAGGCCGCAGAGGTCGCAGAGCCGTGACGCAACAAATACACTAGCGGAATGAGCTTTGCCTTGGCTATTGCTACTCTTTCGGAGCAATTTGGCAAACCTCATCCTC
>JAFUOX010000062.1 GCA_017481725.1 Kiritimatiellia bacterium | reverse complement strand
CAAGGGAGAATTGTACTAGCAATCTTTACAAAACCACAGAACCCCTCCGTGTCTCCGTTCCTCCAAAAAACCACACTATGTGTGCTCCGTGTTTCGCCGAAGGCCACAGCGGGAGCGTTTAAATCGTTTCACTAGTTGCTTTCGCCTAACACAGAGTACGGAGGGCAATGGAGAATTGTGCCAACAATCATTCCAATACCCCCAAAACCCCTCCATGTCTCCGTTCTCTTTTTCCTCCGTGTTTCGCCGAAGGCCAGAGCGCGAGCGACCATTACTCATCTGTGTAAGCCCACCCATCCGTGCAAATTTGTGCTAATCTGTGTACGCGCCGCAGGCATAGGCGTGCTAATGCACGCAAAGCGACAGGATGTCGCTTCTCCACACTTCTAGCATCCCCTCAGAACCTCCGAGCCTCCTAACCTCCCCGTTTCGCCGAAGGCTAGAGCGCGAGCGACAAATCACTCATCCGTGTTGTTGGATTTTATTTCCCGCAGAGACGCAGAGCCACAGAGACTTGTGTGGTAACTTGAAGTGCGAAGGTGAAACGTTAGACGGTTAGACGCTTAAATAACGTTAGACGCGAGACCAAAAGACGATTAGACGCGAGAATGGAGAAAAACCCACTTAACTCTACCTGAATTCTTCATTCTTCATTATTCATTCTTCATTCTTCATTTATTATAATGCATCGCCTCCGCATCTCAATAAGCTTCTGAGCGAGCACACTAGTGGATGAGGTTTGCCCAATTGCTTCGAAAGATAAAGCAATAGTCAAGACAAACCTCATTCCGCTAGTGTTTTTTCGGCGTCACGTCTCTGCGACCTCTGCGGCCTCCGCGTCTCTGCGTCCCTTTGGCGTCACTTGCATCACGCTCGCATGCAGCGAATAGGAAGCTCTTTTGGCTCTTTTAACCCACCTTTGGCGTCACGTGCATCACGCTCGCGTGCAGGAAGAAAATGTTGTGTAGCGATAGCTTCATTTTGTGGAGAGAATCTCCGTCCCTTTTTCCTACTATTTAAGCTCATCAAAAGAGACAACAACCTCAATGGCTCCCATAGAGTAGCTTGCCACCTCATACGGATTATAGACAAATTTAAGTCCATCCTTTACAACGCAAAAATTTTCAATTACTTTCACTTCATCTAGCAGATTCTCTTCGCCGCCGATTTTTTGGATAACCTTCGCCCGAAGAACTTCATTCAGCTTTGACAGCTTATCAGAAGGAACAAAATCTGCTAGTTGCATTCTCTTCCCTGTCTTGCGATTGATTGTGCCAAAGGTTGTTTTGTTATAGCCATGAGCACCACCTGTGTATGAATACTCTTCAGCTCGGAAGCTTATATACTTTTCATCCAAAAACTCTATACAATATTTACTAACATATTCTTCTGTGGCACCAGATGAAGCCGCAGAAAGAAAATCAGTATTCTGCCTTATCTCTTCACTGCTGATAAAATCAATATAGTTTTGCAAATATACACTTTCTGATGCCTCTTCTTTGTGGCATCCTAAAAATGCAAGGCTTACCCAAAGCAACGAATAACATTTCTTCATGTAATCTTTTTTCATATTTTAGTCCTTTTAAAAATTAATTTATTACGTAACAATCTTGTAGCAATTACTATGCCAACAAGGAAAAAACAGAATAATATCGCAATTACTTCAGTATTCTGTTGTTCAAAACGCTACCACCTGTTCAATTTTGTCCCACTGAGACATAGAAATAGTTGTCACAATAGCTAATCTGTACCTTTTTGGGAATTACCTATACTATTGGGTTACGGCAAAGTTCGCAACGCTCGTAGTTGTGGGAAAGTTACCTCAACAAACTGAATCGAATTATTCGAATAGTGGTTAGACTAGTACGAAATCATCAGTCTGCATGCCTTTTTTGAAGTAATACTTCTTATCCGACTCTGCAGTCTCCGCAGAAGACATAAACTTACTTCAAAAATGTCATCACGAGATTAACCATCAACTCCTTTTCTGCTGGTTTGGAGCAGGCAATCATAACTGTGAGAGCTACGAGAGTATGGTCTGCGATACGCTTGGAGCCGTCCTTGCGAAGAAGCAGTTTATTACGCTTTAAAAAATACAAAAAGAGACCAGCAGCGATGCGCTTATTGCCATCTGAAAAGCCGTGATTTTTCGTAACGAGATACAAGAGATTCGCCGCCTTCTCCTGCGCAGACGGATAGAGGTCTTGACCTCCAAACGATTGATATACCGCTCCAAGCGCAGACTTAAAAGATCCATCCTTCTCATTGCCGAACAATGGTGAATCCGCCGCAAATTTCATTCCATCAATAAATTTACGACAATCTTCGTATGTAAGCTCTACTGAACGACCTCTTACCTTCGGCTTATCAATACTCTGATGATCATAGCCATCTAACAAATCAAGTGCCATGGAATAGGTTTTTACTACATCAAGCACCTGCTCTGCGTCTAGACTTCCAGAAACTCGTTTCATCACCTCCACAGTCTGTCCAAGCTGACGAAGACGATTTTGGTTAATGGCAGCTCCCTTGAGCAAATATTCCTTTAAAACACTCGTTGCCCAACGTCTAAATTCTACACCTCGTTGCGACTTTACGCGATAACCAACAGAAATAATAACATCAAGGTTATAACAATCAATTTGTTGAACACGGGTTTTACCGAGAATTGCACCATGAGGAGTGACCATTGCAAATTTTGCAATAGTCACTTTCGGGTCAATTTCTCCATCTGAAATCGCATTTTTGACATGCCTAAAAATGACGGATTTATCCTTGTCGAACAACTCTGCCATTTGAAGCAATGATAACCATACCGTATCTACATCTACGGAAACTGGCAGTGTAACCTTGCCATCCTTTGACTCAAACAAAACTATCTCATTCTTTTTCATATATTCAACTTCTTACAAATACTTTCGTACTGTATTTCTCGCGACTTTGAGTGCCTGTGCGGTCTTGCTCATATTCTGTCCGTACTTGTCAAACACTCTACGTACATGTGCACGAATAGCAATATCAAGCTCGTCAGACATGTCTCCTCCTGCAATTGCCGTTACTGGATCAACGAGACCTGAATTCATCTCTTTATGCTCATTTACAAGTGCTGTGAAATCTTTTTCCCCGAGCACTGTCGACCGTTCAAGAAGATTTAGAAGTTCACGCACATTGCCAGGGTAGTCATAGTTGGAGAGAGCTGCAATCTGTTCCTCCGCAAGATGCTTCTTATTATGCTGTAGCCACCAGCCATCCGCAATATAATAAATATCCTCCTTGTGCTCCCTGAGAGGCGGAATGCGCATCTGAACAACATTAAGCCTTTGGTAAAGATCACCACGAAACTTACCCTCGCGAACAAGAACAGGAAGATTCCTATTAGTTGCTGTGATAAGCCTTACATCGACCTCTATTTCCTCATTACCACCAAGACGCATAAAACGTCCTTCTTCAAGCACGCGCAAAAGTATTCCCTGAGCATCAAGAGGAAGTTCACCAATCTCATCAAGGAAAAGCGTTCCTCCGTTCGCGAGTTCAAAAAGTCCTGCCTGATATTTATCCGCACCCGTGAATGCACCCTTCTCGTGTCCAAAGAATCTATTCTCTAGGAGATTTGGTGTCACGCTCGCACAATTAAACGCATAAAAAGGTTCATTTCTCCGCTCCGACTTATTGTGTATCTGCAAGGCAACAGTCTCCTTGCCAGTTCCACTCTCTCCGAGAATCAAAACCCTGGCGTCAGGAAAACCAGCAACTCTATTAATACGCTCCCGCAGGGCACTCATCGCCGTACTTTTCCCCGTTATTTCACGCCCGCGAAACTTAATATATTGTTCTACCATACGCTTCAAATCTGACGGCCATGACTCCTCCTTAACATTATGTGCAAGACACACCACCGCCTTTTCATATGCTTTCTCATCCTGATAATTCCTATACGCATACATAGCTGCCTCTATAAGCTTATGATATGCCTTCACAAGACCACCAACACTCTTTGATTCACTTATATACGGCTTTAAATCTGAGACATCTATTTTAAATGTCTGAGCCACTGCATCAATAAGGTCGAGATCAAACACTCTCTCATCAATCAATCCAGAAAGTTTACCCCATAGTTCCTCTTCCATAGGAAACGCGCTTATACGTAAAACATTAACACCTCTTTTTTTAAGACGCTTGAGTGCACTTTCAAGAAGCTCAGGATCCCCTCCCAGTGGCACACCAATTATGATAACCTTCTTGTAGCATTTATCAAGCTCATTGAGATATTCGGCTAGTCTACGTTTACTAACACCGCGAACAGCTGTCGCTCCTTTTAGCGCGCGAAGCGTTGCTGCTGCTGCAACCGAATATTCTTTCCATCCCCATCCTGTTAAAATCAATGTATTTTGCATATCAAGACAACCTTCCTTTCTTATTTTATTATTCTCGACCATTGTAGCATAATTGACCATTAAGTTCAATTATTGAACTATATATATTTTTATGCTTATTAGGCCCCAAATCCGATGCAACCTACATCAACAGGATAAACAAACTAAAATTAGAACGCAATAAATTTATGAATTTTTATTTAGATTGCGAGCTATCACCTAGTACCCAATCTAGTATGGTTCCATCTCCTCTAGGAACGGCATCACGTTTTCTCTTGAGCACAAATATCTGTTACAATAGTCTATCTGTACTTTTTGGTTGAATAGTCTATACTATTGGGTCACCACAAAAGTCGCGACGCCCACAGTTGCGGCAGAAATCGCCGCGCCATACAGAATCGAATTGCTCAAACAATGGTTCTACAAGTGATGGATCATCAGTCAAAATGCCATTCTCAAAATTGCGCTTCGTTTCGGATTTCGCTCCCATCCCTGCACCGGTCAAATTCGCCGAACCGAAATATGCCTTTACGCCATCAACAATAATGCACTTAAAATGTACTCGCGGGCAAAGCATCCGCTCCATCGCCGTCCAAAGCGTCGGATAGCGGTCGAAGTCGTCCCGCCAGTTCGGTCCCGGATCCTTCGCATGGATGAGCCGCACCTCAACCCCGCGCTTCACGAGAGTATCAAGTACCTCTAAAAACGGCACCATATCCCGCCCGCCAGTATCAACATACATATCCTTTATATCTGCAGTTGCAATCCATAGTAGATCCCTCGCCTGCGGAACAATTCCACAGACGACAGAGGTGTAGATATCGCGATTGGAGAGGAAGGTGGTCATGGCACATTCAGAACCGATTTAATGAGCGATTCGACTATTTGAGTTGTTTCGTTCACCTTTTCAGGAGAAAAGGACGTAGTGTCATCAACTCCAGAATCATCAGCCAATATTGTATCCAAAAACGCCGATCCATTGTGACCAGTTTTTTTCCATCCAAGTTTGTAGCCGTATCGACAAATAAGGTTTCCCCACGCCAAGGGCATCATCGAATTAATTTTGTTTCCAGCCATTGATGTGTCGACAGATATTGCATATTTGTCATAGAATTCTATGGCAGTTCCAGCGTTGCAAAGAGTCTTTGCGGCAAGGAACGCTTTGAGCAAATGTGTAGCATCCATTGAATCAGACAGAGAAAGAAGATTCTCGGACTTTAGAATTTCCACACACTTTACCCGCAATTCATGCAGAAGATCAGCAGAATCAAGAATCTCTGAATATGAGCGCGTTTTCAGAAATGCGAAGTCAGATTGAAGACAATCAAAGCACCTTGAATAGTAACACCCAACAAGATTCCAGGGCGTTTGGCTCTGGTGTCCTATGGGAATGATTCCGACAAGTACACGATAAAGCCGATACCAATTAGCTACATCGGGGTTGAAAGACTCATCTTTCGTATTTCCCCTAATGCAAATGCTTAAAGTATTGAGGTTTGCCCAGCGCCTTTTCGTCTTCTCAAAGTCAATGGAATCACCTTCACTTGCGACTACCAACGGCGTCAAATCACCCATCAGTGCAGGATGACCTTCCCACCTGGACACATCAACAGCAGCGGACATCAGACTGCGATAATCCTTTTGGGGTTGCCCGTACCATTCGTTCAACTGGACATTAGGAATATTCTTAAATGCAGGCTTTCGTCCAAGGGTGTCAAAAGCAAATACATCTTCTTCATTCTCACTCATCTCGACAATCTGGATCACATGCCGCCAATCCACATATGAGCCGCTTTTCGTATTGTCTTGCATCAATGGATTTCTGACACGTCGCAAATCGAAGTAGTTCTTCCTCAGCCTGGCAATGAACTCCGGCAGTCTCATCGCATTGGGATACTTCACAAGATATGCTAAAGCGGGGAGAATCATGTTGAACTGCCATATGTTCTGCCCCCCTCTGTTTTTGTTGAAGAAATCTGAGAGTGTCCCGTCAAAGAAAGTATCTCCACATAACCCGAAGGAAACAGACCGGAATATTGTTTTGAGAGAATCATCTTGCGAAACAATGGCTACCAGCTTCTGCAATGCTTTGAAATAAACATGTATCGTGTCAGACTTACGAAATTTCTCCCACCTATCTACTGAGGCGCTTTCTTCATCAGCAGCTGTTACGGGTCTTGGTGGCACAAGAAACAACTCTCGTGGAGACAACTCATACGAGACCTTGTCCTTCCAAGCACGCTCCTGAAGCAAGCCAATTTGCCAGTACCAGACAAGAAACCGATATACGTTAATGTCTGAAGTCTTGTGATCGCCTCTGTTCTTCCAAAACCAATCTTCGCGTTCTTCCCATTCATCTGAACATTTCTTTTTATCCTCGACATCGTTAATTCTACCAATGACAATTGGCTTGATGTTCTCCGCAGGGGAAAGTGGCTCTCCTGTTGTGTTGATAACAACATAGGTTTCTTCCCCGCGCGAACGAGTTCCCATGTCGTAGTAAAGGAATTGAAGGTTTTGAAGCAAAAACTTAGCGAACTTTTTCCAGTCATTAAAAGATTTGTCGTTAGCAACACAATTGATGCTATTAAGCGCCGCAAGCATGTTTTGAATCGAGGCATCCAAATCATAATCGCTGAAATACCACTTCGGGAACCTTTGACCAGATTCATGCCGATAGGCTCTCAGCATGCTCTCCAATGATGTACTACCATCTACAAAAACTTCTTTCGTTAAATCACTAAGGAAATAGAGCGTACTCTCTCTAATCGCGTACTGTAGATGTGTCTCATTATCGTCTTCCCTCTCTTCTTTCGACATAAGATAATCCGAGAACTCATACCCTGCCTTGGTATTGACATAACCCAAAAGGAGAAAAAGTGTAGTCAAGCGTTGCTGCCCATCGCAAATCTGTATATGGCCCTTAGGTTCTTCATATCCGTAAATCAAACCTAACGTTTGCATTCCCTGCCCAGATGTTTCGGAATAAAGATCAAAAAGGCGCTTTACGAAACCGGGCACCAGATCTGCAAATCTTTCTTCCTTTTCTATCCAAGCATCCTTCCCCCAGCAATAATCACGCTGAAGATCGGGAATCACAACCTTATTGTCATCGCAGAACAAATCTGCAAGAGAGCACGCTTTCCCGCTTTCAATTTGCGCATTTTTACTCATTACTTTGCCCCCTTATCCAAGCCATAATCCGCGCGAAATCGTTCCAAGAACATATCCCTATGCCTTTGGATTGCTTCTGGCGTCCATTTAACCTCGGAAAAAACCGCAATCGAGTGAAGAAGGCTTCGACTGTCGAATCTGAAATCTTGCGAACTCATATCGAAGAATAGCCGCTTTTTCTCATCAAAATCAGAATTCCCAAATGAAGAGTTGTTGTCCTTGTAAAGAAGGACGAGATTGCCAATACAATGTTCACTCCCATTATTTTTGAAAAGATCTTCACGATTGATGAGACCTTGCGACATTGCTTTTTCCTCATCCCCGATACACTCGCCATCACCTCTTATTGCAACCATCTTACCATCCCGTTCTTCCATGTGAAACACTTTGGACTTGGGCAGGATGTGCTCCAGCGAACGGCAATTCCAAACAGAGAAGTCAAAGATTACCCCCGATCCTCCATTGAGTTTGTTGTACTCCTCTACATTCAGGCGCAATAACTGTCTAAAGGCCGCTTCATTATGTTGCCCGTAAACAATGTTATCGCGAAGTTTATCAAATGTATTTCTCGCGCAAACTTCCTTAGTATCGGAATTTAGGTTTTGATCGTTTCCAACAATGGCAAGATGTGTTGCCCCGACGAGTCGCCATTGAGCATACTCTTTCATCTTCTCCATATCCGAACCTGTAGAGAAATGATACTGAAGTATCCGAAACTTGTCTTCTTCCTGACCATTCCAGCAAATCAAAGCAAGTTTTAAGTAATTGTGAGATAGTGGATTTCTAAAAACATCCTCGAACTTCTTCTGGAGGTCACGAATCTCCTTGAAAACGGATTTTGTTGTTTTCGCATTTTCCAATAATTTCTTGAAGAATTCGTATCGAAAATCTTCCGAAGATTTGACAATGTGTTTTTCCCAAGAGTAATATTTCAACAATAATCCCATAGGCTTATTTCCGGAACCGAAGAAGTCACGCACCTCTTTACGGTTCCACCAATACAGCCATTTGTCCCACTCTCTTGCATAACGACTACGTAATGCATCTGCTTCCCAATCTCGAGCGGTATAATCTTTGATTGTTTCCAAGAGCTCATCAAATGTCGAAGGGCGTTCTTTGTCTGGTACTTGCACTGGGATGGATACCTGATGTAACATCTGGGCCTTCACCAATTCTTCCTGATGCATGGTTGCTTTGTTGCCGTTCATCATCGTAAAAGTGTTCACAGCTTGCTGGCGATCAACAACAATATAGAGGAAAGTGACTTTGTCCAATATGTAATTAACAAAGTCGATTCTCTTTTCAGATTCCAGTTTAGTATTTTCGTCATCGAAGATACCGTTTATCTGTATCATAGCCTCGCGGAAATAATGGTTATCTTGAGGCTCAGATTCGTTAATATATGTCCATTCAAACGCCCCATTCTTGAGATTATCAAGGTATGTCTGCGACTCAGCTCGAACACTATATTGCAGCTTGATGTCATTCTCCTTAGAGATGAAAGAAATCCCCAAGACTCTCAAAATCAGATAAAGGGTAGTGATTCTCTGTTGCCCATCAATTATTTCAATCTTATTTCCATCTTCCGAGACTGTAATACCTTGCAAGAAGTATGTCTGATCTGGATGGTTCTTCCACGCAAGAATCAAACCGGTAAGAAGATATTCCACGGATGACTGACTGTCTTCGCGTTCTTTCACCGCCCATTTATACCCGCGTTGGTAATTCGGGATTTCAAAAGTCACTTTCTTCCCTTGTGGATAAAGGAACTCTCGCAATGTTTTGAATTTTGTTGCCATCACAACACTCCTCGTTGCTCATACACATCCACATCTCGCGCAGTGAAGCAGCAGAAGATGACTTCGATAGTCGGTCCACCCCTCCCATCATCACCTGGTTTGCCGCATTGACGATGGCATCCACCGCCAGCGCCGTTATGTCGCCCTGGATTATCTTTATCATTTTGTCATTCATTTTCGTTCTAACACTATTATATCAAAATCCACATCCTTAAGTCAATATTATCTGAAGGATTGCAATCTCAGCTCCAATCCCCATGGAGCGGTTTTTTCACCGTCGCCGATTAAAATCCAAAGAACCAGATAAGGCGGTGGATTGTCTAGCGCTGCCCCATAGTTGTATGAATGCATCCTAGTTTTACCGCCCAGACTCAAGCATCATCCTGAAGAAGGCGAAATCCATCTCCTTTGACGAATGATGCGGACTTGTCATGCATTCGCGCATCCGCGCGGCAAGTCCGGGATACCGCATTTGAACTTCGCGGGAGATGCGCTCAACTGGCGAACCGACACGTTCACGCTGCCCCGCCTCGTCTATTCCGAGAAGTAGCATCTCGTTCCTGAAATCCTTGCCGTGCCCGCCGCGCCGCCCCTGCGCGTACTGCCAGATATGCACCATCTCATGAAGGAGAATCGGCATGAATGATGCCGTTTGTCCTCGGGCACAGATATTAAGCGTAATAGAGATTGCATTGAACACCTGTCCGTTCACTGATGTTGCCTGCAGCTGGGCAAATCCCGCCACACGCGTTGGGCGTGTGCTGCGGTTTATGATAAGCGCCACGGGCGGTAGCGTCCCTCCCCATCCGTGATAGTTGCAAATCCCGTAGATTTCGTAGAGCTGCCGATAGACATCCTCAAATTCACGATAGAAAGGCGGCAGATCATATCGCCCGCCAAACGACATCGTCTCGCTGCTCCGCGGAGGTGCAAAAGCCGGGCTTTTATGATTTCTACTGCGTTTACGTTCCTCTCGATCCGCCCGCATCCGTTCACGCCTCTCCAAAAGCGCAAGGCTCAACTTCAAGGTATTTTCGATCATCTCAGTACCGTCTTAAAGTGCCATCCACTGTCCGTTCATCAGACGGAATCCCCTCTGCGCGGGCGTCACCCGCTCAAAAAGATATGAAGTTTTTGCACTTTGAACAATGTTACAGTGCGTTTTCCCCTCCATCTTTCTAAGCCCCCTTCCGCACATCTGAATCGTCGGCAGACGACTCGCATCGCGCGCAAAGATCGTCTGCACATCAGGCTGATCGAAACCTTCCGTCAACATGGAGACGTTTGCTATCACCTTCACCCTGCCTGCAACAAAGTCCTCCAACTGACAATCCTTATCACTTTCAGATGTTACCACTTCACAGTGCACGCCTCCATCCGCAAGCACCTTTTTGAATTGGCAACATTCCAGCACCGTAGGAAAGAACGCAAGCGACTTACCCCATTTTTCCGGAGAGTTCAAGTAACATTCACCGACAATCTGCGGGTCGTAATGAGGTAGCAAATACGAATGAAACGGACTCAAATACCCCTCACGAATAAGCCTGTCTATCGAACAGGTGGTAACCGTCTCCTGAAACGAGAGCTTCATCCTGTCCGTCCGAAGCGGCGTTGCGGACAGTCCAAGCACGCGTTCGCATTTCATCTTCTCGTACAAAAGTACGCACGACTGCGTGGCCTCGTGGTGTGCCTCGTCAAGAACGACAAGGTCGGCCTCTGGCGGTATCTTCTCAAAGAGCGACACCGGACGGATGTTATCCTGATGCAACTCACGGTTCGCCTCCATCACCTGACGAAGAAGATGATGTCGCGGAGCAACCCAGTTCACCTTCAGCGGACGCCCCATCACCCCCTGCAGCGCGTGGATTATTTCAAGGGCCATATAAGTCTTTCCTGAGCCGACGGGAGATTCAAGCATAACAGAGGAACTGCCGCGTTCGGCAAAACTGGCGAGGCACGCCGCGATTGCCTCCTGCTGATATTGACGTATCTCCCAACCCATCACTGGACTCCATTCCCGAAATCAATTCCTTTCAGATAGAATTGATTTGCTGGCTGTGTGTGCGGATACATCTCCTCCAGATCATAGCTACGCGCATAACAATCGCCAAGGAACGCATTGGCGGCATTTCGGTTCTTAATGAGTTCCCCGTGATGAGTATTCAGCTCTGACACAAAATTCATCAGATCAGCAACAGAAGCACCTGTAGGCAAAAGTCCCCGGCGACGGACTCCGATCGAGCCAAGATCGGTCACACCGTACCTCACGCAAGGGTTATCTGCCACCTCATGTAATCTTTCGCAAAGAAGCATCTGATACCGTACATCACGCACCTGCCGACGAATCAACGATTCCACCTGATAGACTTCATCCACCGACGCCTTTATCTCATTCGCAGCAATCAGCCGTTCATGAAGCATTTCAACTCCGCGCGGATTGCTGAAGGATTTCAGCAAACGGCGAAAATGTTCACCGCTGTTGTCCTTTATCTCCATCTTCGTCCTGAACATGGGCGCTTCCGCCACGGCGCCATTTGAGCACACCTGCCTCCATGTTGCAAGCGTGGTCTCCGGCGTTCCCATCCCGTCCACTGGCACCTTCGTCGAAATATGGACGCCATACTTGCTGTCATTGGGAATATCCCACGCTTCCCCGAGATCAAACTGCCCAGTTATGATGCCGTCATGGTATTCAAAATTCTGAAGGCGCCTATCCTCTTTCATTATGATTTCAATGTTTCTGGCAGAAATCGGAACTCCTTTGTCCTCGATGAGAGCGAGAGTCTTCTTCTCTTCCCGATCTACTGTAAGCCTCAATTGAATGTCCGGAGCGCGCTCCGCCGCACGCTGAATCACCTCAAGCGGAGTAAAAAGTTCAAAAACGCTGTACGGAACCTTCATCCGCTGCGCCATGCCTTTAAGGAATCGCTGTGAAGGCTTATAATCCTCTCCATCAAAACGCAGTGCACTGAAGCATCCGTTATTCTCAACAACAGACTCCGCCACCTTCCGCGGCGTAATGCGAACAGTTTCAAATCTTTCACGAAACGACATCGGACTACTCTGGCTCGTTTCTTGCCGTACAGGCCCACCGTTTTCACCCTCACGATTCTCACGCATCAATTGAAGAACCGCTCCCCAGTCTCCCTCGCGCATTTTAGTCAATATTAAATCATTCATTGAAATACTCTCCTTTTCTTTATATTTTCTTAAGCAAATTTCGTGCCAAAAGAAAATCAGGCGGTAAAACGGCATTATCCGCCATTTTATTGCTCAAAATTTAGCCGTCTGTTCATATTATTTACAGCGGTGATTTGTCGCATCCGATTCTCAGTGTCTCTGTGCCTCTACAAAAATAAGGACACCATCACTGGTCTTCATATTTCTCAATCAATCGATGCACAAGCGCCAATTCGTCATCTTTTACTCCGACTCCGTCTATAACATTGCTCACAATCGGCTGAAGAACGGGTGCGTCGTATTTGTTTATTAAGCCACTTTCATGCAAACGTATAAGTTTTAACAAATCAGGATGCTGACATATACGCGGAGTAAAATCAAATTCACATTGAGTCATTTCTCTCGGGATATTCCCTCCGTCCCCGGTTTTTAGCCGCCGAAGGTAATACTGCATCGCTTCTTCATACCAAAACACATCTTCAGGCTCAGCGCGCTGCCGCTTATCCAATTCCGAACAGAATCTCACCACCGACCCATCTATTATCAGATCCTCAGGCGTTATCGGCCTATCAATCTGCAATCCGCTCAATGTCCGGCAACGGGATAGCGCCGTATAAAGCTGACCATGATCGAAACAGCCGCTCCCTAATCGCAAATAGACGCTGTTGAAACTCAAGCCCTGCGATTTATGGATTGTTATCGCATAGGCTAGCCGAAGTGGAATCTGAGCAAAAGAGCCTATGATATTCTGCTTCATCACCGGCCTGCCAGTCTCCGGCTCGGTCTCATACGAATATACGCTCTTTTCCCAAGTATGAGGTTCCAATTGTATTTTCTTGCCGTTATCAAGTTGCACTTCAACAATGGGCGTATCGCCAGATGTAAAACCAGAGACTACCCCAATGTCACCGTTAACACACTCTATGACACCGTCTTTACGCTGATTGCACAAAACCATCACCCGCGCACCGACGGTCAGTTCAAGGCACGATTCGGTCGGACAATCCGTTTCGGAGAATGAACCGTGAATTTCCGCGTGAAAAGAATGGACGACTCCATTAATCTTCTTTTGAGCATACTCGTTTATGGCTTTCGCCTCGCGGTTTGTCGTGCAGAGGCATATCGGCGGAACGGGGAAAGTTTTCTTCCCGAGACAGTGATTGTTCAACACGTTAGCCACCGTTTCTATTTTTCCATGCCGAAGATTATTCAAGATGCTCCTGAAAAGTGCGTCCTCGTTCTGACGGTGGACAGTTTTCAAAAATATCGTCCGGAACATTGATGCCACCCAAAGATCCGTCTCAAACGCAAACTTACCGCCAAGCCGCTCATCGACGAATCTTATTTCATCTTCACTTCTCGCTACTGGCGGAAGCTGCATGAAATCCCCGACCACAACAATCTGCTTACCGCCAAAAGGACGCTCCTGGCTGACAGCTGACGCAATCTCTCTCAATCTTGCATCCATCGCACAGAAAAGGTCACCCCGAACCATTGAAATCTCATCAATGATGATAGTCTTCGCCGTGCGAAGAACCCAACAGCGGCTTCCATCTGACAAAGGTTCTAGATTGAGAGGATCCAGCAATCCAGGTTTGAGCATCATCTGACTGTGAATGGTCGTGCCGCCCGCGTTCAGTGCCGCAATACCTGTCGGAGCCAAAACAATGCATTCGTGGCCACACCGGCGGATGAACTCGCGCACCAGCGTCGATTTCCCCGTGCCCGCTTCTCCAGTCAGAAACACGTTAACGCCAGATTTAAGAAGTTCAATCGCCGCTTCCTGCTCACCGTTCAGCAAAATTCTATCTTCTTTGTTTTTCATATCGCTTCTAATCAGCAAATTTCGTGCCAGAAGAAAAATGGGCTGAAAACACGTAGTCTTCAGCCTGTTCACTGTTCTGATTTTTATCAACTGTTCAGATTTTAACCTCCCGCAGAGGCGCAGAGGCGCAGAATGTTGTCCCGTTCTTTTCTCTACACCTTTGTGGGAAACCTTTTTTCTTTCTCCCGCAGAGACGCAGAGGCGCAGAGGTGGGTTGTGGAATCGTTTAGATTGTGGCTATTGATCACCCGCACTATACCGTCTTTCATCAAAGCCATGCCAAAGTTCACGACCAAACCGATTTTCAATCATGAGAGAACAAGATATGTCGCAGTTGCTTGGCAAAAACCAGATTCATCGCGCCAGTATCCGCTCATAAACCGACTCCAATATCCCTGGGCCAAACATCTTGTGAATCTTCATCGCCGAATCAATTATATCGCCGGTTATCCGCCTAATATCATCCTATTTCACATCCAACTCCTCTCTGCGCCTCTGCGCCTCTGCGGGAAAAAATCACATCCCCCCGAACTCTGTGCCTCTGCGTCTCTGCTTCCCGCAACGGCCAATGCGAAGGCTCATCACCGACAGCACTCTCCCGCCGCGTTCCGTCCTTTGCATACTAGATCACATCCTGTAACAAGTAAAATTCCTGCGTCGCCTCACGCACATGAAACTCCAGCAGATCGAGATTCAACGACCGTTTCATTTCATATCTCCGGCATCACGGTGTGGCATTTGACAAAATTTGGACTCGAAAGAATGGAGTGTCTCAATAAGGTGGAACGGCAGGAATGTCTCTGCCTTGGCGCGAATGTCGTCTGGTACACCATAGTACGCACCCGCAACCGCGCCACATATTGCCGCGATGGTGTCCGAGTCGCCACCGATTGAAACTGCATTGCGTATGGCATCCTCGAACGATGTTGACTCTACAAATGCCTCAAGAGCCTGCGGCACCGAACCTTGGCACGAAACATCGAATTCATAATCCGAGCGGATTTCATCAAGCGTGAAGTCAAGCGGATAGTAGTCGCGAATGATAACCGACTTGATTTCCTCCTTTGGCTTGCCAATCCTAGCAAGAAACGTAGCTACCGCCGTTGCCTCCGCGCCTTTTATGCCTTCGGGATGGTTGTGCGTCACTGCAGTGACGGCTCGAGACATCGCCTTTACCTCATCGAGCGTTCGCCCAGCCCAGCCACATGCGCTCACGCGCATTGCCGCGCCATTTCCCCAGCTGTTGTAGGGCCCCATCGTTTCGTCATACAGCCACATCTCAAATGTTCCGCCATACCCCGCCAGAGGATACATCTTGCCGAATCCGCGCATTGATTCAACAGCTAACTTGGAAAGCCCGTCATACGACATCAATCCTGATTCCTTCCATCGGCATATGGCATTCGCGACAGCCAAAGTCATAACACTGTCATCCGAATATGTGGATGAGTCCAACATCGTCTTCAAGTCATCATCAACACAACCATTCAACTTTCCGCACAAAACAAACAATTCAAAATCTTTCGACTTGTGATTATCGAACTCGAACCGCGACCCCGCGATGTCTCCTACAATTGCACCTATCATAGTCTCTCCTTTGGGTTGTCTATGTAAATTCATTATAAACCATTCTCCTATCTTCCCTCCAACTCCCGATGAAGCTTTTCAACTTCGATTCTAAAAGCTTCGTCTGAACCCATCCGCTCACGGACTTTTCGTTCAGCAAAGAGGATAGTCACATGAGGTCTATTGAAAGCCTTTGTAGCCTCAGATAATGAGGCCGCAAAACAACTACGTAACAAATATATTGCCACATGTCGCGCCGTAACGATCTTGCCATCCCTGGACGAAGAGAGAATGTCCGAAACACTCGTACCGAAGTGCCTGGCAACGGGTTCAATGATTTTCTTGATATCCATCTTAGTTTTTGTGTCTATTTGTTTTTGCAACAATTTAGTAGCAACATCCGTGCCAACAAAATTTAAGCGACTGTTTAGAAATTGGTTTCCAGCAGAGTCGTAGAGTGTTGTTCCGCTCTTTTCTCTGCACCTTTGTGGGAAACCTTTTTCTTTTTCCCGCAGAGACGCAGAGGCGCAGAGATTTTGAGAACATTACCTTTTACAACAGGCAAATATCACAATCCACAACCACGCCATCGCCCGCGGCACAATCCCACAGACACCGGAGGTATTGATGTCTCGGTTTGAGAGGAAGGTGATTATAATAAACTATGGTTCACTCGGTAAAGAGCAACATTTCTCAATTCATCATTCTTTACAGATTTTCAGATTGAAGCAAGATATTCTTTTATCATCCCAGATAACTGCTCTCGCCTCGCAACAGCCGACGACTTGCTCCATTCGGAATTTTCTTTGATGACCTTATGCAAAGTCTTATACTTACTGTTGCGATAAGCCTCGCATTTCTCATCATACTTCTCATTCTGAATAGAGCGGTTGATGTCAAACTCAAGAAGGGAAAGATTCCCCAGAGAATTCAATTCCGCACCCCAAACGCCTCTAACCTCTTCTGCATTATCAGCGTCGGTATAGGATTGGATATGCTCGATGTCAAATGAGGTATGGAATAGTCTTTCATCAAGCTCGTGCCAATCAGCCTCTTCCATGCCATGCTTCCCGTTTCCGGCGTCATTGAGTGTGACAAGATACTCAACCATTCTGCACAGAAGGTTCTTCCAGGGTGCCACCCATGCGATTTCCTGGTTCAAGCCAGATTCGACCAGCGATGCCTCGGAATATCCGTTTGCGCCCCAGTCGGTCGAAAAATGCGAATCGACATTGTCCGCATTCCCAGTTGCCAATTTTCTCAGAAGTTCCAACAACTTGGACGTCCTGATCGAATTGACAACCTTTGAAAATCCGATACTTGCGGGAACCAGTTTTTTAAACAGCCGCTCATTGAACGCCGCCATTCCATCTACGTCATCTTCCGACAATATGCCAAAATAGCAAGCCGCTGCCAACATGTGCTTGGCATACCAACCGTAGCGAGTGGCATTCAAGAAATTGCAGCTCACCCTCAGCCGTGAATTCCCGCGCCTCATTGCATCGAGTTTCAGCATTATCCGCACGACATTCTGCAAATCCGCAATGTCAAGTTGAATTCGCAAAGCATCGTGAAAGCCCGGCCATTTCTTGCCGTTGTTCAGATAATCGAAGAGATGTTCAAAGAATTGGGACGAGGACATTGAATATGTTTCGGCGTTCATCCCGAACTTGGCCACTATGACCCGTTGGAAGCACGCTAGGACATCATCCATTCCGATCACATGCATGCCCAGACTGCGATTCCGGTCTTCAATCTGCCGATAACAATCCGATATCTGTTGGAAAAGGTTATCATCCATACCATCACGACTGAGATACTCGAAGAAGCGGATTTTGAAAATATCCGAGGCATTCAAATCCATACCCGCCGTATTTATAACATTGAATATCTCCAATGTCTTCGAGATACCTGCTTGTGTTTCGATGACAACAAACCGGAGTTCGGATTTGACGAACTCGCAGAGCGCTACCTCATCAAATTCTTGCTCTTTGCGCAGATCATCAAGCCAACTTCTGATGTAGAGCGCTGCATGGATGTATGCATTGACGGCCACAGCCTCCTTGCTTACGCTTTTCCCATCTGCCCAATCGCAGTAATCATCCCAACATTGCTGGGCCGCCCCTTTATTAACAACCGTGCGCAGTTTTCCCGTATAATCCACACCTAGTATATTCAGCAATATTAACAATGTGGACAAGCGCTGCTGTCCATCAATCAAATGAAAACTGTTTTTGTCGTCGTCGATTTTGATAGGAGCAGACACCTGAATAGTGCCCACGAACATCTTGTCCTGGCGGTCAAACGCCTCCTTTATGTCCCACAAGAGCCTTCCGATCTGATCCTCTCCCCAAGCATACGGTCGCTGATAAACCGGAATCACATAGCGGTTCTGCTCACTGCAGAAAATTGAATCTGATTCACCACATAGACTTGCCGTTCTGGTCTTTATATCAAAACAATAGTCCTTGGGAGTGCTCTTAAACGCCTCCCATGCAGCCTTAACTTCATCATATCCAACCCCAAGTTCAAAGAAGCGCGACTGACTTTTGCCATTGACGATTGGCTCATTTAACCAACAAACGTCTGATATTTCGCAACCGACGGGATCCACATCGGTATTGTCAAACTGCTCGCGAATAACCCTGGGGACGATAACCCGACGAGACATATCAGTTAGCCTCATGAAAGGAGTCCTTGCTTCGGCGATAGCAACAATTCTCGTACCGCGAGAAATGGCAATCAAATCGTCAGGCTTCACTTCCCAATAATGACCAACCTTATCAACATC
This sequence comes from Kiritimatiellia bacterium, assembly GCA_017481725.1. GTDB lineage: Bacteria > Verrucomicrobiota > Kiritimatiellia > RFP12 > UBA3636 > RGIG990. The sequence continues at coordinate 32,251 of JAFUOX010000062.1, read as the reverse complement.
AGTACCAAAAAACACGCATCGATAGTCAATAAAAAGATCCAACACCCTCGTACCGCCCCAATTACTGTCACATTTCCAGATTCTCATTTTTCGTTTCCTTTCTTTTTTTTCAGCAGTGCATGCTGAAAGTTGTTTCGCTATTGTTATGCCCCGTCGCACTTACGAAGACAGTAAATTATCATATACATTCTTATCCCGCTCCGAAAAGCCGCAGAAAATTACTTCCAACACCTCTCTGCGCCTCTCAAGTCTCTGCGGGAGAAAAATCACAACTCCCCCATCGTCCTCAATCGTTGCTCAAACATATAATCATTGAAATCCATATCATACGAATAAGTGCAACCTATACGAACTATCATATTCTTTTCTTTCTTTTGGGTCAACAGCAATCTTATAGCAATATCCGTGCCAAAACAAAAACGGGCTGAAAACGCATTGTCTTCAGCCCGTTCACTGTTCAAATTTTTACCACCTGTTCAGATTTTAACCTCCCGCAGAGATGCAGAGGCTCAGAGTGTTGTATATCCCGCATCTCTGTGTCTCTGTGCCTCTGTGGGTAATTCTTTCCCGCAGAGGTGGGTTGTGGAATCGTTTAGATAATTAACTAATACACCTAGTATTTGTTGATGCCTATTTTTGTATTTTCCTTTTTCATTATAAAGGGGTAATAGCATATTTTTCCCATCTAGCACAAGAACAATCACCTTGAGAAAACTACGAGGCTAAGTTTTCCCATAAATTTTGCACTTCTATCTTGTTTTTAGGTTAGATTTATGACATATTATCCACCATTGAGAAAACACAACTTTGATTGGGATTTTATGAATAATTTCAGCCACATAATTTCAAGCATTGAAAAATATCTTTGGGAAAAGCTTTATTGCGAGAAAACCAGTCTCTTTTACGATAGAATTTGTAAAGGAGACGACCGCTTTGCTGAGCTTCCCACACTAGATGAAATTTCAAAGCAATTCCCCAATCCTTGCGGGTGGAGCACTGGCATGGAGGACTGCTCAATAAATGCTGGGCACATGCTAGAAATTCTCTCCCTCCAACATACTGTTTCTTACGAAAATATTTTCACAAAAGCCGAATGCGTAATCAAGGGAATACATTTATGCCAATCCGTGCATGGCAAGCTAGGATTCCTTGTACGTGGTGTTTCCCCATTTGACAAAAAGAGCTGCTATTTCAATAGCTCACGCGATCAAATAACAATGGTTGTCGGAGGCTTATTTGACATCTACAATGGAGTACCAACCCTACCAGCCAATCAACAAGAGCAAATTAAGGAAATTCTATTCAACATTGCCACATATACAAAGAACACTGTAACAAAAGAAAACAATTATAGCTATCTAAGACTTGATGGAGGCAAAGCAGTTGTTTCTGATTTATGGAATTGCGATGTACACGAAATGCTACGCCTCCCGATGATTTATGCAGCAGCAGGCGAAATCTGCAAATGCGAAGAGTTTTCTCTCCTTGCATTGAGCTATATGGAGGAAGGTTTAAAGGCATCTGAGGCATTTGATAAAGAAAAATACTTTTGGGATTTTCCTCTTGTGCAAATGCAGCTTTCTCTTCATATCCTTTTGCATTGCCCTACTCTCAAAGCATACCATAAGCGCATAGAAAAGCTTATGAAGAATGTAGCATTTACAGCGAAGAGGGAATTTTTAAATGTATTAGAACGCTGCGAAGTCTATACTGGTGATTGGAATGCTTATTGCAACAATTGGAGAACACTGCCTATGTATGTCACTCCTGCAACGATTGCCGATAATCCACACAACACAGTCTTTGATGGCTATACCTATCTAAATCCTGCCTACAATAAGGATTTTGCAATTATTGTTGAGTATTTGCGTTCTCTCGGTAATTATTTGGTAGCTACACTGCTTGCACCTAAAATAAGCCTAGACCAAGCAGACATAAATCGCTTTATAAGCTTTCTCTCTAATCTTGATTTTTCCCAATGCACGCACGCAGGTCCATTCTCACTCTTACACGGACTACTGCTATTATGTGCACCATCTCATCAAAAAACTTTAAATAGAACCGCATATGTAAAGGCCTGAAAAGCTAAAACCTAATTTAGCTTACAAGCCACCACACGCCTTTTCGACTATTTTAAGCTTTAAAGCCCTGCTCCTATTTAAACATGATTTTATCAACATCATCTAATGAATCAAAAACATAATCAGGTTTATCTGCAGCTGCAGCAGCATCAACATCCTCAGTTGTTGTTTCTCCAGAAAGCACTAGAATAGCTGTGACACCATGACGCTTACCCACAGCAATATCTGTATAAAGTCGATCTCCAAAGATACACATCTCACCACAATCAAAACCTGTTGCCTCGCAAATCATTTCTATAGTTTCTTTATGAGGCTTACCAAAGTATGTTGGCGTTTTTCCTGTTGATGCAGTCACAAATGCAGCAATTGCACCACTATCCGGTATAAATCCACTTTCTGTTGGACAATTAAAATCAGGATGCGTAGAAAGATACTCTGCACCATTTCTAACCATACGGCAAGCATTATCAAGCTTCTCATAGGTTAATGTTGTATCAAAGCTTGTGACAACAATGTCTCCACACTCCTCCTTACCAGAAAGCATTGGTATTCCATTCTCACGGAAATTCTCAACTAATTCATCTGTACCTACAAGATAAACACTCTTTCCTTGGCGGTGGCGCTTCAAAAATTCAATAGTAACATCTCCAGATGTCATAATCTCTTCACGAGTTGGAGAAAAGCCAAGCTTTGTCAATTTATTGACATAAAAATCTGTTGTATGAGAAGCATTATTGGTGAAGAACAAAATCTTCTTGCCTGCTGCACGAAGATTGTTGATAAAACGAATAGCAAATGGGAAGATTTTACTACCTAGATAGATAGTGCCATCCATATCAAAAATATAAAGCTTCTTATCAAATAATGGAGCTGTATCTGGATTTACAAAATTCATATTATTCCCCTTAAGTTAATTTGCAACAAGTATATCATACATAAAAGAAAGAATACAACAATCACTGATAATATTTTTAACCTTAGAGAAAGGTGTTATTTGCAGAATTAAAAGCACATACAATCGTAATATGACAATTCACTATTAATCTACTGAATTATGTTTGATAGACACAATAGAAATGGCAAAAGCAATTACTCCACCTACAACTGGGAAAAGCTTTGGGAATACAGTTGGAGCAATTGCAGAAGCTAGACCACAAGCTCCACCAATAATTACAGCAGCAAGCCAAACCCTTTGGTTTATTTTGAATTTTCTACAAGCCAACAATGCCACAACCAAAGGTATTGCCACACCTGGTGTATAAATGCTATATGATAGAAGCAGTAGCTCTATAATCCCATAATCTAAAAATGCGAGAAGCATTGCCAAAAGGCCAAGCACCAACACTGCCGTACGTAGCGAACGCACACTGCCACAACCAAATATATCACGACCTACAATTATCGCACAATTTATTAAGCACGTATTAGCTGAAGAAAGCAGCACAGAAATTAATCCTAGTGAAAATAATAACTTAATCGGGAATGGAAGCAGCACTCCAATATGTATAATTGGATTATCCGTTGATGATGGATAATTTGTTGAATCCCATACACCCATATATGTAATCACAACACCAAAAAATAAAAGTGAAATTGCTGCCAGCAACGTGGCTAGCTTTGCAATGCGTGGTGTGCGAGCAATAAAGCTGCGCGACACAACATCTGGTCCCAAGAAAAATGCTCCTCCAGCAGCAAATAGAACTAGCACTAATTCTTGCAAACCAAACCTTGCATTCAGCAGCTCAAATTGTGGCAGGGTGGCATTTGCTTCAAATGACATTTGCCCACCACCTATAGTTAAAGCTATCGCAGCAGCAATGAATGCTGCAAAAATTAAAAGCACCTGCAATTTATCTGTGCGAACAACTGAAAGCTGCCCCCCGCACATTGTATAGCAAATTGTTATTGCACCAGCAATGACAACACCCCACTCTCTAGATAGTGCTGAAATTGAAAACAATTTTATAAATTCATAGCCTATATAAAATTGAGCTGCAACAATACCAATCCATGCAACACCAATTATAATTGCGACAACCCTCTTTGCTTGTTGAGAAACTAATTTTTCTGCAAGCTCTGGGAGAGAACAGGGTTTAAATACTGCAATGCTCGAAGTAAGAATCCCTGCCTGCAAAAGCAAACCAATAGCACCTGCAACAAGCCACCACATTGCTGACCATCCAATTTTTGTTGCAGACTCTGCCACACCGAGAGTTGCAGATGCACCAAGCATTGTAGCCATGAGGGATGCATAGACACCCCAAACGCCTTGATTGCGCCCTGCAACCACAAAATCTAACGCAGCTGGTTTTCGTGTTAGATCACGGATACAGATAAATCCAAGAATGGCGATATAGATGAGTAATAGGGCCATGATTTAAAATCTTTTATTTTTGATAGATAGCAGCCGCCTTAAATGCTTCAAAATCGTTGAAGGAAGGACCTTGGGCTAGTTGCTGCGCAGCAAGCTTTGCTGCGGCTTGCTGCTCTCTTGCAGCAGTTTCTTCTGCAATCCAGCTATCAATTAGCTTACGAGCGAGAGAATCCTTACGTGGAAGTTCAGGCAAATTATCGATAGAGAAAAATTCTGCAGCTGTTAACTCAGAATCGAGTAAAGAAATTTTGTCGTTTGTTGCCTCTGCAGTAAAGCCGAGCATAAGGCTATTTGGATATGGCCAAATTTGACTGCCAAAATATTTTATATTTTTTAGAGTTAGCCCTGTTTCCTCATAAGCCTCCCTAGCAACACATTCCTCCACGCTCTCGCCTAGCTCAACAAAGCCAGCGACAAGCCCATAAAATGTCCCTCTAAAATTCTTTGCACGAACAAGCAATGCTGAGTGCTTTCGCTTTATAAGAATAATTGCTGCTGGGGCTATGATTGTGTACTGAGGTTTACCGCAAGAGCAGCAGCGCTTTCCAGAAAAACCAGCTGGATCCATGCGTCCGCCACAAACAGGACAATGCTGCGAATTTAAATCCCACAAAACCTTTTCAAGTGCAGCAAGTGCAGGCTTGTAGAGCGACTCTGGAAGAAGTTCAAATGCATCACGAACGCCAACCAAAGAATCAAGCTTTTCTTCACAGCAAACTGCACGTGCAGGGATTCCACTAATTAAACCTAATCCAAAAACAATTTTACCTGGAGCAGGAGCAACTGGACAAAATTCCTCACAAGGCACCTCTCCATTTGGCAAATATAATTTGCCATCACAAATAATATACCAATAAATCTTTTTCATAGGTGCAAGATTGTAATAAAATTAAGAAATTTTATCAACAATGGAATTAGTAAATCCAGCAGCAAAAACACATCAAAGTTTCTTACCTACAAGATAACTATATTCGATTATAAGTTTCTAGGATTAGCTCTTCTGTTTCAGCCCAGCCAATGCAAGCATCAGTAACTGAAACACCATACCTAAGCTTTGATTTATCTGCTGTTATTGGCTGTGAACCAAATTCTAAATTACTTTCAAGCATATAGCCACAAATAGAAGTATTCCCATTTTCTATTTGTCCTAAAATGCTATGTACAACTGTTTTTTGCCGCTCTGGCTTCTTCAATGAATTACCATGACTGCAATCCACTATTATGCGTTTTGGTAGATGTGCTGCCTCAAGAGCCTCTTCACATTCCAGAATTGAAACCTCATCATAATTTGGGCGTTTACCACCACGCAAAACAACATGTGCATAGCGATTACCAGAGGTCGAAAAAACTGCTGGCAATCCATCATCTGTAACTCCCAAAAAGTGATGAGAACCAAGAGAAGCTCGCACTCCATTGATTGCAGCACCAAGAGAACCATCTGTAGCATTTTTAAATCCAACTGGAGTTGATAATCCACTCGCGATTTCACGATGTGTTTGAGCCTCTGCTGTACGAGCACCAATTGCTGTCCAAGAAATTAAATCGCCAATATACTGAGGCGTCAATGTATCAAGAATCTCTGTTGCTGCTGGCAAACCTAATTCTGCTAAATCTAACAAAAATTTTCTAGCGATAAGAATTCCCTCTTCCATGCGGAAGGTATCGTCTAAATATGGATCATTTATCAATCCCTTCCAGCCAAGCACAGAGCGTGGCTTTTCAAAATAGACACGCATAACAATGAGAAGCTTATCTGCCACCTTATCTGAAAGAGCCTTAAGTCTGCGGGCATATTCCTTTGCTTCCTCTATATTGTGTAATGAGCAAGGTCCAGTGATTACAATAAAGCGTTTGTCTATACAATCCAAAATACGCTCAATAGATGCACGTCCCTCTGCCACACTCTGCTGTGTAAGTGCTGTCTGAGGGAGAAGATCACGAACCTGGGTAGGTGTCTTCAACAAATGTATATCATTGATATTTGTATTATCAATACCAGGAAGGCGAATATAGTTTTCTTTCATTTTACTTATATATTAAAAGTTATTTTTTACTAAAGGTTGGCCGTATATTTAGTAACCCAAAATTTACGATATTAGAGTCTTGACCATTTAGTGCCGGTTTATCATCAACCAAGATTTCCAAAACCTTACTTCGTGTCAGCATAACACGAATATGAGGATTATTGACATTTAAATCAACATAATAGCGTCCATTATTAAGCAGTTTCTTTATACCTGGGAATCTTGCAACCACAGTTACCGCCCCATTTAACTGCGTGACAATAAAATTTGTGCTATGAAGATTTGCCTTTGCAACTATTTCTCCTGATGCTGTCTTAATAATATTTTGTATCTCAAGCTCTGGGATTGTTGCTCGCGTAGAAATATCATTTTCAATGACTAAATCATCATTATCAAAGTAATGTCGAACCATATCGACTTGGAGAGGATCTGCCGGAGCAACAATTGGGAAAGCTCCTGAGCCTAGTGTTGTTGCACGGAGATATTCATCTATTATTTTTGCTGAAGGACCCTGTGCAAAAACCTTTCCATCCTTAAGCCAAACACATTTATTGCAAAGCTCACGAACAGCAGTCATATTGTGCGAAACAAATATAATAGTTCTACCACATTTAGCAATATCGTCCATCTTTGCAAGACATTTCTTTTGGAATTCTGCATCGCCAACAGCAAGCACTTCATCTATAAGCAATATTTCTGGATCAAGATGTGCTGCCACAGCAAAGCCCAAGCGGACATACATTCCAGAAGAATATCGTCTTACAGGCGTATCAAGAAAATCTTTAATTCCTGAAAACTCAACAATTTCATCAAATTTAGATTCTATTTCATGCTTATGCATACCAAGCACGGCACCAGAAAGATAAATATTTTCACGGCCAGTTAAATCTGGATGAAAGCCTGTGCCAACCTCAAGCAAAGAGCCAACACGCCCATTCAATATTGCACGCCCAGTGGTTGGCTCTGTAATACGTGTAAGCACCTTTAGTAGAGTTGATTTTCCTGAACCATTTGTGCCAATAAGTCCAATAACATCTCCTTTTTCAACAGTAAAAGAAACATTATCAAGAGCTTTAAACAAGCCTTTTGCTCCGAGGCGTCCTTCGTCACCTATTGTAACAAAATCATCTAGTTTTCTATGAAACAATTTTTTTAAAAAATAATGTAGCTCATCGCCAAAGGTTTTTCTATTAATTACACCAAGGCGATAATGCTTACTTATATTTTCTACGGAAATCATTTTCTCTGACATAATTTCTGCCGCCTATAAAATTTAAATAATATCAACAAAGTTTCTTTGGACCTTATTAAAGAAAGCCAAACCTGTTAGGAATGTTATTAATGTGGAAACACATCCAATAATTACGCCAACTGAATTAAGAGAAGTATGTCCCGTAAATAAATATCTATTAAATTCTACCGCTAATGAAACTGGGTTAATCCAAATTATTGCCCGATATAAGGGATTTGCAACAACATTTACTGGGTAAATTATTGGAGTTGCATACATCCACACTTGAACAATAAAAGGAAGCATAAAACGAAAATCACGATACTTTGTGGTAATTGCTGCAATCCACAAGCCCACACCCAAGCCAACTAAAGCAGTATAAACGACAACGATAGGAAATGCCAACAAGGCCCAGGTTGGAGCAAATTGTGTAGCTCCTGTTTGATTAAAATAATAATAGAGATAAAATGCTAAAAACATTAGCAAATTCAATCCTAGATATACAAGATTTGAAACAACTCCAGAAAGAGGAATAATCAATCTAGGAAAATAAACCTTTGATAGCATCGTAGAATTTGTTGCCAATGAATTACCAGCTGTATTCATCACACCTTGGGCATAGTTCCAAATAACAATACCACTCATATAAAAGACCATATGAGGTAATCCATCGGTAGAAATATTTGCTACCCTGCCAAATATGATAGTAAAAACAATAGTTGTAATTAATGGTTGAATAAGAAACCAAATAGGACCTAAAATGGTCTGCTTATAAATAACAGTTAAATCGCGTTTTACAAGAAGCATTAACAAATCGCGATATTCAATAAGTTCCTTAATATTTAATTTAAAGAAATTTTTTGTAGGCTGAATTATAACCATAATTTAAATTATTTTATTACAAGTAATATTCTATAAAAAGATGAAGAAATTTTATCAAAATGTAGTTATAAAAGCAAGGATTGGAAATTTATCGAAAACAATGGGAAAATTGCATAATAAAAAAGGAAACGCAATTTCCCTAGAGAGCTACACGATCACCCAGTATTATTGAGGAGAGAAGTGGCAAGGGTTGTTGGCTTCTAGCCAAATCCTTGCCTACCCCCTTGAGCATCGCCATATTTGCAACACCTTTACATTTTCAGGAGCTTTTGTGCAACAAATTTGCCTGTACGAACAATTGCTCCCTCTGACCCAAGAGAATTACATACCCTTTGAAGCTCTGATAGCTGAGCTTCTCGTGCAGCACCAGCCTTAATCAAAGCCACCAATTCCGATGCCATACGCTCTGGTGTAACTGCCTCTTGCAAAAGCTCTGGCGTAATCTCGCGTCCAGCAACAATATTAACAATTCCAACATTTTTTACGCCCTTAATCATATGACGCAATATCATCCCAGAAAGCTTACTTACTCTATACACAACAATATGAGGACAATTCATAAGTGCTGCCTCAAGAGTAGACGTACCAGACTTAATTATTGCTGCTGTTGATTGCTGTAATACATGGCGAGAATTTCCGGCACAGAGTGCCAATTGCTTTGGCACTATCTTACACTTAGAAAGCTGTGTACGCACAAGCTTGTCTATATGCTCAGTTGGTGTTGGAATAATAAAAGAGCACTCCCCCACCTCCTTCTCAACAAGCACTGCTGCCTTTAAAATATCTGGCAGTAGGCGTGCTATTTCATTGCGACGACTTCCAGGGAAGAGAGCAATGCGATAACCATTACCCCAAGGAAGCTCCGGTGCTGGCTCACGCTTTGTTTGAGCAATAACATCCACCATTGGGTGTCCCAAAAACTGGCAATCCAGCTTTGTTCCATCAAACAGCTTTGGCTCAAACGGGAAAATTGTAATTAGGTGATCAAAAATTCTTGCTATTTTAGGGATACGCTCTTGGTGCCAAGCCCAAACCTGTGGACAAATAAAATGAATCGTGCGAATACCACGGTCATGGGCATATTCTGCTATGCGCATATTCATACCAGGATAATCTATTGTAAAAAGAATGTCTGGTTTACGCTCATCAACCATTGCTTGAAGCTGTTTCTTAAGCCTTGTAAAAAAGCGAGCACGCTTCAGCACCTCCCACAGACCAATCACACCAGTCTGAGAAACATGTGCAATAATTTCGGCTCCCTCAGCAACCATTTTATCGCCACCAATACCGAAAAATTCAACATTATAAGAAGAACCAAGCTCTGCCTTAATTTCTCGCATAATATTTGCCGCATAAAGCTCACCACTTACTTCACCAGCACAAATCATTACACGTAGATTTTTCTTCTCTATTGCCTCTGTCATAAAGCAATCCTTTTTATTAAATTAAATTTTAGCGACAGGTGCAATTGGATATTTTGTCTCAACCGCAACAATTGATATTCCTGCAGCCTCAGCTTTTTCAACTACCTTTGGTAAATTTAAAACAACCGTGCGACCAGCCTGAACGCTAAGGACTGAGATTCCTGCCTTCTTCATCACCTTTATTGTACGCATGCCAATTACAGGAATATCAAAGCGCATATCGTGATTTTCTTTTGCCACCTTGATAACAATTGCCCCTTTGCCACAAATTTTTTTGCAGCGTTTAATAGTGGCATTTGTTCCATCAATTCCCTCAACAGCAACCACCACTCCATCCTTAACAATTGTGGTTTGCCCAACATCAAGATTGCACACACCCATCGCCACTTCATTACCAAACTCAATGTCCTTCAATTGTGCAGAAGTCGGTGCACACTTTGTAAGTAGACCAGCCTTTGGAATATGATCTCCCATAAAAAATGAAGCCGGGAGCACATCAATACTGTGTGCATTGAGTATCTCTGAAAGCTTACCAAAAAGAGTATGTGCATTACGCATACCAACCTCTTTGATTAAGTCCATAATTACACTATCAAATCGAGTGCGGAATAAAGAAAGAGGATTTATTTGACCAGCAAGCACTGCTGCATCACACTTAATTTTGGGGAGCCTTTCTAAAAAGCCCTTTCCATCGCCAATGCCCTGAAAAATTACTTCGTCTGCTGCACGGAGCACACATTTCTGAGTGCTCCCTTTAAATGCCATTACAATAATTTTTTCAACACCAGCTTTGCGTGCTCCCTCTATTACTAGTCGAGGATAATCTCCCCAACCGGCAAGAAGGAGCAATGTTTTTGGTAGCTTTGCCATAGATTAAACTTTTGCTGCTTAAAAAATAATTATGAGCGAGCGGCTGCACGAATTGCAATTAGTTCCTTCATAACAGAAGAAAGGTCTTGGCTCGTGCCCTTTACACCAAAGGAATCATGTAGCTTCATATAAAGCTTAAATAACTTTGCATAAACCTTTACATTTTCTGGAATTGGCTTATAAACAATATCCTTTGTGCCTGTCATTGCCTTTTGTGCAGCATAAACATCGCCACCAAATTCACCAGCAGCAACAGCACCAAAAATTGCTGCACCAAGAGCACAGGTTTGAGCACTGCGGCTAATGTATAGCTCACGATTTAGAATATCTGCATAAATCTGCATTAGAAGAGGGCTCTTCTCTGCCAAGCCACCACAAGCAACCACCTTCTTTACCTTTGTGCCATATTCCTCAACGCGCTTGATAATTGCAAGTGCACCAAAAGCAGTTGCTTCTATCAAAGTTCGGTAAATTTCTGGAGCTGTTGTATAAAGGGTTAAGCCCATGATATTACCTGTAAGCATTTGGTCAACAAGAATTGTGCGGTTACCATTATTCCAATCTAGTGCAAGAAGACCAGACTCACCTGGGCGAAGCTTTGCAGCCTCCTTCTCTAGCTTGCCATATGGATTATCGCAAACAAAATCTGCTGGTAGTAGGCGGTCAACATACCACTTAAAAATATCACCTACAGCAGATTGACCTGCCTCAATGCCTAGTAAGCCAGGAACAACTGAGCCAGGAACAATACCACAAACACCTGGAATATCAACTGTATTCTCGGATGGCTCAGCTACCATAATATCACATGTGCTTGTGCCAATTGTCTTAACCAATGTGCCTGGTGTTACACCAGAGCCAACTGCACCATGATGGCAGTCAAATGCACCAACAGCAACTGTAATGCCTTCCTTAAGACCTGTTAGCTCTGCTGCATTCTTTGATAACTGCCCTGCAGGCCAGCTTGATGGAACTGCCTGTGTATAAAGGCGATCGCGCAGCTCTGCAATTTCTGGTGCAAGCTTCTTCAAGAAATCCTTAGAAGGAAGACCACCCCACTCCTCAGAGAAAAGTGCCTTATGTCCAGCTGCACAAATGCTACGACGCATTGTCAATGGGTTTAGATTTCCTGTAATGAATGCTGGAATAAAATCACATAGCTCTACCCATGAATAGGCTGCATCAAAAACCTTACGGTCAACATTATAGCAATGCCAAACCTTTGCCCAAAACCACTCAGATGAATATGTACCACCACACTTATTAAGATATTTTACCTTATACTTTGATGCTAGCTTTGTAATTTTTGCTGCCTCATCATATGAAGTATGGTCCTTCCAAAGCCAAGCATGTGCATTAGGATTCTTTTCAAAGGACTTCTTTAAAGCAAGAGGTGTACCTTCTTTATCTACAGGAATTGGTGTTGAGCCAGTGCTATCTACACCGATACCAATTACCTGATCTGGAGAAAAGCCCTTGCAAGCCTTCTTTGCCTTCTTAAGAGCATCTGTAACTGTTGCAAAAAATCCATCAATATAATCTGCTGGATTTTGGCGTGCGAGCTGAGGGTCCTTTGCAGAAAGAATTACGCCATCTGTGCCAGATGGATATGGATAAACACTAGCTGCTAATTCCTTTCCATCATCTATATCAACAACTACAGCGCGAACACTATTTGTTCCATAATCTACACCGATAGAATATTTTTTCATATTATGCTCTTCCTTAATATTTATGAATAAAGTTTACCTTCAAAAATCTTTAGTTTTATTTGTCTAATAATTTACCTTATATTTGTATTTGTGTCAATGGGAAGCATTGGGAGTCTGTGGCCAACAAATAAAACACTTCCACACACAATTACGTGCACAACCAAGGTCTATCTCAAATACAACATTAGCTCCCTATCATTAATTATTTTGCCACTCATGCAACCCTCCATTTGCGGCAGGGCAAGGAACCCCATTAGGGATTTTTTTTAAATAAGCGGAAACCCCACATTTTTTACAACGAAAAATTGTTTGAGCAAATTCTCCCAATCTAATCCAATTGTGATATCCATACTTCTCACTATAACCACAATTAGGTGGAAATGCTGTATAAACCACCTTATTGCATTTTTGGCAAATGAACACATTTTTTCCTACTCGCCCAAGATTTCCCCAAATATGATGTGCCCACTTTGAACATTTGTCAGAATTAGGGCGTACCTCGGACGCGACTATCTCATCACATTTTGTACACATATAAACACAACGACTATCTGATGCAATAGCTGAATGCATCATCACCATTGCTGCAAAAAGTGAAAAAATTAGCTTAGTCTTCATAGCACCCTCTAAGCTCCTCTTCTGAAATAGGTCCTGGACGAAGAATTTTAAGAACCCCATCTGGAGTAACCTCGCAAACAGTGCTAGCCATTCCTATTGCAGCAATTTCTCCCTCAACAATTATATCTGCTTCAGGAATAGCTGCTGCTGCAGCTGTAGCAGTTAATGCCGGAGCCTCACCACTTACATTAGCACTTGTTGTTCTCAAACACCCTCCCGCCACTGCACATAGCTGCTGTGCTACATCTGATGCGGGAACTCGAAGCCCCTCTGTTCCCCCATTCTCATAATGCAAAACCATGGTCAATGCTCCTGGCCAAAACCGTTTTGCAATTGCTCTTGCTAAAGGTGGGACAATTAACCCAGAAAGCTTTTCTAGCTGATTCACATCAGCTAAAAGAAGCTGCATTGGTTTATTTGGATCACGCGATTTTAATTCAATAATCCTGCGGATTCCATCAAGCTTTGCCGGATGTGCAGCTATCCCATAAACCGTTTCTGTAGGGAAAAGCACAGTTCCACCAGCACCCAAGCAGCTGGCTAACTCATCTAGCATTGTTGCTGTTAGTGGCGGAATAAACTTTTTCATATTAACGAGGAGATAGCTTTAGAAATGTCAACCAACGATGAAACTCTTGCGGCAAAGGAGAAAACACCTTCATCACCTTTTCAGCAAAAGGATGCTCAAACTCTAGCTCCACAGCATGTAGCAATGGATAGGTTATTTTCTGTAACTGTGGATTCTCAACAACCTTAAACCCATAGGTGCCATCACCAAGCACTGGATGACGTGCCATTGCCAAATGCTTACGGATCTGGTGTGTACGCCCAGTCTCAATGCGTACAGATAAATGGCTTGCATCATTATTTGCCTGCAAACAATGAATATTGGAAAGTGCACGCTGACCATCTACTGGCAAATCAATTGTTGATGATGTTGCATCCCAGCGACCATGCACAATTGTGCGATAGGTCTTTGCCACACAATGGCGCTTGAATACCTCAACGATTGCATTATGAGCTTCCTCTGTCTTGGAAACAATTAAACAACCTGTGGTGTCTCTATCCAAACGATGTGACACTTGCAATGTTGGAATACCGGTCTGCTCACGAAGAATTGTCTCTACAGAAATTGCAGCCTCGTTAACCAAAATTCCTCGAGGCTTATCAACTACCATATAATAGTCATCCTCAAAAAGCACCTTTATATTTTTAGGGCGAGCAGAAACTGCTGTTGGTGACTTTACAATTGTGGCAACAGCAACCTTATCATTCGTATGCACCTTGTGGCGTGCCATCCACACTAGTTGGCCATTAATACGCACAACCTTTGCATCAATTTGTTGCTTTGCAACTCGCTTTGATGCATTCAATTTTTCTGCTAAATAGTCCTGGAGAGTCATGCCATTCTCTGGCTTTTGAACAACCCAATTATTGTTATTACTCTTGTTCTGCTTTTTGATCATAGCTATACTCATCTCGCTCAGCGGCTTCACTAGCCTGAGCCTCTGCAATTGCACTTAAAACATCGTTATAATATTTATCAAAGGAAGCTATTACATGCTCCTTTGTGATTTCCTTAATTGTAATATTTGTCTTATTAAAATCAAGCAATGGAGAACCAGTTCTTTTAACCTTTAAATTTCTACTGCCACGCTCCTTAAATTTAACCTCAACATATGGGAATATGCGATTTGGCAAGGCATATCTATAAACATGGTAATATATTTCATCAACACCATTATGTGAAACAGAAAGAGAGCAACCAGAAATTGCCATATGTATTTCTGTAGTTCTCCCCTGCTCCTCCACTCTTGTAGAAATTTCCTCGTAGGCAGCCTTTACAACATTCTCTAAAAATGCAGCAAACTCTGCTTGCTCAGTGGCAGCTCGCGAAAGCGGAGCACTCTGATTTGAACCAGTTTCTGGCATTCGTAATCGCCAATTAGCCATAGCTTAAATTATGCCTCTGCTTTAATTCTTACACGGCGTCCTTCTATAGAAAGCCTATCTGCAGCTAGAAGGCGAAGTGCCTCTGGATATGCAATATGCTCTTGCACTTGAATACGAGCATGAAGACTCTCTGCTGTATCGCCATCCTCAATAGGCACGCACTTCTGAACAATAATTGGTCCAGTATCTGTTCCTTCATCAACAAAATGCACTGTGCAACCAGCAACCTTTGCACCATAATCAAGAGCCTGCTTCCAGCCTGCAATACCTGGGAAAGCTGGTAGCAATGCTGGATGAATATTTAATACACGCTGTGGAAATGCCTTTAACAAACCAGGCTTAATAATTCGCATAAAACCTGCTAACACCACAACCTCAGCACCATGTGCCTTTAGATAATCAATATAACGCTGCTCTGCCTCTCCCTCAAGCTTTGTTTTAAATGGAGCTGGATCTAAATAATCAGCAGGAATATTATATTTTGCAGCACGCTCTAAAATTTTTGCACCAGGAACATCTGCTATAACGCATACGATTTCTGCATCAAGTGTCCCTGCAAGAATTGCATCCTGGATGGATTGCATATTTGAGCCAGAGCCAGAGCCTAGCACACCAAGCTTTAATTTAGCACACATTATTTATACGCCTCCGCCATTGCCTGCTCGATATCAGCAATGATATCCTCAGGTGCTTCTATACCTACTGACATACGAATCAAATCCACTGGAATACCAGCCTCTGCTAGCTGTGCATCTGATAGCTGACGATGTGTGTGGCTGGCTGGATGAAGCACACAGGAGCGTGCATCTGCAACATGGGTTACAATAGAAATAAACTTTAATGAATCCATAAATTTAATGCATGTATCTCTGCCACCCTTTAGACCAAAAGCAATTACACCACAGGTGCCTTTAGGCATATACTTCTGAGCAAGTGCATAATCCTTATCCTCCTTTAGTCCTGGAAAACGTATCCATGAAACCTCCGGACGTGACTGCAAATACTCTGCCACCTTCTGTGCATTGCTGCAATGCCTTGCCATGCGCAAATGCAATGACTCAAGTCCAAGGTTGAGCACAAATGCATTCATTGGTGCAGGTGAACTTCCTAAATCACGCATTAGCTGTGCAACTGCCTTTACAATGTAGCCAGCCTTACCAAACTTCTCTGCATAAATTAACCCATGATAGCTCTCATCTGGAGTTGTCATGCCAGGGAATTTATCTGCATGTGCAAACCAATCAAAATTACCACTATCAACAATTGCACCACCAACCTGAGCCGCATGTCCATCCATGTACTTGGTTGTTGAATGAGTGACTATATCTACACCATAATCAAATGGACGACAATTTACTGGCGTTGCAAATGTATTATCAACAATTAGAGGTACTCCATGACTATGAGCAAGACGGGCAAATTTTTCAAAATCCAAAACATTTAAACCTGGATTTGATACGCTCTCTCCAAATACCGCTTTTGTATTTGGGCGAAATGCCTTCGCAATCTCCTCCTCTGGAGCATCCTGGTCAACAAGCGTAAACTCAATGCCCATCTTCTTCATTGTCACTGTGAAGAGATTTGATGTACCACCATATAGAGACGCCGTGCTTACAACATGGTCACCTGCATTAGCAATGTTGAAAATAGCAAAGAAATTAGCTGCCTGACCAGATGAGGTAAGCATTGCTGCAACACCACCCTCCATCTCACAAATCTTTGCTGCAACTGTATCACAGGTTGGGTTCTGCAAGCGTGTATAGAAATAGCCACTCTTTTCAAGATCAAAGAGCTTACCCATTTCATCACTTGTAGAATATTTCCAAGTTGTATTTTGAATGATTGGCACCTGACGTGGCTCACCATTGCCTGGCTTATGACCACCTTGTACGCAAATTGTATCAATTGAATTCATTAATTCTCCCTTTCTTACAAAAATAGTGTTTTAAAAAAATTATTCGGCTTCAACAGCTTCCTGTGGAACAGCCATTTCTTCTGTAATCGTCTGAGAAGAAAGCCCTGTACGCTTTTCCAAATCGGTGCGAAGTGCTTCCGCAGCAGCTGCATCTGAGATTACTGTTGGTGTTACAAAAATTAAAATATTTGTCTTCTTCTCCTCTGTGGAATTCCATCGGAACAACCAACCTAAAAGAGGAATATCTCCTAATAGAGGAATCTTTTTCTTTACCTCAGCCGTATCATTACGCATCAAGCCAGCAATAACAATTGTCTTGCCATCCTCAACCATTACAGTTGTCTTTACCTTACGCTTAGAAATTGTTGGAGCATAATCAGAGCTAATTCCCTTGTCTGTTACTGCCTCAATGCTTGGCTCTAGCTCAAGCTGAACAATTCCATCAGGTATGATATGTGGTGTCATTGTTAGCTTTACACCAACATCCATACGTGTGATATTTTGAATCACATCACGGTCTGAGCCACTACCTGTAATCGTTGCCTCTGTTATAGGAATATTATCTACAACAGAAACCTCAGCCTCTACATTATTCTGTGCGCCTAAGGATGGATTAGCAAGTATCTTTACCTTATCATTACCCTTAATTGCATCAATATTAAATACACCAGGATAATCTGTAACAATATTGCCATTTGCATCTGTATAGCTACCATGTGCAATACCAAAGGTTAATCCTTGACCAAACATTCCTGAAGAAAGCTGTGTTAATAAACCTGCATTGTCAGCAGCTGAACGAGTTGCTCCAGCAAATGCATTTTTACCTACTGACTCCGGTGCATTTAATGCTGTAATTGTCACGCCAAGCTTATCTAAATCACCCTCTGACACCTCTGCAATAAGCACAGAAATATGTACCTGCTTTGGCTTTACATCTAGTGCCTTTATCACTGTCTCTATTGCTTTAAAATCCTCTGGTGTTGCATTTACCAAAAGCGTATTAGATTCTGCTATTGCTTCAACCGCAACACGACGTATCAATGAAGTGTCTCCATTGCCAGCTGCAAATTTTTCCACAACTGTTGAAATATTCTTTGCAATATCCTCTGCCTTTATATAATTCAATGCAATGATATTAAAAGAGCTTCTACCCGATGGTGCAGGAATATCTAACTTTGCAACCAAATCCTTCACTGCCTGAATCTGACGCTGCGTGCCAGTGACAACTAAACCATTAGAATGAGTTGAGGCAACAATTGTTGGCACACTCATGGAAACACTATTTGCATATGCTGTGCCCGCTGCCATGCGATCTGTTAGTTGCTGTGCTCGTGATGGATTATCTGCAAATGATGCCATTATTTGACGTGCTAGCTCAGCTGCATTAGCATGCTTGAGTGAAATTACCTCCGTAGAGCGAGCCATTCCTGGCTTATCTAGCTCTTTTACCAGCTCCTCTATTTTCTTAACAGAAGAAACTGTATCGGTAATGATAAGATGATTTGTCTCCTCTAATGTGCTTACCACATCCTTGCGATTCAACTGTAGCTCAAGCATCTTGCTCATCTCAACAACAGAAACATGATTTAATCTCATGATACGAGTAACAAGACCATATTCTGGGGTTGTTCCCTCGTCAGTAACGATTGTACCCATATTTGCTATCTTTTCAGGCAAAGCAACTATGCGATTCATATCGCCATCGCGAACAAGTGTAAAACCAGATGATTCTAATACTGCAGAAAAAAGCTTCTCTGCATCCTTGCGTGAAACATTTGGAGAAATAACTGTCAATGTTCCTTGAACATCCTCTGCCACTGTATAACGCTTGCCAATAAATCCACCAACCACTTGAGCAAATACACGAACATCTACTTGCTCAAAATTGAACATAATGGTATCGCCCTCAATCTGGTTTGCAGTAGTTGCATTCTTTGGAGCTTCTGTTACCTCTTGAGAAAGACAAATTCCGCTAAATAAAATGCCAAATAATGAATATGTTACAATCTTTGATAAATTCATTTTTTCCTCTTCTCATATGCATTTCTATAATGCACAATGTTCGGCTTATGTTAATCTAGAGCTGTTGCCTTACTAGAAACATAATACCGAACATCTTAATTCTTCTTTTTAACTTTTTATTACTTAATCAAGCAACCACGCTTTGATGCCTGAATAAACTCGATAAGATTTTTAACCTCATCTGTTTGCTCAACATCATTCTTGATTGCTTCAATTGCTTGGCTAACATTTAGACCTGAGCGACAAAGAATGCGATATGCTTCTTTAAGTGACTTAACACTTGCCTCAGCAAAGCCACAACGTGTTAAACGGACAATATTCAAACCACGTGCTGCTCCATCCTCTGTAATCATATATGGAAGCACATCCTGCTTGATTGCAGATGCAGCTGCTACCATACAATAGCGTCCCACACGTGTAAACTGATGGAAGCCACATAAGCCACTAATTGTAGCATAGTCTTCAACAGTAACCTCACCAGCAAGCTGTGTGCTGTTGGAGATAATAATGCGATTTCCTAGCACACATCCATGTGCAACATGGCAATACGCCATTAGCAAGCAATCCTTACCAATAATTGTAGACTCACCATCTGAGGTGCCGCAATTAACTGTTACATACTCACGGAGAACTGTACGCTCACCCACCTCAACATATGTCTTATTGCCTTCGGCAAACTTTAGGTCCTGTGTCTTGCCACCAATATGAGCAAATGGGAATACCTGAACCTCATCATGCAAGATTGTGCTACCGCTAATCATAGCATGACCGTGAATCTTTACACGATTACCAATAACTGCCTCTGAGCCAACAACTGCGTATGGTCCGATTTCAACATCCTCACCTATTTTGGCTCCATCTTCAATAATAGCTGTGCTATGAATCTTGCTCATGATATTTTCCTTATTTTATGAGTTAAAAATTGTTTGATCTATTTAAAAAATGGTTTGCTGCTCTTAACGTTTTTCCTTTGGAACAAGCATAAACATAATTTCTGCTTCAGTAACAACCTTTCCGTCTACACGAACAATACCCTGGATTTTTGCGGTATTTCTGCGTAGGGACAAAAGGGTTGTCTCTAAAAAGAGCTGATCGCCTGGACGTACTGGCTTACGGAACTTTGCCTTTTCCACACTCATTAGAAATGTATCAAAACCACCCTTAGGAACATCTGGGTTACTTTCTAACGTAAGTGTCATAATACCACCGGCTTGAGCAAGTGCTTCAATCTGCAAAACGCCTGGCATAATTGGATATCCAGGAAAATGTCCCTGAAAATATGGCTCATTGAAGGTTGTATTTTTTACTGCCACCTGATAATAACCATCCTCGCTTTTTTCAATTACTTTATCTACAAGTAGGAATGGGTAACGATGCGGAATAATCTGTTGAATTGCATCGATATTTAATATTGCGTCCATTTCAGTCCTTTAGTTTTTAATTTTTTACTTATAAGTTATTTATATCTATGAAATTTGAAAAAAATTATATCAAAAACATAAGTGCTTTGGCAAGTATTGAGTGAGAAAAGGAAGGAGTTAGTTTTCTCATTAGCTCCGTGAAAACCAAACTATGTGTGTCCGTGCATCACGTACACGGATTGGGGATGGTCGCTGGTGCTTATACATGCGTGATGCACGTGGTGGCTAAAAGTGCGAAAAAGGGACGCAGAGACGCGGAGGACGCGGAGGACGCGGAGGCTTGCGTGGTGGGTTCTGTGATAACACTACCGCTTGTCGTTGCCTAGTTTTGCTCTTGTTGTCGCAAAGGCAACTTCCAAGCGCTAGTGTGTTCGACCCCCAAAGAAGGCAAAGGCACGGAGCTACTGCACGTGGTGGCTAGAAGTGCGAAGTGGGACGTTAGACGCGAGAATGGAGAAAAAACCAATTAACTCTACCTGAATTCTTCATTCTTCATTCTTCATTTATTATAATGCATCGCCTCAGCTTCTCAATAAGCTTTTGAGCGAGCACACTAGTGGATGAGGTTTGCCCAATTGCTTCGAAAGATAAGCAATAGTCAAGACAAACCTCATTCCGCTAGTGTTTTTTCGGCGTCACGGCTCTGCGACCTCTGCGGCCTCCGCGTCTCTGCGTCCCTTTGGCATCACATGCATCACGCTCCGCATCACGCTCGCGTGCAGGAAGAGTATGGAGAAGCGACTTCCAGTCGCTTTGCGTGCGGTAGCCACGCTTCAAATGTGCGAAAGTGAGACAAGAGACAAGGTCATGAGACCAAAAGACAATCAGATGCGAGAAATGCCAAAGGCGTTTCACTTCAATGGTCTTCTATCGTCTAAATGTCTCACGTCAGATCCTCTCGCGTCTTTTCTTTATCAATCGATTCAAATATAATGTACGCGGCACTTCCATTTTCTACTCCTTAAAAACCTGTATTTCATAATTTTTAAGGAGTAACACAAGCATTTACTCCCCGTACTCCGTGTTAGGCAAAAGCAATAAGTGAAAAGAAGGGATGTTAAACGGTTAGACGGTTAAACGACGTGAGACGGCTAAACACGAGACCATCCTATGCGTTGACACACCTGCCGCAAGCGCAGCAGAAGTAACATCCGACAATGTTGTTGGATATACAAAGATTGACTTGGCTGAGGGCTTTAACCTAATCGGTTCTCAGTTCCTAGAGGTTGGTGCAACAACAAAAGACGTTAATGAGTTCATTTATGATGGTTCTGCACTTCTAGGTCTTGATGATGGTGGCGAGTACCAGACAACAATGCGTGTATGGGTTGGTAATGGTTATACAACTTACGGTTGGCTAGATGCTGATGATGGTACAGTTAATGAAGTTCCAGAGTGGAACAACTCTTGGTTGCTAAACGACTTCTCTGATATTGCTGCAGAAGATATGGACCTAGGCAAGGGTGTTTGGCTTGTAACAAAGAAGGCTGGCACAATTACTGTTTTGGGTGAAGTTGCAACTGGTGACACATATACAGTGGACGTAGTAGAAGGCTTCAACATCATCGCAAACCCATTCCCATGCGAGATTTCTGTGCAGAACATCAAGTGTGACCTTGATGGTCTAGATGATGGTGGCGAATATCAAACAACAATGCGTCTATGGATAGGTAATGGTTATACCACTTACGGTTGGCTAGATGCTGAAGACGGAACAGCAAACGAAGTTCCTGAGTGGAATAGTTCTTGGTTGCTAAATGACTTCTCTGACTTAGCAGATGCAAGCCTAAAAGTTGGCGAAGCAATTTGGTTTGTTGCTCCTGCAGCAGGTACAGTTACTTTCACAAAGTAAGCAGTTTACTTTGTGTTTAAAATAAAACAATAAATTAGAAAGAAAATATTACAATGAAAAAATTCATTACAATGATGGTTGTTGCTCTAGTAGCAGTTTCTGCTTCTGCAGCATCTTTCGACTGGGGTACAGGTTCAGCAAAGGCATCCTTTGGTGGTACAGCTATCACAACAACTAACGGTGCTATGGGTTACCTAGTTCTTCTAACAGGTACATCTCTAGAAGCTTCTGTTATTGAGGACGCAATCTCTGCTCCTTCTTATGTTGATTCAAAGGCTAACACATCAACAGGTCTAGCTTCTGCTAAGGGTAAGATCAAAGGTACTTACGTGTCTTCTGATATTGCAAATGGTCAGAACTATGGTATGTTCATCACATATAGCGATGGCACAGATACATGGTACAACTTCTCATCAACAGTTTACACAGTATCTGGTCTAGCTGATGCAACATCTTCTCTAGATGCTGCTGTATTCGCATTTGACTTCACAACTCAGAATGAAGTTTCAAATGGCGATGCTATCACAGCAGGCAAGGGTTGGTACAAGGCTGTTGCTGTTCCAGAGCCAGCATCTGCTATGCTAGCACTAGCAGGCGTTGCAATGCTAATCCGCCGTCGTAAGTAAGCGACCCGCTGATTACAGCAAATATATAAACAATAAAACCACCCTCGCAAGAGAGTGGTTTTATTGTTTTTAAGTTATGGGAGTATGTTTACTCTGCCACAATTACTTGCGGCGACGAATCAACATAGCTACACCAGCCAATGCCAACATTGCGCTAGCTGGCTCTGGAACTGCTGTCCAACCGCCACCTGATTTAAGTGTGCCTTTTTCAGCAGATGTACCATAGTTAAATGTGAATGCAGCAGCTGCTGGGTTTGTTGGAGGATCTGCAAGTGCACCAGACATTGTGTAGATTTCATTAGATAGGTTGTAATATGTATTACCATCTACTACGTATGTTAACAACATAGCAAAAGCATCACCGTTGTCATATGGTTCACCAACAACAAAACTATATGTGTTGTTTAACTTTGACATTGCAGTTGTTTTATTTTGAGAAGCTACCTCAGTACCAATGCTAGCAGCAACAGATGCACCTGTACTATCCTTTGTTAGTGCATATGAATCTTCCAATGCTGCTGTTGATAAGAATACTAGATAACCTGTTACTCCAGTATCTGACTTTAGTTTTGTGCCATTATAAGTAACACTACTTGCACTCCAAACAAGAGATGCAGAATGTGCAGAAATAGCTACTAAAACTACAACCATTGCTAATAGTAATTTTTTCATTTTTTTTATTTTCCTTAATAATTTTGTTTTTTTAATAATATCGTAGTGATATTAAATTATTTAGTGAATGTGATTGAGCCTGATGAGCCTGCTTTAATCCAAACGCCACGACCGTATGGAAGAACAACATTATCTTCAGGAATTTCCAACTGGTCATTCAACCATTTATTGTCATAACTTGGATCTTCAAGATATTCTGTACCAGATGTACCTGACCAACCATAGATATTATATCCAACACCATTCCAAACATGCATTTCTGTAATGTAGTTACCTTCGTCGTCAAAACCTGCCATATCATCAGAAAGCATACCGAATGAAGAAATTTTCACATCACCAGGGAATGGGTTTGCAACCATATTCCAACCAACATTCAACTCAACAGTTACTGATTTATCAGTTGGAACTTCACCTGCTATTGTAACTGAACCTTTTGAACCAGCCTTAAGCCAAACACCTTGTGCTTTAGGGAATGTTTCTACTTCAAGAGGTTCTAGCTGGTCGTTTAGCCATTGATTATCATAACTTGGATCTTCAAGATATTCTGTACCAGATGTACCTGACCAACCATAGATATTATATCCAACACCATTCCAAACATGAATCTCTGTAATGTAGGTACCTTCATCGTCAAAACCTGCCATAGAAGAGTCAAGTATTGCAGCAGTTCCCATAGGTAGTTCTCCACCACCAATATCAACAAACTGCATACCAATCATATTCCAACCTTGAGCAAGGTCAATCTTTTGGTATCCAACGATATTGTCGGATGTTACTTCGGCTGCGCTTGCGGCAAAGATATTTTGGGGGTATAAAAAAGGCACAAAAATTGGTGTGTTTTTGCACCAATTTTTATGCCTATAAAAACGAAAAGCCACCCCCAATCGAGGATGGCTTTATGAATTAGTTTGCTGTAATCAGCGGGTCGCTTACTTACGACGGCGGATTAGCATTGCAACGCCTGCTAGAGCTAGCATAGCTGATGCTGGCTCTGGAACTGCAACAGCCTTGTACCAGCCCTTGCCTGCTGTGATAGCATCGCCATTTGAAACTTCATTCTGAGTTGTGAAGTCAAATGTGAATACAGCAGCTTCTAGAGAAGATGTAGCATCAGCTAGACCAGATACTGTGTAAACTGTTGATGAGAAGTTGTACCATGTGTCTGTACCATCGCTATATGTGATGAACATACCATAGTTCTGACCATTAGCAATATCAGAAGACTCATACTGACCAGCAATACGACCCTTGGTAGCTGCAAGACCTGTTGATGTGTTAGCCTTAGAGCTTACATAAGAAGGTGCAGAGATTGCATCCTCAATAACAGATGCCTCTAGAGATGTACCTGTTAGAAGAACTAGGTAACCCATAGCACCGTTAGCTGTTGTAATTTTTGTGCCATCGAAAGACACTGATGTTGTGCCTGTACCCCAAGAGAAAGATGCTGCAGAAGCAGAAACTGCTACTAGAGCAACAACCATCATTGTAATGAACTTTTTCATTGTATTTATTTCTTTCTAATTTATTGTTTTATTTTAAACACAAAGTAAACTGCTTACTTTGTGAAAGTAACTGTACCAGCTGTTGGAGCGATAAACCAAATTGCTTCGCCAACTTTTAGCTTTGCAGATGCTAGGTCTGAGAAGTCCTCTAACAACCAAGAATTATTCCACTCTGGCATTTCATTTGCTGTACCGTCTTCACTATCTAGCCAACCAAAGATATCATAACCATTACCTGTCCATAGACGCATTGTTGTCTGATAAGCCCATTCAGCATCTAGACCATCAAGGTCGCACTTAATGTTCTGAACAGAAATCTCACATGGGAATGGGTTTGCGATTAGGTTGAAGCCTTCAACTACATAAACTGTATATGTGTCCCCAGTTGCAACTTCGCCCAATACAGTGATTGTACCTGCCTTCTTTGTTACAATCCAAACACCCTTGCCTAGATCCATGTCTTCTGCAGCTACATCTGAGAAGTCTTCTAGCAACCATGTGTTATTCCACTCTGGCATTTCATTTGCTGTACCATCATCACCATCTAGCCAACCATAAATATCATAACCATTACCTGTCCAAACACGCATTGTTGTTTGGTATGCCCATTCATCATCAAGACCTAGAAGTGCAGAGCCATCATAGATGAAATCATTTACATCTTTAACTGTTGCACCAACCTCTAGGAACTGAGAACCGATTAGGTTAAAGCCCTCAGCCAAGTCAATCTTTGTATAGCCCACAACATTGTTGGATGTTACTTCGGCTGCGCTTGCGGCAAAGATATTTTTGGGGGTGTAAAACAGATGATCTATAAAGGGTAAAAATAAGTTTTAAGGAGTTAGTTTATTAAAAGCTTGAGTAGAACTTATTTTATTATTAATTGTATATGTCTAAAAAAGTGCGACAAATATAGGATAAAATAAAACAATGTATTTGATTTTTCACATAAATTGTGATTAAATACTTATAAACAAAAGGGGATATTATGTCTAAATTTAAAAAATTACTTTTTAATACATCTCCGAATAAGGTTTTTCTTACAAAGTGGTTAGAAAAACAAGGCATAAATCGGAAAATAACCCATTCATATAAAAACAATGGATGGATTTCGTCATTAGGGAATGGTGCGTTTATAAAAAATGACACAATTCCGCAATTAGATTTTGCAGTAGAAGCATTGCAAACACAAGCAAATTTATCTGTTCATTTTGGGGGTAAAACAACATTGTCTCAAAGATTTAATGTCGCACATTATCTTTCATTTGTAAAACCCCAAAGCGAACTTTTTGTCACTACAAAAACGAATATACCGTTGTGGTTTAAAAGAACCTTTAAAAATCAGATAGATTTAACATATACAGATTTTTTACCTAAAGCCATCGGACTGGAAGAATGGGTAGAAAATAATTGTAAAATATTTATATCTACACCAGAAAGAGCATTTTTAGAAATGCTATATGCTGTTCCGCAAAAAACTTCTACAGTTGAGGCATATCAAATACTAGAATTATTGCCTACATTGCGACCTCGTTTGCTTATAGAATTACTAACTCAATGCAAATCCATAAAGGTAAAACGTTTATTTTTATATCTTGCATCGAAAACAAAACACGATTGGTATGATTCACTAGATATTAGTAAAATAAATTTGGGTTCAAGTGTAAGAATTATAGATAAGACAGGCGTTTATGATAGACAATTCAATATAATTGTTGAGAAATTAGGAGAATAATAATGCTTTCAAAATACGATCAACAAGTTAAATTGCTTATAAAGTGCTTCCCAGCAATTAGAGAAGAAAAGTGTTTTGCTATCAAAGGGGGTACTGCAATAAATTTGTTTTTATTAAATCTTCCTCGCTTGTCTGTTGATATTGATTTAATGTATTTACCTATAGAAGATAGAAATACGACTTACACAAATATCTATTCTTCCTTAGATAGAATATGCAAAAGATTAAGTAGTTTAGGATTGAAAGTAACAAAATCAAAAAATACTGAACAAAAGATTTTTTGTTCAAACGGAAAAGCAGAAATTAAGATTGAACCTAATTACACATTACGAGGCCATTTATATGAACCCAAAATAATGCCAATTTGTGAAAAAGCAGAAAACCTATTTGGTTTTGCAAAAGCAAATATCGCTTCACCAGCAGAACTTTGGGGAGGGAAAATATGCGCTGCGTTAGATCGTCAACATCCTCGTGATTTATTTGATATTTACAATATGTTTAATTTAGGAGGCATTACTGAAGAAATAAAAAATGGATTTATATTTTTCTTGTTGTCAAGTAATAGACCTATTCATGAAATGCTGTCTCCTAATATGCAATTAAAAGAAAATGTTTTTGAGAATGAGTTTATAGGTATGAC
This sequence comes from Kiritimatiellia bacterium, assembly GCA_017481725.1. Lineage (GTDB taxonomy): Bacteria > Verrucomicrobiota > Kiritimatiellia > RFP12 > UBA3636 > RGIG990. The sequence continues at coordinate 4,697 of JAFUOX010000062.1, read as the reverse complement.
TTCTGAAAAATATGATTTTTCTCATGCAGAGCAAACATTTATTGATTTAGTTAAAAATATAAATATTGCATTATCTATTTCAGACAGAAAATTTCTCATAGATTTTGTTCAACTAGAAGCCGACTTGTCTTCTAGCCCAATACATAATTTAGACCAATATCCAAGTATATTATGGAAAATTAAAAATTTGCAAACGTTGAAAGAAAATAACAAAGAAAAATTTAATCAGCAAGCTAATCGTCTAAAAGAAATTCTATTTTAAATTTTCGCAAAGCTCGTTAATCTACTTGTAAATCATCAAGAAATTTGTAGCTAAAGTTTTAATATGTATACGAAAAGGCGATTTTGTATACATATTCTGTAGATATGTATACGAAAAGGCGATTTTGTATACATATTCCGTAGATATGTATACGAATAGGCGATTTGGTATATCCTTAAAATTGGCTTCCTCGTAAACTTTTCAGTATAAACAATAAAACCACACTATTGCGATGGTGGCTTTTTCGTTTTTATAGGCATAAAAATTGGTGCAGCAAGCAAACGTGGGGTGTGTTCGCTTCTTTATTTTAAACTACGGAGAAACTCCAATAACCTTTTTGTTGCTTCCTGGGGCTCTATTTCTAACCAATTAGACCTTCGGTGAGAAAGGCGTGCTAAATAATTTTTATCAGAAAAAACTTTAGAAACTCGGCTAATTATTTCATCGATATTATTCTCAAGCATTCTAGTGTCGTTATAAATATATACTTTGATTAAGGCGAGCAAATCTTTGCGATTTATTCGTTCACTTAAGAAAATCATGTCATCTACATCCTTTGCACGATTTGAGATAGCACCAAGACGTAAAAGGCTTTTAAGCTTTTCTACAAAAATCTGCTCATTAGTATTAGCAAAAAGAGTTACCGTTTCATAGTTTATAGATAGCATTTGAAAAGGAATTTCAACTTGTTGTGCCTCTGGGATAGTATGCACCCCAATATCCATCTTTGTTTCAATAACATTCCCATATTTGTCTTGTAAAGATAAGAACACCCTTTTCCCGTGATAATCATGTTGTTTGAGTTCTACTATATCACCAATAATTGAAATAGAAATTCCCTCAATGCAATTCATTCTTTCAACTAAATCCCTAATGGTTGCATCAGACAAAGAAAATTTAATAAAATCAATATCTATATCCAAGGTGGTTCTACGAATGTCATTTGTGATGTTAGACATAACCACACCGCCTTTTATTGTTAGATTTTCTTTTAGTCCACATTCAGCTAGTGCTTTAATGATAATATCTTGAGATAGCTTTTCTTCGACATTGTCCTCGCGGAAGCCTGTACTCAATAATTGGTTAATAGTGTCCTTAAAATTAATCATTAGAAAATTTCCTTTTCGATCAAATCATGCAGTTTCTGTCTATATGGGAACGCATCTAAATAATCATCTATTTTTGCTGGATATATTTCATGCACACGGTTACGGAGAGAGAGCACTACCTCTTTATATAAATCATAGGGTAACTTTGTACGATTTTTCATTAAATCAATACAAAGCCTCTCAAGATCGTAAGTTCGGATAACAATACCATTTCGTATTAAATTTGTAACTCCAATATTAAGAGTATTTTCAGGAATAAAATGCTGACAAATTCTTTTGTCGTTAATCTTTGTAGAATTTCTTGCAGTTGCAATGTGTAAGCAATTTGGGACAACATCAGTTAGATTATTATAATAAAAAGCACTATGCATAGAAACGACGGCTTGGGGATAGCGTTTATTAACCATGACTATCAAATGTTCATATTTTTCAGTTGAATATAATCCTCGTTCAAGACGAAACAATTTTTCCTCTTTTATAAGATATGCAATTTTTCTTGCTGAGCCATATTCTCTAATACATTCGGAGTATGTTTTTACCATATTTTTCTCTTCAATACTTGTTTGTAATTACCCAAAAACATTAATGCTTTGTGGGTGATTTGTAACAAATAGTATCATAGCTCTAATTGGCAGTCAAGTCTTATGTGTGTACAATTGAGTAATATGCCCCCAAAAATATCCCTGCCGCAAGCGCAGCAGACGTAACATCCGACAACGTCGTTGGATATACAAAGATTCAGTTGGCAGAGGGCTTGAACATGATAGGCTCACAATTTTTGAATGTTGGTGCATCAACAAAAGATATTAATGACTTTATTATTGATGGTTCTGACTTACTTGGTCTTGATGATGATGGAGAATATCAAACAAAATTACGTGTATGGACTGGTACTGGTTATCAAACATATGGTTGGCTAGATGCTGATGATGGTACAAATAACGAAGCGCCTGATTGGAATAACACATGGTTATTGAATGACTTTTCCGATATTGCTATTGAAAATATGGAATTAGGTAAAGGTGTTTGGATTTCAGTAGGGCAAGTTGGAACAATCACTCTTGCAGGTGAAGTAAATAATAATGATACTTATACAATTGATGTTGTTCAAGGTTTAAACATGATTGCAAACCCATTCCCAACAACAATCTCTATTCAAAATATTAAGTGCGATTTAGCAGGTCTTGATGATGATGGAGAATATCAAACAAAATTACGTGTATGGACTGGTACTGGTTATCAAACATATGGTTGGCTAGATGCTGATGATGGCACAAATAATGAAGCTCCAGAGTGGAATAATTCTTGGTTACTAAACGACTTCTCAGATCTTGCTAAAATTACACTAAAGGTCGGACAAGGTTTTTGGTTTGATTCTCCAACAGCAGGTACAGTTACTTTCACAAAGTAAGTAATATACTTTGTGCTTAACAAACAACTAAATTAGAAAGAAATAATACAATGAAAAAAATCGTAACACTAATGGTTCTTGCTTTAGTAGCAGTTTCTGCTTACGCCGGTTCATTTGACTGGGGAGCAGGTGCATCTAAAGTAGTATTTGGCGGGACCACTATTACAACAACAAATGGTGCTATTGGTTATCTAGTTCTTCTAACAGGTTCTTCTTTAGAGGCATCTGTTGTTGAAGGTATAATGCAGACTCCATCTGCTGTTGCAAACAAGGCAAATACATCAACTGGTCTTGCTTCTAATAAAGGTAAGATTAAAGGCACATATGATTCAGCATCTGTAGCAAATGGTCAGAACTACGGTATGTTCATCACATATAATGATGGCACAGACACATGGTACAACTTCTCATCAACAGTTTATACTGTTTCTGGTCTAGCCGCAGATGGTTCAACTGTGTTAGATGACGCTGCATTCGCATTCGATTTTGCAACACAGACAACAGTTACAGATGGTGATGCAGTTAAAGCAGGTGGCGGTTGGTACAAGGCAGTTGCTGTTCCAGAGCCAGCTTCTGCTATGCTAGCTCTAGCAGGCGTTGCAATGCTAATCCGCCGTCGTAAGTAAGCGACTTGCTGATTACAGCAAATATATAAACAATAAAACCACCCTCGCAAGAGAGTGGTTTTATTGTTTTTAAGTTATGTGAGTATGTTGTACTCTGCCACAATTACTTGCGGCGACGAATCAACATAACTACACCAGCCAATGCCAACATTGCGCTAGTTGGCTCTGGAACAGCTGTGTATGTTGCAGTCCAGTTTGCAGAACCAGTTGCCTGTGCAGCTGTGAAAGAAATCTTTGATGGATCGTCAACACCAGCAACATAAGCATATTCAGCATTTGAAGCAGACATATAGTACTGAGCATTTGCTGCATCGTAAACTACGATTCCAAAGTTATACTGAGAACCGCCTTCTGACTCAGCCTTAAGTGCATCACTTGTTGCTGTTAGTGTAGTACCTGAGTTCTTACCTGCAGAAACAGTATCTGTACCTAGTGTTGCAGCTGTTAGCTGTGACTCGAACTCCTCTGCTGTTGTAGCATTGAATGTTGTGTCAGCTAGAACTAGGTAGATTGTGCCATTAAGAGCTGCGCCTGTTGAATCAGTAAGTTTACCAGTACGACCTAGAGACATTGCCCAGTCAATAGAAGCTGCAGAAGCAGAAAATGCTACTAGAGCAACTACCATCATTGTTACGAATTTCTTCATTTTTTTATTTTCTTTCTAATTTAGTTATTATTGTTTGTTATAATGAGGGAGAGGAATCCTCTCCCTCAAAATCCATTTGTTATTCAGCTGTAGGGAATACAACTGTACCACCCTTAACAGACTGCATCCAAAAACCCTGACCTACAGCGATATCTGCGTGTAGAGCTGTCTGATATAAGTCTCCCCAACCTGCACCTAGAGCGATATCGTCATCATAGTTGTCTGGTGTATTGTTTACGTCATCGAAAACACCATCCATTGAGTCACCCCAATAATACATAGTTGTATATTTACGTGTTGTAGGATCCCAAATCTGAATAATGTCAGAACCTTCTTCGCCAAGACCAATACCCTTGATGTCCTGTAGCTCAATTGCCATTGGAAGTGTGTTACATACTAGTGTCATTGTGTTTGCAGCAAGAGTAATTGTATTGTCAGTTGAAACTTCACCAGAGAACTGAACCGCACCACCTGCTACAGACTGCATCCAAAAACCAGTGCCTGGAGTAAAGTCAAAGTGCATTGCTGTCTGATATAAGTCTCCCCAACCTGCACCTAGAGCGATATCGTCATCATAGTTGTCTGGTGTATTGTTTACGTCATCGAAAACACCATCCATTGAGTCACCCCAATAATACATAGT
>JAFUOX010000061.1 GCA_017481725.1 Kiritimatiellia bacterium | reverse complement strand
GTTTAACCGTCTCGCGTCTAACGTCCCACTTCGCACTTTTAGCCATCACGTGCAGATGCTCCGCGTCTTTGCATTCTTGTGGGCGAACACACTAGCGCTTGGAAGTTGCCTTTGCGATAACAGAAGCAAAACTAGGCAACGACAAGCGGTAGTGTTATCATCGATACCACCATACAAGCCATCACGCAAGCCCTGCGACCTCGGCGACCTCCGCGTCTCCGCGTCCCTTCTTCGCACTTATTGCTTACGCCTAACACGGACACACATAGTGTGATTTTTACGGAGGACAAAAGAAAAAAAGTGCAGAAAGCATTTAGCTCTCTGCACTCATTTTTAGAATGATACTTGTGTTACTCGTAAGTGCTCACTCTAACTAAAGATATTCGTCATTCATTTTGTGTGAATGACGAATAGTCTTACTCATTTACTCCACAGAAATTATGAAGAATGCAGCATCCTCTGTCATTGGGATGCGGAATGCAGCATTACCATCATCAGCAGGAATAATCTGCTCAACACCTTCTGCAGCTGCCCACTCGTCCGTTGGTGTCTCAAGAGTAGTTGACATCTTAAGCGTATAAGTGAAGCCTGCTTCCGCAGCAAACGGAATTACAAGAACAGATGGGTCCCCTTCATTCTCGCCTGGCTCAATAGATAGAGAAGCATAGCTTCCATCAGATAGTAAACCAATTGTTGGCTTTGTTGGATCAGCAAATGGATCAGCATCCTCTGTAATTGCTTCATTAGCTGGTGCTGTTGCCAAATTAGAGTAAGTTGCAGCAACAAAATCAGCTGTATCAGTTACTGTGATAGCTGCATCTGATGTTAGTAGATCAGCTACAATATTACCCTGAAGCAATACCTGAGCTTGTGGATGTGCAGCAGTAAATGCCTTACGATCAACGACAAGATATAGAGCTCCAGCAGGTGGAATTACCGTACCTGGTTCAAGTATGACAATTGTTGTGCCATCTGAGATAGTCCAATCTGAAACATCAAGGAAGATTGCGTTAGGATTGTCCACCTTGATATAAGAATTAACACCATTAGCATCAACGATACGACGAGAAATGCGTACCTTGAGTCCTGCTGGTTGAGCATCTGGGATACCTGCATTGTAGCAAACAACCTTACCATCTGATACAGCAGTGAAGACATTTGCTGAATCATAATCAGCATTTGCTGCACTGTGTGTTACATATAGGTGTGTACGTCTTGGAACAATATAATTTGTCCAAATTGAGTTTACGCCATCAATCATATTGGTATAGAAATTATTGCCCCAAGGATTGATAATGCCTGCATTGCCAGCAGAACGGTCTGTCCATTTAGCACGGTCAAGACAAGCTGTTGCATACATAGCATTTGTCTGAGTAGCAAACATCTGCCAAATTGGTGTATTAGCTTGAGCAGTTCCTGGAGCCATTAGATATGTATCCATTAGTGTTCTTAAGCGTCTTAGGTGCATACCTCTGAGCTTAGCATCACCATAGATTGCATCAAATGCACCATTGTAATTAGCATCAGTGCCACCGCCACCAGTGAAGAGATTTGCTGTACCCTTATTATAAACCCTTACCTGTGAGCCACCATATAGAGGGTGGGACTTAAAGGTATCAATATTTGCAATTTCACCAGGTAGAGACTGTGCTGTCCAACCTGCTTCACGATAATATTGGCCAAAGGAAAGATTCATATCATAAGCACCTGGCCACCAAGTGCCTGTCTCATTATGTAGATATACACAAAGATTGCCCCAAACATCGTCAGTTTCCTGGGTGATACGAGTTGCAGCCATATAGTTAATCCACTTAGCGATATCAAGAATATCCCATGCGATAACAGACTTATTATTAGAAGTTAAGTCTGAGACAAGAGCCTTGAAGTTGTCTGTTGCGAGACTTTCATTATCCTGCTCAGGAATCTTTGTTTCAAAGCCAGCAGTTGATTTAGTTGTACGTAATGAACCAGCATTCTTTACTAACTCGCAATCCTCATCCCATCCATAGTAATCAATGATTTCATCAGTGAAACGGATTGAATGGAAGCCAAGTTGATAGAACTCACCATTACGTTGTAGGCGCACTGGGTAGTGGAATGGAGCCTTAATACCAACATTATTCAAGAATTGGAATGCTACATTCTGGCGAAGGAATGAAGGATCCATAAATTCACTAGTAAAGCTTGTCTTACGGACTTCTCCTTCCTCTTGTGTGTATGGATTTACATAGATTAGTTTATTGCTCTTATTGAACTTTAAGCCATGAGACTTCTTGTGGAAGCCAGCTGAGGTATTACCTCTTAGGTCTATAGTTATATTATCATAGAGATAACCATTATGATAAATCGTAGCACGAGCTCCAATATCCATATCAGCATAATTAGAATTACTTGTTAATGCATCAGAATCGATATCCATTGCAGCAAGATTACGCTGATCATCAGTTGGATCATCTGGGAGGTCTGTACCTGTGTCAGGAGCAGCAACAAACAAGTGGAATACTGGAATCTCACACTCAAAATCTGGTGCAGTAATTGTACCAAAGTATTTTGGTGATCCATCAGCAGAACCAAATGCTGGCTCAATTGTAGAGCGACCTTCTGAGTCTGTTGCAACAAAGCGCCAGCGTACGAGAGAGCCAGGCAATGCATCAGCATAAACAGAAGCAGGAATTGTTGCTGTCCAAGTTTCGCCATCGCCAGAATCTGTCATTGCAACTTCAACCTCATTACTGAATGCAAGACGATAAACCATCTTTACGCTAGCAATTGTAGAACCAGGAAGAGGGCTCCATGTAGAGTTAACTATGAGATCAGAGGTTGGAGCAACCTCATCTTCAGAGTGAGACTCTGAAACGAAGGATGCACCAAGTGCTGTTGCTCCATCATAATTATTAGCAGCTCCTGGAGTAATCTTCTTCTTAGAGAAGTAATACAAGTTCACACCATCAAAGTCTGCTGATGGACCCATTGACTGACCATCTGCGAGACCTGCCAATACCTGGAAGGTATCAAGCACATTGGAATCTGCATCTAATAATGTAATAAGTGGTGTATTAGTTGCTTTAAACTTCATAACACCTTGACGAATAACAGAACCAACAACTTCTGCTGGATTCTCATATCCTTCATTATCATCGCTACCCCAGACAACAGCATAAGCACCTGGAGCCAATGTAAATGGAGGAAGAACCATATCCTTGGTCTTGCCCTTTTGAGCACGGCGAAGAACAAAGCCATTGAGGTTAGCTGTTGTCTCACCAGCATTGTAAATCTCAACAAAGCTTGAAGTGTTGTCCCATGGGTCAGTTATAGCACTACCGACCTCGCTAATGCGTAGGTCTGCTGGCTCAGACTTTGTCGTGAAGTCTAAATTATACTTAACAGATACATCATTAGCATTAGAAACAATGAAAGACACCTTATATGTGGTTCCTGAGGACAGCTCAGTAAGAGGGATTGCAATTACACTGCCCTGTTCCCAACCATTTGTATAGCACTCATATTCAGGAAGAGACTCTGAAGCTGGACCATAAGCCAAATATAAGTCAGCAGAGCTTAGTCCATTTGTGCTAGCTGTAATAAGTGTACCAGAGATTGTTGCAGCATTGAGTGTAATAGTTTCTACGTCAACAGTAAATGTTGCCTCAATTAGGTCTTGAGCAGTACTTGCTTCTGTAGCTGCACCATAGTTAATGAATGCTGCATTAGCCATTGAATCATATTCTGCTTTCAGCCAATCTTCTGTTGCTACACCATTGTAAACACGGATTTCATCCATATCACCCTTAAGTGAATCATCAGAACCTCTATTCATATAAGAGCCGAAGGTCCAATATGGATTGCTTGTGTTAACAAGTGATCCAGGATTTACCTTTATCTGATCAAAATCACCATTGAAATAAGATTTCAGCAGACCCGCATCACCATCATATGTAAATGAAACATGTCCCCATGTTTTATCAGCAAGTACACCTGTACCGCTTGACCAATTGTGACTATTATTTGATGCAACAGAGATATATTTTCCTTGCTCCTGCAAGAGCAAGAAACCACTTCCAGCGCTCCATTCTGAGCGAGATGCAGCGAGGATATGTGTACCCCTATTATTTCCACCATTACCATCTCGCTTAAACCAAGCGGATACAGAATACTGATTCCCATTTGCTAGTGTGGAGTATGGATTTGTGATATTCAAGCCAATAGCATTATTAACTGACTTATTTACACCACCAGCAATATAACCAGAAGTAGCAGATGCTACAGTAGAATCAGAGCCAGATTCTGCCACAATGCTATTTGCAACAGAATTAGTAATATTATCACCACCGTGGATAACAGCAACATAGCTTGACCAAACTGCTGATGGATCGTTCTCTGGAGGTGTTGTATCATTCCAACGCATATAAATTGCTGAGGCATAGCCTGTAATAGAAGGAACTTTTACCCATACAAGAGATTCACCTGTTGTATCCCATGTCTCAATTTCATATGGAAGAACTGTTCCATCTGGAAGTGAGAAGGAAATATCAGAACCATCCTCGTTACACTCATCATAATCAAAGCCTTCGATAGTGCTTTCTGAAATACGAACGAGAATTGGGAAGTCTGTTAGAGAAGAATCACCAGTATATCCCTGAGTATATAGCAACGCATAGCGAGTAAATGAATCATCATTTACAAAGCTTAGGTCTTTAGGAAGCACACCAACCTTGGCTGTTGCGATATCGCTAGAAGTAAATCCATTAAGTGTTACTGTAGCTGTAACAATATAGGTACCAGTTGCAGTATATATATGAGAAGCAGGAACCTCAACTGCATTTTCTGCGAGTAAGCTAATATCTGTAGCTGTTGTTGTTCCATCACCCCAATCAATTGTAACTTTTCCTTCGACACTCTCAGAAGTTCCTAGCAACTGTGCTTGGAAGGAAAGATCAACGGAAGACTCCTCAGTGCATAGAATTTTATCTGAGTTTACAGCAATGGAAACATCTGCTCCAGAGACCAAGAACTTTGCGTTTGCAACTGTCTCGTTCTCAGCAAAGGCCCAGTCATCAGAAACAGAGCCATTCTTTACGCGAATTTCGTCCATAGAGCCCTTGAAACCTGTTGCACTTGAATCCTCATCATAAGAGTTACCAAATGAAACTGGTGTATGGTTAGGCAAAATCGCAGGAAAAGATGTTGACTGTGTTGAACCACCCTGCCCATTGCCAGAGATAGATGCACGTGAGCCAGCAATATGGAACCAAGCTGGATTTGGACTTACATTATATGTAAATGACATATGTGTCCAAGTATCAGACCAAGATGTTTCTGTGCCCGCCGAAGGTTGAACCTTAACGAACGCATCTAGACCAACAGCACTACCTTGTGTTGGGTTACTACGAACTTCAAATATAGGTGTAGTTATATTGACTCCACTAACTGTCATAGCATTGAAGCCTGTTGCCTGATCACCAACATTGCTACGATTACCAAAGAGTCGCTCATTTGCTTGAGGAGTAATATTTTCACTATGTTTGACCCAGAATGAAATTGTTATATTAGCTAGATTATCAACATAACCCTCAAAATTATCAACCTTGATTCGAGCCTTATTTCCTCCTGATGCCTCAGTTATAAGACGTGCAGAACCAATAGCACCGTCCACCTTATTTGCTGAATCAGCATCTGCTCCATTGGCTAGCTGGCCAACACCACTGATACCTTGAATGGTTGAACCAGCAAATGCAGGACCATCCTCACCTAGGTGAATAACTGCAACGTAGCCAGCTGTACGCCATAATGCGTATGCTAGATTTGGTGCTGACCAATTCTCGTTACCAGAAGCCATTGTAAGTTGGGCATCCTGCGAGAGGGATGGCATCAATACCCATACAAGTGACTCTCCTTCTTCATTCCATGTATCTATTTCATAAGGAAGGAATGTATCATTGGCATCAAAAAATGCCAACTGTGTATTGTCTGCCACTTGACCTGCTGGAATACGAACAAGAACTGGGAAATTTGAAAGTGTGCTCTTGTTCTTATCATACCCTGAAACAGTATGTTTAGTTGTATTTGTAAAATCTGAAATAGCAGGTGGAATCCAATCCTCAATTGTTGCTGTCTCTGCAGCTCCTACAAAATAAGGCATACCAGCAGCTGGAATAAGTGATAGAGTCTTATTTCCTGATGCAAGATCAACCACAGTTTCAACTGTTACAGTAGCTGATGCTGCACCTGCAGGAATTGTTACAGTACGCACAATTTCCTTAAAGTTCGTAAACTCAGATGCTGTACCAGAAAGTGTAAATGGAACGATTACTTCACCATCTGCAAGCCCAGTATCTGCGGCATTTCCACGAGTAAATGTAAATTCCAGCTCGCCACCATTCTCGCTAACTGCAGCTGGAGCTTCAACAGAAATTTCACCATTAAAGAATGTATTTGCTCCTGCACGCTCAACATAGATATCTCCTTTCTTACCAAGGAGAGCATAAGAATAAATCTTGTTCGCGACAAGTCCTGTAGGCTCACAGGTATAATATACATCTGGGTTGCCATTAACTTCAGTTGCAAGAGTGTTTGTTATGGCATTGCCTTGCAAATCTTTAAAGACAGCAAAAAGATCACATGCTTCACCCTCGTCCATATTAGCTGAGAAGATAAATCTATTATTCTCCTGCTTTACTTCTGGGGCTGTGTTAAAAACAGGAGTTCCCTCTACAGCTGGATGACCTGGTAATAGGGAAAGATATATTTTTCCTTTGGCTGTCGCAAGATTTGACTGGATTGAGTATACTGCTGGTGAAGTCAAATCATAATCAGCAGGAGCAACATCTGTTGGGTCATTACCAGATACTAGCTCACCAACAGTCATACCAGAAGCAGTAAGAAGATTTTTCCATCCATCTAGGTAGTCAATATAAACATAATTTGTTACACAAAAGGAAGTTTGATCTGTCCAGAATGTGTTTTGAGGGAAGGTTGCTGGGGCTTCACAATGCCATTCAATTGTGTGCAATTTATCGCAGCGTTCAAAAGCTCCCTTCGTAACTTCCATTGAATCAACACTTGAACCTGTTTCACAGAATGAAGTTAATTTTGAACCAATGATGACTTTCTCAATATTTTCAGCTCTATAAAATGCGGATTTTTCAATTGTTTCAATTCCACGTAGCTCCAATGTGCCCTGAAGCTTCATAATTTGGCCCAAATCCCATTTGGTGTGATGTGCAAAGGCTGCTGCACCAATATGCTTCAACGAAGATGGGAATGATGGAGAGAAAGAAATATTACCAAAGGTTGAGTTGAAAGCACTTGCACCAATTCTCTCAAGCTTATTTCCCAATGTAAAGCTTGAGACAGATGTTGCATAACCAAATGCACCATCAGCGATGTTAGTTACAGTTGGGATGTAAATCGTTCCTGTTACGACTTTGTTATTATAAAAAGCATAAGGGCCGACCTCAACAATTGTCCATTCATTACCATTAGCATCGACTATACGTTGGCTTAAATCAAAAGATCCGCCAATGCTCTCACCGCCTGTTGCTAAAGATCTTATACCTTTACCACTACCACCACTTGTCTTACCTAGCATTAGGGTGCGAGCTTCTGAATCCAATACGGTCAGATAGAGCGTATAAGTACCATCTGACATAGAAACCTCTCCAGATGTACCAGATAGTGTCCAATCTGCATATGCTGGTAATGCAAAAGCCATAACTGAAATAGCAAGAGCATTACATACTGTGCGGAGATTTTTAATCCACGCTTTATAGATATTCTTTATATTCGAATTTTTCATATTATATGTTCCTCTAATTTAGTAAATGATAAACATAACACCAGAAACAGGTGTTGATTCCAGAGCAACACCAAACAACAAGAATGAATCATCTGCCATAGAATCATACTCTGCTTTCATCCAATCTGCAGAGGCAGTTCCATTATAAATGCGTATTTCATCAATATCACCCTTATATGAGTCATCACTTGCAGTATTCATATAAGAGCCAAATGTCCAATAAGCAACATTAGCATTATAAAGTTGTGGGGTATTATTTTTAGACATGTCTGCAATACCATTATAATAGGAGGTTAGAGCACCTACCTCACCATCATAAGTAAAGCCAGTATGTCCCCAAGTCTGATCTATAAGAATATACTTACCAGAGCTCCAGTTATGAGCACCCTTTGAAGCAACAGAAATATATTGACCTTGCTCTTGTAGGAACAAGAAGCCTAATTCTGAATCCCATGCTGGGCGGTTTGCTGCAAGAATATGTGTCCCTTTATTATTTCCGCCATTTCCACTGCGCTTAAACCAAGCAGAAACAGAGAACTGCTTACCAGATGTCAACTTAGAATATGGGTTAACAACATTGATACCGATTGCCTTATTAACTGACTTTCTAATGCCGCCACCAATAAAGCCAGAATCATCTGAAGCTACAACAGATCCTGACCCAGCGATTGCTTCAACACCATCTTTAACAGCATTTGTAATTGCATTACCACCATGTAAAACAGCAACATAGCTTGACCAAACATCACTAGGATTATTTTCTGGAGGAGTTTCATCATTCCAGCGTATATAGAAGAAGTTTGTAGAAGCATCAAGAGTTGGAAGCTTCACCCAAACAAGAGATTCACCTTCAGTATTCCACTGCTCTATTTCATGTGAAAGCACTGTGCCATCTGCAAGTGAGAAGGAAATATCTGCACCACCCTCAGCACACTCATCATAGTCAAAGCCATCAATGCTATCTTCTGAAATACGTACTAGTACAGGGAAATCTGTAAGCTCTGTTTCTCCAGTATAGCCTGATACATATGTCAATGCATAACGTGTAAAGGTATCATCCTGTGAAACTCTTAGATTTGTAGGTGTCACAATAACCTGTACTGTAGCTGTAGCAGAGCTTTCTGAACCAGATAAAGAGGCAGTAGCCGTAACAATATATTCACCCGACTCACTATATGTATGAGTAGCAAATACCTCACTTACCAAATTAGATAAAGTTTGCTCTACAGTGTCTGTTGTGCCGTCACCCCAATCTATTGTGACTACTGCAGGAAGGCTTTCCTTTGATCCTAATAGATTTGCGTCAAATGAGATTTTAACTTCATCTCCAAATCCGCTCAAATACTTGTCTTTCGTTTGAGCAATTGCAATGGTTGCTTCAGAAACCATAAAAAGTTTATCAGCAACTGTTGCATTCTCCGCAAATGACCAGTCATCAGAGACAGACCCATTTCTTATTCGAATTTCATCTATAGCACCCTTAAAGCCCAATCCGCTCTGTCCCTCATCATAGGAGTTACCAAATGATATTGGAGTATCATTTGCTAAAATTGAAGCAAATGCTGTTGTCTGTATTGCGTTACCAGAACCATTTGGAGAGATTGCAGCTCGTTCACCACCGATATGGAATATGGTTGGATTTGGGGTGTAATTAAACGAGAATGACAAATGTGTCCATGTATCAGACCAAGATACATTAGTTCCAGTACTTGGTTTAACAACAATAAATTTGTCAAGTCCTGCTGAACTATTTAATGTTGGATTACCACGAGCTAAAAGAACAGGAATTGTATCAGTAACACCAGTATATGTTGAAACATTAAAGCCTGATGCTTGATCCTCCAAATTACTACGATTACCAAAAATGCGCTCACTATCACCAACTTGTGGCTCAGCACTATGCTTAGCCCAAAGAGACACTGTCATATTTGCAAGATTATCAAGATATCCCTCGAAGTTATCAACCTTGATACGTGCTTTATCCCATCCAGCGGTATCACTAATAAGGCGTGCGGGACCAACTGCACCAGCAACCTTATTTGCAACGCCAGCATCTGTACCATTAGCAAGCTGACCTAAACCATCAATATTCTGCACTGTTGAGCCGGCAAACTCTGGTCCATCCTCACCAAGATGAAGCACAGCAACATACCCAGCCATGCGCCAAAGTGTATGAGCAAGATTTGGTGCTGTCCAGCCTTCATTTCCTGAAGCAAGAGTAATCTTCACATTTTGATAGAAAAATGGAACCAAAACCCATACAAGAGACTCACCGTTTGCATTCCATGTATCTATCTCATATGGCAAAAAGGTACCATTCTCATCAAAAAATGCAAGCTGAGAATTATCAGCTACTCTACCAGCTGGAATACGCACAAGGACAGGAAAGTTTTCAAGCTCTCCTCTAGCAGCATCATAGCCTGTAACTTGATATTCAAACTCTTTTTCAAAATCAGAAATTACTGGTGGAGTCCAGTTTTCAATAGTTGTAGTACCAACAGAGCCAACATAATAAAGCTCACCAGAATCTGGAATAAGTGATAAAGACTTATCACCAACAGCAATATCTATCACTGCCTCAACTACAACCTCTGCAGATGCAACTCCTGCAGGAATTGTGACTGTGCGAGGGACCTCCTTGAAGTTGACAAATTCAACCGCTGAACCAGAAGGCGTAAACAGAATTGTTACTTCTCCATCTGGCTGTGCTGTATCAGCAGCATTCCCACGAGAGAATGTAAATACTGTAGAGTCACCATTCTCACTAATTGAGGCTGTGGTGCTAACAGAAATTTCACCATTAAAGAAGGTGCCAGATCCATTGCGTAAAACATAGTCTGAGCCCTTTTTGCCAAGAATACCGAATGAATATACCTTATTCTCAATCAGGCCAATTGGTTCGCAGGAGTAAAATGTATCAGCATTTCCATCAACACCAGTAGCTAGTGTGTTAGTAATTGTATTACCCTGTAAATCTGTGAATACCGCAAATAAATCACAATCCTCACCCTCATCCATATTGGCATAGAACATAAATTTGCCATTCTCTTTATTAACATATGGAGAAGAATTAAAGATAGGAGCACCCTCTGCCACTGGATGTCCTGCTAGAAGAGAAAGATAGATTTTCCCTTTATGGGAATTCTCATTTGGATTGATTTCATAGACAGCTGGATTTGTAAAATCATAAGCTGCTGGATCAATATCAGCTGGATCATTGCCAGAAACAAGATTACCAACAATCATTCCAGACTTATTGATGCAGCTTATCCAATTCTCTAAATAATCAATGTAAACATAGTTCGTCACACAAGCATTTGCATCTGATGTCCAAAATGCATTTTTAGGGAATGATGAAGGTGCATCACATTGCCACTCAATTGTGTGCAATTTATCACAGCGTTCAAAAACTCCCTTCGTAACTTCCATTGAATCAACACTTACACCTGTTTCAGAGAATGAAGTTAATTTTGAACCAATTACGAACTTTTCAACATTTACATTACTATAAAATGCTGACTTCTCAATAGTTTCCACACCAAGCAGCTCAATTGTGCCCTGTAGCTTCATTGGAAGACCGCTATCATATTTTGAGTGATGAGCAAATGCAGCAGCACCTATAAACTTAACTGATGGTGGCAATGCTGGAGTGAAGGAAAGATTACCAAAGGTTGAATTGAATGCACTAGTTCCAATACGTTCTAGCTTTTTTCCTAATGTAAAGCCAGTAATACCAGTAGCATATCCAAATGCACACTCAGCGATATTCGTTACATTAGGAATATCAATTGACCCAGTAACGCCCTTATTGTTATAGAAAGCATAAGGGCCAACCTCAACAATTGTCCATTCATTGCCTTCCTTATCAACTATACGTTGAGTAAGGTCAAACGAACCACCCTTATTAATACCTCCTGTAGCAGTAGAGCGATTGTTATTATTTCCATTAGGATAACCAAGCATAAGAGTTCTGGCGGTGCTATCTAAAACTGCAACATATAAAGTTTTAGAACCATCTGTCATTGAAACAGAACCAGATGTAGCAGACAATGTCCAATCTGCAGATGCTGGTAATGCAAACAATAGTGAGATAATAGCAATAGCCACAAATTTGTAGCAAGCAATTATTTTATGGTTTTTTAATTTTCTAATTTTCATACATTTCCTTTGTAAAGTAACCCTTATAGAGTTGCTTTAATCAAATATAACTTTACCTAAAAATATAGAAAAATTTTCTATAATTAAGTACAAAATTTTGAAAAAAATAACTATTCGCTTCCATTATCTATATTAACACTTACCCCCCCCCCCCCCGTCAAGTTGTTTTCACCTTTTATTTAGGCAAAATTACATTTATCGTACTTCAACAGCCAGCAATCAACAACCTATGTTATTGTATAAATTTATTTGTCATTTACCACTGAGGATAGCGAAGCCACACTGTGCCGAGTGAGAGGAGCTAAAGCTCTCGTCTGCGCGACAACTACGCACTCTCAAAAAACAAAAATGCTGTTGCAAACGGTTTTGTTCACAACAGCATTTGGGCTTTATTTCCAGAAGTCGCCAGAGAGTGCCTCTTTTGCACAGGCTCTATAGAATTTTGCTTCATCCTCAGTCATTTCCTCTGGGATATAGCTGATTAGCTCAGGGCATTGACCAAACAAAGCTCCAAACCAAACGCAGGCTTGCAAATATTCCCCCTTTTTATTGAGGTGGAAGGTATCGCCAGTGCCATCTGGGCCTCCGCTATTCACTGGCTCCCATGCAGGGTCACTATTTGTCTTTGCACGAACGAGTGCAACAGCATCCCCTGTTGGAATTACACGGAAGCCTGTAGCCTCTTGGAGTTTCTTATAAGCAGCTCGCAAACGAGTGTGCATTTCTGCCTGACCAAACCCCCAGTCGCTTTTATCGGAGATTCGCCAATCTGCTGTGCTATATGCCCAAGTCTCTTGAATTACAATTTCAGCGGTTGGGCAAAGCTCTTTAATCTTCGCAATTAGATTATCTGCAAATGGCTGATATTTTGCATAATCCCAGCTCTCATGGCTTGCCTGCTGAATGGTCACTACATCCCATTTGCAGAATTTTAGCATATCCACAACATTTGCTGCCTCTATACCTAGCTTCGCAACAGGTCCCTCGCCCTCAGCATAGCCCCAGTCACGGATTCCATAAGGACAAAATGAGCTATCCTTTTCAAACTCAACTATATTGTTCCAATGTCTCTCCAAAGAGCAACCACCAATATATAGCGAAGTTAGCCCTAACTCGTTACCCGGCACAGACTTTGTGCATTGTGGTAGGTGTGAGCCAACACAAATGGAAAAACTATTTCCAATCATTAAAACATTCATTTTTTCTCCTTTTTATAAAGAAGCCCATGCAAGCCTTGTTTGCAAGCATGGGCTAAAAGCTAATTTTAGTGTGTTAGGATACTTGGAGCACCCTCACTAATTGCAGTATTGATTGCCTGCAAATAAGCAAGAATTGATGCTTCAACAATATCGGTTGAAACACCACGTCCACGATAGGTTCTGCCATCCTCAAATAGCACGCGAACGCTTGCCTCACACTGTGCATCCATACCTTCTGTAACAGCAGATAGCTGGAAGTCCTCCAAGCGGCAGGTCACACCAAGAATATCGCAAATTGCACGGAAGGAAGCATTGATTGGTCCATCACCTGTTGCAACCTTCTCAATCAAGCGATCCCCGACTGCTAAGCGGATTGTGCTAACTGAGGTAATTGCATTACTTGCCATTGAGCTAAAGCGATCTAGCTTTGCTAGCTGAACCTCATTTACACCAGCCTTGCTTGCCAATGCTTCAATATCAGCGTCAGACACTGTCTTTTTACGATCTGCCAATGCCTTGAACTTTGTGAATAGCTCGGTTACATAATCGTCATCATAATGGAAGCCCAAATCTTCGAGGCGTTGAGCAAACGCGTGCTTGCCAGAGTGCTTACCCAATACCATCTTATTGCGAGGAACACCAATTGACTCCGGTGTCATAATCTCGTATGTCAACGGATTTGCCATTACGCCATGCTGATGGATTCCAGACTCATGAGCAAATGCATTCTCGCCAACAATTGCCTTATTTGCTTGAACACGGCTGCCTGTGACATTGCAAACACAGCGACTTGCAGCATAAATCTTTGTTGTGTCAATGTCCGTGTGAGCATGGAAGCACTCATGGCGAGTCTTTAGTGCCATTACAATCTCTTCCATTGCAGCGTTACCAGCACGCTCGCCAATACCATTGATAGTGCATTCAACCTGACCTGCACCTGCTGCGATAGCTGCCAATGAGTTTGCTACAGCCAAGCCCAAATCATTGTGGCAGTGTACTGCGATTATTGCATTATCAATATTAGGAACATTATTGCGAATATCACGAATCAAAGCACCAAATTCCTCTGGCACTGCATAGCCAACTGTATCTGGGATATTAACTGTTGTTGCACCTGCTGCAATTACGCCCTCAACTACCTTGTAGATAAATGGACGCTCACTACGGGAGCAATCCTCTAGTGAGAACTCAATATCATCACACAAATTACGAGCATACTTCACTGCCTCTACTGCCTGAGCATAAACCTCATCAGGTGTCTTACGTAGCTTTGCAGCCATGTGTAGTGGTGATGTTGCCAAAAATGTGTGAATGCGTGGGCGAGGAGCAACCTTTACTGCCTCCCATGCACAATCAATATCCTTTACCAATGCACGACTCAAGCTTGCAACTGTAGAATTCTTAACAAGCTTTGCAATGGAATTAACAGACTCAAAGTCACCAGTAGAAGCAATAGCAAAGCCGGCCTCAATGATATCTACCTTCATTGCTTCGAGCATCTCAGCAACAAGAAGCTTATCACGTAGGTTCATTGTGCAACCAGGAGATTGCTCACCATCGCGAAGTGTTGTATCAAAAATACGAATTTTTCTTGAATCTTGGGTACTCATATATCTTCTTTCCTACTATTTTCTCCGTCTATAACCAACAACTCCAAGAAGCTTGACGGAGTTACTAAAAAACCCCCAGGAGCTAATAAATTATCCTGCGGGGCTCTTCTTACTACTATTAACACAAATACAATACGCACAATCCCCGCATTAGCTAAGCAATGTAAGGCTTGTAAGTCGTAAATTGAATTGATTAAAAGTAATATTTGTTTTCATGTGCATAATTTTCGCATATAACTGGGTAAAAACGCAAGCATTTTTTACATAATAAGCCATATTTGTGAGAATCTTTTCCCCAAAGTCATTGCTTCTACTATTAAGAATAGCTCTTTATTAATGGTCAACACATCTCACACCGAGCCTCTCGCATGCTACGAAATAATGCTCGGTGCATGAGTAATGCCATTCCTATATGGTAAACTATTTTATTATGATTGTAAGAGGTAGGTTTGGCTCAACAAATGTACAAACATAGTATGTAGAAAGTCTATTACCATAATGAGCCATAAATGTTGATGTACCTAAAACGCGATTTGCAGAGACTTTTACAACCTCTGACTTTGTTGGATAATCTGCTCTAGCCTTATCTGCATCAGTTATTTCATTAAAGGAATCTGTTGCAAATAATTCCAACCATATTTAGAAAATGCAAATTACAGTTGAATCTGCAATCTCATGCCATTTGACTAAATAGTAATAGCGACCTGCATTATTCCAACGAGAGCGACCATTTGTTAAGCCAATAACATCACTCTCTTTGATTTTATATGGTGCTTTTCTATATTTTTTACCAACAACTTTTGCTTCCAGACCAGTTACCTTTGTTGGATAATCATCTCGAGCTCTGTCTGCGTCAGTAACATCTACAACAGATGCCCCATACATAGAAAGAGACTCTGTCCATTCCTTTTCATACTGCGCTGGAACAAGCACAATCTGACGAATATCAGAACCATATAATGCATAGTCTGCATCATTTGATGCATAATAAAACTCTGGCGGAGCACCATTAAACCAAATACGACGCTGAACCTTAACTGAATCTGATCTTAGTGCTTGCTTACCAAAATATGTAAGTGTTGCTGGAAAGCGTATTTCTTGCTGATATTCCAAAGAGTTAAAGCTTTGTAGTCCGATAGATGTAAAACAGGATGAACTAAAATCAAAATTTGATACTAGTTTTGTGCAACCCTGAAAATTTTGAGAGTTCTCTATTACTGCTAATTTTGGAAATGTATTATCTCCGCAAATCAATTTTTGTAGGCTTGTTGTAAAATTAAATGCTAAATTACGAATAGTATGAATGTCTTTTGAAAGAACAATTTCCTCTACACTTTTTAGGTTTTGGAATGCTGCCTCACCAACATATACAGCGGATGGTGCAATTACTTTCTTTATGCCATTAGCTTGGCAAGCCTGAAACATATTATTTGGAATAGCGGTACAAGTTTCTGGCAAATAAACAACGCCATTTGTTTCTTCTACGCCTCTAGGAGTAATTGTTGAAAGCTTTTTACATGAACTAAATACCTGCTTTGGGTTACTTGACTCTGTCCATGCAATTTGAGAAGGAAGCACAACAGATTCCAAATCTGAGCATGATGTAAAGGCATTTTGATAGAATGACAACATGCGCTCAGAAAAGATGATTCTTGTAATTCCTGCGTCACCATAAAAAGCACTTGATGCAACACCTGTTGGAGCACTATAACCTGCAGCTTCTACATCCTCGCAAAGGGTTGTCATATCAAGTACAGTTCCCTTTGATGCATCATGAGAATCATAAAATATGCGCATATTATTAGTTTGCCATGCAATAACAAAATTACCATCAGTAAATTTTCTTGTACCTGATGTTGAATCCGCTGTTTCTACCCAAACTGGATCCGCGAAGCATAGTGCTGTTAAAGCACCGATTGTCAAAACGAACAATGATTTTTTCATAAACGTCCTTATTTGATTACAAAATTCTATATATCAATGGTTTAACCACTTATATTTAATAATAAATATATCATCTATCTTGCATATTTGTCAAGACTAGTGCTATTCTTTCTACAATAAAAAATGTGTTATTTGCATTTTTCTTTTGCAGACTCACAAAAAATATATATTCAAAGGAAAGCTAAGGGATACTCGAATGTGGGGTACTAAGTTCTACGGGGAGAAATGTTCCCTATTTTAGATTTTTAACTTTTTTACATTTTTCTAAAATAGATTCTATATATCTAAACTGTTCTTATTTAAAAGAAATTCTTTTAAACTCATAATGGTTATTCCATCCTCATCCTGATATGCTCGCAATATATTCTCTTTTGTAATAATTATTTTCTTAAAGCCGTCTCTTATCCCTAGTAAGGATTTCTTTTCCTGCATAATTTTTTCTACCGTTGGCATAGTTAATGCAGATTGAATATAATACCTCTTGTTGCCAAGATTTGCTACAAAATCTACCTCTGTCATTCTGTTGCCGCCTATATTCACCTCCCCAACATCTACATTATAACCACGAATTTGTAATTCATTATATATGATGTTCTCCATAATATGTGTCTCTTCTATTTGGCGGAAATAAAGGCTAGTATTCCTTAATCCAATATCTGTAAAATAACACTTAAATGGTGTATTAATATATTTCTTCCCCTTAATATTATACCTAAGTACTTTATTAACAAAAAATGCATCCTGTAAATAATCTAAATATTGCTTTATTGTTGGAGCTGACAAGTCCACTTTTTTTACACTTTTAAAGGTTGCGGTCAATTTTTGGGGATTAACCAAAGAACCTATGTTAGATGCTAATATATTTAATAATTCCTCTAGCTCCTCTGTGCTTTTAATTCTATTTCTCTCAATAATATCCTTTAAATAGGTTTCTTTAAACAAATTTTTCAAATACTTAACCTTGTCTTCTTCCTTTTTATAGGTAAAAACTAAAGGAATTCCACCATAAACAGTGTAATCACCCCAGGCCTTCTCCCAATTGTTGTCATAAATAGGATAAATTTCTGCAAAGCTTAATGGATATACCCTTATTTCATCACCGCGTCCCCTAAATTCTGTGACAATATCAGATGATAAAAACTTTGAATTGCTTCCTGTTACATAAACATCAAGATTTTTAATATGCAAAAAGCCATTTAAAACACTAACAAAGTCCTCCATCAATTGGACCTCGTCCAAAAGAAGATAGTACATGTTATCATCCTTAATTAATGATTTTACATATTGATTACATGCATCTGGATTCCTATATTCTAAATTGTCTCTAGTATCTAAATCAATATGTATGATATGATGCCTATCAACACCTTCATCTAGTAAATGTTGAGTAAATAATTCGGACAGTAAATATGATTTGCCACATCGCCTAATACCACTCACTATTTTGATCATCCGATTATGCTTTCGATCAATTAGCTGTGTCAAATAAAAGTCTCTTTTAATTTTCATAGGTATCTCTATTTTAGATTTTTAACTTTTTTGTGTTTTTCTAAAATAGAAATGTATCATTTTGTAAGCAGAAAATCAACAACCTATTTTAGATTTTTAACTTTTTTACATTTTTCTAAAATAGAAAGAATGGATTTGTTGTGCACATGATAGCTCACACATCATACTTGTTCACGCCATAGGCATGCGTGCAATAGCATGCCCATTGGTGTTCATGAATCCAAATGGACGCAAGCTCTAGCGTCAAATCTCTCCACAAGACAAACAGTGTAAAAAAATGCCCCTACCACAATTCTATGTAGCAGGAGCATTCTTCTTTACTTAAAATGGTACCATTTTTATCTAACGATAATCATAGTCAAAGGCTGTTCAAGCTGAGCAATCCAGTTTAAGTATTTTCCAGCTGTTCCTGTTGATAGTTTACCAAGAACCTTAATTCCTGGATAATTTGGATTTGAATTAAGCTGAAGATTAATCTTTGCAACATCAGCCTCAGGAAGCTCTGAAGCAGGTGTAAACTCACTAGAATCTAACCAATCTGGATATGTCTCTGCATCTACTACAAGAGTATTTAAACCATTATTATTTGTATCTAACGAGTTTGATTGAACGCTTGTAGGCTTATCACCCTTGAAGACGATAATCTGATTACCATTTCCATTCTGGCCCCAGAATGCCTGTCCATCTAGTTTTGTAACAGTCTTTGGCATTACCATTGGGCATGCAAAGCCATTTTCATCAGTACACTTTGTTGCATAGAAAGCCTTATCGCCAACATATGTGAATGTACTCTTAGACAGATCCAAACCATGGGAAAGACGTAACTCACGGAAGGTTCCGGAGCCTGTTGCTACAAGCTTCATCTCATTTGGACTAATTGTTTTTAGCGACTTACACTGATAGAAAGCACCTTGCCCACCTGCCTTAAATTCATAAAGATCAGGAGATAAAACAATATTTGTGACATAGCTGCACTCGTAGAATGTTGAATGACCTACAACAACTACTCCAGGAGCGATAACCTCTTTAATGCCATCGCAATTAAAGAATTCTGCACCAGTAGAAATAGATGTTACTGTTGCAGGGATATTTACCTGACCCTCAATGCGCTCTGCTGTTCCGCGTTGATACATTGTAGAGAAAGCCACGCACTCTCTAAATGGGCTATCACCTAATGATGTGATGCCAGCACCTAGTTCAACCTCAACAATTTTCTTATTTTCGTGGAATGCTTGATAACCGACAGATGTCATACTATCAGGCAGTCTTACAACAGCAGGTGTATTTTCAAATTTATTGAAAGCTTTTGTATGTAGAGCCACTAGCTCAAGACCAGTATCAACATCCAATGTTGACATATCAAGAACACCACCAGCAACACAAACACTTGGAGCAAGATATAGCTTTCCTCCGTCTTTAACTACATGCATTATGTATGTGCCATCAGTTACAGTCTGAGTAGAAATTTTCTGATTGTTATCTGGGCGTGTATATGTACCAACACCACTAATCCACCAAGTCTTTGAAGGATCTTTACAGAACATCCAGTTTGCAGTACCGTCTGTACCAACAGTAGTTTGTCCTACATAGAAGTTTGAATAATAATCTGACTCTTCCATCATAGAATCTGTAATAGCTGTAAAGCCATTTTCCTGCCATGATGCCTTATACTCATCCTCTACACGGATAACATAACGAGAACCTGCGGCACCACTTGAAGGCATTAGAGCATTTGCACCAAGCGTTGGAACAGAACCAGCAAAGCTAATATTTGCGCCACCTGCCATATTAGCAAATGCATTAGCACCGATTTCAGTTATTGATGCAGGAACAATAACAAGTGAAATTCCAGAGCAATTTGCAAATGCATTTGCTGGAATTTTTGTCATTGGTGTTTGTGTTAAATCAATTGTCTGAGTAAGTGCTGTACCCATGAATGATCCCTCACCAAAGGTTAGCGCACCAAGATCCTTAGAGAATGCAACACGTGCAAGAGCAGAAGCATTAGCAAAAGCATTTGCACCAATTGTAGCAACTCCCTTACCGGTAACTTGTGTGATGCTTGTGCAACCTGCAAATAGTTCTTCAGATATTGATGTAACACTATCTGGAAGCACAACAACACCTGCAGTAATTGATTGAGTTGAAAGACCTACAATACTTAGACTTGAGCAGCCCTTGAATGCACCCTTACCTGCTTCATTATAATTAAAGCCGGAAGGAAGAGTTACTGCTGTTAGGCTTGTGCAGTTTTGTAGTGCATAGTCGCCTAGCTTATCGGCACCTGTTGGAATTACAAGTGTACCAATAGATGTTACGCCCTTAAATGCTTCATCTGCTAGACCATTGAGCTTGATATCTAGGTCATCAGAAATCTTTACTAGCTCTAGATCCATTAGAGTGCCTTCTGCGATTTCATCTGAAACATATTTTACTAGATAGCCATCGCCATCAGGGATTAGATTAAGGGTCCATGTTTCTGTTGTATTATAGATTGTGATAGAGCCATCATCATTTTCTGAAACAATATTCCACTCTGTTGGACCCTTTGGAAGATCCTCTTGAACTAGCCAGTTCCACCAGCCGCTTTGGTTCACACCAATTGTTGACTTACCAAGTGTCTTCTCTCCAGGATAAGAGGCTTCGCTCTTCATATCCTCTGTTAGAGGAGTGAAATTTTGTGCTGTCCAAGATGTGCACTTCTTTGCATCAACATATAATACATTATGTGTTTTTTGTTCTTTTGGAGTAAAACAGTCTGTTCCCAAAGTTACAGGAACCTCACCAAGAAAACGGAGGTTCACATATAGCGTTTTGCCATTCTGTTGCTGGCGAAAAGCACCTGACACAACATTATTTAATGTTGAAGGCAAAATAATTTTTTTATCATTAGGCAATGCTATACCATAAAAAGAATTATTAGCCACATAGGTAAATGTTGACTCAGAAAAATCAAGACCATGAGTCAAAGGAATTTCACGGAAAGCACTTTGTCCAACAGACTCGGTAAGCTTCATTTTTGAAGGAGAAAGAGTAGAGAGCGATTTACAGAAATAAAATGTTCCTTGATCAGTACCACTAGTTACAGAATATAACTCTGGAGATAGCTCAATGCTACATACTGCTTCATTTTGATAAAATGTTGCCTGTCCAATTTTTTTTACACCTCTAGCAATCATATTAGTATATGATTTACAGGCTTCAAATGTGTAGTTTGGAAGTGTTGTAACCGCATCAGGAAGCTTAATTGTACCAACAACCTTTTCTTCTCCACGTGTGTATAATGTCGTTAATGAATGACACTGTGAAAAGCCGTGAGTATTAGCAAAAGAGGTGAAGCTACTTCCTAACTCAACTGTTACTAGGGCATTACAATTTTGGAAACACTGCTGACCGATTTTTGTAACCTCATCTGGGAAATAAATTTCCGTAAACTCTGTTTTTAGAATAGCATAAGCGTTACCTCGGAAGCCATTTGCATCAAACTCAGTACATTTATACGAATGACCAGCAGCAGCCAAGTCGCTATTCAAGGTTGACATATCAAGAACAGTGCTTGTGCTAGACTTTGAAACAAACATGGCTTTATACTTTGAATTTAATTGGATTACCCAGTTCCCATCTGTTACCTGTGGATTATTTCCTTCAGAAACAACTGTCCATGCCGCAAAAGCATCAATAGACAACACGGTAACAAATGCAAACAATATCGATATAATCTTTTTCATAATTATCCCTTAGTTATTTCCTTAATCATAAATTCAATTGTTAACTTCACCCATTAGGTGAATAAAAACGGCTTCATTTATATTGCATAAAAAATCTAACTATTTACAAATCAACACAATAACGAAACCATTTACTTAAATAATATCTCAAAATATCTAAAACAAATCAAGACAATTATATCTGCACCCGTAAATCCTTAGGAAAAGTGTTTCATTTCACAGAAGGCTAAGCACAAGCGATAAAATTTACGCTATCGCTGCTCGGTATTTTCGTAATTCCATTAAATTAGATAATTAAATAGGCAACGCAATTTGCGTGTTTATTTACTACTTTATTGGCTCAACATGAACAATTATGTGAGTTCGCTTACCGAAGCGTTCCTTTAGCATTAGCTCTATTTTCTTTGTTAATTCATGAGCCTCTACCACTGGCATATCCTCAGGTAGTCGTATATGCACCTCAACCGCATAATTTGCACCAATGCTTCGTGTACGTAAATTATGTGGGTCACAAATTATTGGGCTGCTGCTTTTGATAATAGCAAGCATTTCATCTTCTATTTCCTTAGGAAGAGAATGCTCCATAAGCTCATTAACTCCTGGTAACACAAATTCAATTCCTGCTTTAATTACAACAACACTAACTATTATCGCTGCTATTGGGTCCAAGATACTCCACTTATCTCCCAATGCGATAGCTCCCCCGATACCAATTGCTGTACCTATAGAAGAAAATGCGTCTGACCGATGATGCCAAGCATTTGCTATCACTGCAGGGCTAGAAAGCTTTTTTCCTTGCTTAATGGTAAATCTATAAAGCCACTCCTTTGCAACTATAGAAACGATTGCAGCAACAAACGCAATAATACTTGGACCAGCAATCTCTCTTCCATTTATAATATTGGATGCTTCAACTACTCCATGCTTCAAAATACCAAATCCAACTCCACACAATGCAAGTCCCACCAAAATAGATGATAGTGTTTCGTATTTTCCATGTCCAAAATCATGATCCTCATCAGATGGCTTTGATGCCACTCTTACAAAAACCACAACTGCAACATCTGTAGCTAGATCGGAGATAGAATGAATTGCGTCTGCTATCATTGCTGTACTATTACCAAATATTCCAGCACATAGTTTAGCCAATGACAGTACAATATTCACTATTGCACCTATAAATGTAACATGACAAATCTTTGTTTCTCTAATACTCATATTTTTAACAAGATAATTGTATGCCAAGCTTCCTTGCAAGCTTTCTTGCAAGCTTCTCTGCAGAATGTTTATTTTTAAAGCTACAAATTGTAATATCCTCTTGATGCAATACCGAAAGCGTTATAGAATACCAAGGTGTTGCTAAATCAACGCTATCAATATATACAGGCACAACTTGAACTGCAGTGATCTCTGAAAGCTTTCCTTCTACAAGCTTCTTTGATAAAAAGCCCTTACCCTTTACAGAAAATGTCCCTCTCAACATATCAAAAGATATAAATGGGCTAAAGAACAAGCAATACATAAAATAAAGCCCAAACAATGTTGAAATCAGCATGAGTGCAATCACATAAAATATAACATCAGAAATCGGCTTACCAATAAATGCTGCAATAAAAATTAAAAACACTCCCGCAAATGCTAATAGCTGTCCAAATACAAAAGCAAAAACATTGAAGGATACTATTGAATAGGTTTTTGCTGTCACACTGCTTGTGCTTGAAATTGTCAGCCTACAAAACCTAGGTACTTTCTCAAAAATGGTCATAGGTAAAATCTCCAATTTATTTTTATCATTGATTAAAAGCTATCTACAATGCGTTCAGAAAGTGCACGCTTTGACGGAGGGTGAATATCATCTTCTTCACAAATATCTGCACAAGGGACTGTATTCACACCTTTTGCAAACTCTGGGATTTGGGCCTGCACGCGTTGGATTGCCTTCCATTCTTCATCCTTGCGCCAGATGTAGTTAGCAATCTGTACAATTGTTATTGGAAGCTCTGCATCCTGAAAGTCTGTGCGAAGCTGATCAAAATATTCTAGCAGTAGCTTATCATATACTTGTGCATCTGACATTGATGTATTAGACTCTCCCTGATAAAAAACTACTCTTGATAGAGAATATGGGATAAGTCTTGTCATCATCTTTTCATATAGATATCCATCTGCATTCCACGCCCCATAGGTTTCGTGCATTGAATCAAGATGTCGTGCTCCCATTGGCACAAAAAGCTCTGGCTTTGTGGCACGGTCGTATGCGATCCAGCTTTGAATTGTAGATGCTCCTTGATAGCATGCGATTATGCCAACAGCAACACCACGTTCCTTACAAAGCTTTTGTCCAATAAAATACCCTATTGCTGTCCAATATTTAGCAGTTTCTTTTTCGCAGATTTGCCAGCCATCCTTTGTTTTAAAATGCTCACAAGTATGGAGCTCAAAATCTATAGTGAAAAGGCGGAGCAAATTTTCTGAAGCATAGTTTTCCTTTGGCTCATTTGTATTTTCAAGCTTCATTTCTGCATTTGATTGGCCAGTAATTAAAATTACCTCACCAACATAAATATCTTTTAGGCAAATGCACTCCCCTGCTGACTCTGCCACAAGCTCATAGGGTCCACCACATTCCATCGGTGGCAGGGTGACTAACCACTTACCATCAACTGGTTGAGCCTCTAGCTTTACCCCATTAAATGACACAGTGACTGGAGCGATGCTTTCGCCATATATGCGAATTGGCTTTGAATGCGGAAATACTGCAGAATTTGTGAAAATAGGATTAAAAGAAAATGACATAGGCTACTCCTTTAAAGCAATATGATAATCTATACTCCCAATATCTATAATAAAATCAATAAAAAATCAGGATAATCCAAGTACTTTTCTAAAATGAATAATAGAATCAAAATATCCATCGGCCTCAACAACTGGAGAAAGATGTCCTAAATAAACAAGTGCAGCCCTTGCCGAAACTCCAGAAGGGCGTTCTATCGCTCTTATTTTATTGTCTACCTCATTTATTATTTCTCTGCCAATTTCTTGACGACGCTTTATCTCGACAACACAAATGGTTCTTCTTGTTTGTATAAGCAAATCTATTTGACATCCTTTTTTGTTTCCACCAACACGTCTATATGGTGCAGCAGATGTAACCAAAGTCCCTTTTAAATTGATTAGTGGGATTAGCTCTCTATAATTATTAACTACTAAATTTTCAAATGCTAAACCTAGTACGGTTTCTATTCCTTCTAATGCTTCTAAAGAAACACAATCAAATGCACCATCATCAATAATTCTTTTCATTGGTTCTATATATTTTATATAAAACCTAGAATAATTATCTCTTAAACGAAAGCGAATTTCTCTTGATGGTTTTCCTGTCTCAGGATTGATAGATACATCACTAGAAACAAGCCCGGCTTCTTCTAATCGTCTTAACGCAGCAAAAACTCTACCTCCCTTATCTACTCGAAGCATTTTAGAAATTTCCGTACCCGTTTTAGAACCATCCGCTAAACATCTAAGGACTTGGGCAGAAAAGTCTTGTTCTTTACTTATTACATCATTAAACATTTCGTCAAAATCAGTTCTTAGAATACTATTAGGCATAAAACAAAGACGTCTAATATTTTCAAAAGCTGAAAGCGAAGGATTTATCTCCTCTAGATATCTAGGAACACCGCCTGTGACAGAAAGAACATCTATAATTTCTCTTTCATCTATACGCGAAGCTGCTTTACCCCAAAACTTAACACAATCTGAAATTGGTAATTCTTTAAGAACGATATCCAATGAGCGTCTTCCCAAGAAAGCACCATTATCTACAATATTTTCTCGTATCCATGTTGAGACACTACCACAAACAACAAAAATTAATTTTTTATGTTTTTTGAATAAATTATCCCAAGCCATTTTAAGGTCAGAGGCAAAACTTTTGTCATAATATGCCATCCACGATACCTCATCGAGCAAGACAACAGTACGCTCAGAATCATTTATTTGTGAATCAATTCTTCTAAACGCATCCAACCAGTTGGATGGAGGTGTTGATTCTATCGATGTTTGGTTAGCAAGTTGTTTAGCAAAAGTAGCAAGTTCGTCATTGTTAGTTAGTCCTTTTTCTGGACGACGCCCCTCTAATTTAATAAATCTGCTTTTAGAGCGTTCTGCAAAAACTTCAATAAGAGTACTCTTACCGATTCGTCGACGTCCTCTACAAGTAACAAGAGATGCGGTTTGTTTTTGCAACAGCGCATTTAACTGATCCAAAGCATTTTCTCTACCAATAAACATGACCATACTCCTTTTTATAGCATTTAATATAACAAAATTACGCATGGTAATACAACAATAAAATTTCCCCTAAAGCCGTTTTTTAAATTTAGGGGAAATTTTTTATGGCTTAAAAAAATTTCCCCTAATCTTGATTTTGGCGATTAGGGGAAATTATTTTAAATGCCAACTTATGGGTTGCTTGTGATATAAGTTCTATATTCCAACGACTAAATTAGAATGATTTTTTGGCGACAAGAATTAGTGTTGATGGGATAGCATCAAGCTGCCCATCATGATCTGCCCAATCTGCACTGGAATATGGTGCATCAATTATTGCTGCTGGCTCCTTAAGTGCTGTAATGGTAAGACCTGCTGCTGTTAGCCAATCAAACCAGTTTGAGATTGAATGTGCACGGGAGACAACATGCAGTCCATTTTCATCGCGTACGTCATCAGGGGGCTCAAAATAGTTTGTAATAAATTGGCCCGACTCCTCTAGCTCATTACCCTCTTCATCCTCCACTACATTCGTCAGCCATTCTCCATTAAATAATGGGTGAACAGTGGAAAGCATTAGAGTGCCACCTGGCTTTAGGACAGAAGTCATTTGCTTAACAATTGTGGCAGGGTCCTGCACAAATTCAATTGCATGAGAGGAATGTACAAAATCAAATTGCTCTCCCTCATGACCGGCTTGCTTTAGAGCTTCCAAGAAATTTTCAAAGCCAGCAACACAAAGCTCAACCTCAGCCCCCTGCTCGCGGCAGAGCTCATGGGCATTTTTTATACGCTCTTCGGAAATATCCATCGCAATACAATTCATTCCAAATTTCTTATTAAGGAAGATACTATTTTGCGCAGCCCCTGAGCCAAGCTCAAGCGATGTCATCCCTGATGTAAATTTTGGCAATAGCTTCAATGTGCTTTCACCTGGGATTTGTGGGCCGTAGTGAAAATCATCAAGGGAGATTCTTGTTATCCCTGCATACATATCGGAAATGCTATCCCAATATTGCTTTTGATTTTCTTTATTAATGCACTCTCTCATAGAAATACGAGGTATAGTCTAGGTTAGAATTAGCCTGCAAAAATAAAGAATTTGCGAAGCACATAATTAAGCATAAGCGAGGTAACTAAATTTGCAACAAATGCAAAGGTTGTTTGCATATTAAAGTGCTTAATAAGCCAACGCATAATTGCTGTACCTAGGAAAATCGCAATAGCTGAAACTGCTAGAAACAATAAAAATTCAACTACCACGTTATGCTCACCTGGTTTAAATACAAATATGCGATTTATGATATAGCAAACTATGTTTGAAGCAAAGAATGCGACAATGTTTGAATAAACTGCATTTCTTGCTCGTGCTTCTGCAGGAAGCTCTATTACCTTTGCTTTGAGCACACGCACGACAATGTCATTTTGTGTTAGCGATGGGAAGAGCTTCCAGCAGCAGGTGTAGAAGGTTAGAATATGAACAACTGTCGCAATCCCTCCTGCAAAAGCATACTTGATAAATTGGATAATTGGATGAGCTGATGCTCCATCTCCAATAAATTGTGCCCAAAATTCAGCTAGCGTTTGCGGGAATGGGATTTCTGCGAATATCATTGTTTACACTCCTGATACAGCTTATTTTACGAATGCACGAGCATTGCGGAACATACGCATCCAAGGGCCTTCCTCAGCTGTGAACATATCCTCTGGCTTCCAAGATAGCTGTACTGAACGGAATGCACGCTCTGGGTGTGGCATCATGATTGTTGCACGACCATCTGTTGTAGTGAAGCCTGTGTAGCCGCAGATAGATCCATTTGGATTGTATGGGTAAACCTCTGTTGGCTTACCAAAGCTATCAACATAGCGTAGGGCAATTCTAGATGTATCACGCATTGCTGCAACATCAGCCTCAGAAGCAAAGTTTGCATAGCCCTCACCATGTGCTACAGCGATAGGAATCATAGAGCCAGCCATTCCCTTGAAGAGAATTGATGGAGAATCTAGAACCTCAACAACAGCCATGCGAGCTTCAAACTGCTCTGAAACATTGTGAGTAAAGCGTGGCCATGCCTCGGCACCAGGAATAATATCCTTTAGCTGAGAAACCATCTGACAGCCATTGCAAACACCAAGAGTAAAGGAGTCTGGGCGAGCAAAGAATGTAGCAAACATCTCACGAAGCTTATCGTTAAATAGAATTGATTTTGCCCAGCCTGAGCCTGCGCCTAGAACGTCACCATAGCTAAAGCCACCGCAAGCAACAAGACCGCTAAAGTCCTTCAAATCAACCTTACCGGTTAGAAGGTCTGTCATGTGAACATCTATTGCATTGAAGCCAGCAAGTGTAAATGCTGCACCCATTTCAACCTGACCATTGATACCCTGCTCACGAAGAATTGCCATATTAGGGCGAGCATTGCCTGTGATTGTAGGAATCTCAGTTGGGTCATAGGTTAGCTTAAAGGACATACCTGGGTCATTCTCTGCATAAGCATTCTTGCGCTCCTGCTCACCACATGCTGGATTATCGCGGTGTATACGCATATTTACAGAATTTTCTGACCACAAGCCACGGATTGTTGCCAATGGAAGCTGCATTGCCAAAGCTCCAGCTGCTGTAACCTTTAACTCCTTAGAAGCTAGCTCAACTTCACCAATTACCTTTGCATTTAGACCAAGAGCAACTAACTCATCAATAACTGCTGCTGCCTTATCAGCCTCAAGCTGCATTACCATTGCAGGGCCTTCTGTGAATAGCTCAGCAAGTGCTGCCTCTGGAGCTGCTGCATCAAGCTTAATTGTGCAACCAACACCACCAGCCATTGCCATTTCAGCAACTGCCACTGCTAGACCACCGTCTGAACGGTCATGTGCAGCAAGCACGCGCTTCTCTTCTAGCAAGCTATTTAGCTTCTCAACAAATACCTTTAGCTTCTCTGGGCAAGCTGTATCAGCAACATCGCCACCAGAAAGGTTCCATGTCTGAGCCAAGATGCTTCCTGCGATTGGATTACCCTCAACAGAGAAGTCAACCATTGCTAGAACTGACTCCTTACGCTTTAGCTCTGGAGAAACAGATTTACGAACATCTGAAACTGGAGAGAATGCACTAACAATCAAAGACAATGGTGAAAGCTGGCGATGATCCTCGCCTGTCTTTGCATCCTTCCATAGAGTGCGCATTGATAGAGAGTCCTTACCAACTGGAATAGAAACACCCAAAGCTGGGCAATAATCAATACCAACTGCCTTAACTGTGTCAAATAGCTTTGCATCCTCACCCTCTTCACCGCAGGCACACATCCAGTTTGCGGAAAGCTTGATATCGCCAATCTTTGAAATACCTGCTGTAGAAAGGTTCAAGACAGCCTCAGCAACTGCCAAGCGGCCTGATGCAGGAGCATTTGCAACTGCAACTGGTGTACGCTCACCGCAAGCCATTGCTGCACCTGTGTAATCCAAATAGCCAGTTGTTGTGATTGCATTATCTGCAACTGGTAGCTGATAAGGGCCGCACATCTGATCACGATGAACCATACCTGTGATAGTACGGTCAGTAATTGTGATAAGGAATGTCTTATCAGCAACTGTTGGGTGTTGAATTACACGCTTAAATGCTTCCTCCATTGTTGGAAGCTGCTCAAATTTTACTGGAGGTAGCTCTGTAGCAACATGCTTTACATCGCGAGTCATGCGAGGTGGCTTACCAAGCAAAACGGACATATCCATATCGATTGGCTTATTGTCAAAGTGCTCATCCTTTAGCACTAGCTTGCCATCTGAGGTTGCTTCACCAATAAATGCAACTGGGCAGCGCTCACGCTCACAAATTGCTTCAAAGCGTGCCTTATCCTTTGCATTGATTGCAAGAACGTAACGCTCCTGAGCCTCACAGCACCAAATTTCCATTGGAGACATAGAAGGCTCTTCATTGTGAATGCTGCGTAGGCTAAATACACCGCCTGTCTTCTCAACAAGCTCAGGACAGCCATTTGAAAGACCACCAGCACCAATATCATGAATTGAAAGAATTGGATTCTCTTCCTTTAAAGCAACACAGGTATCAATTACCTCCTGGCAGCGACGCTGCATTTCTGCATTACCACGCTGTACAGAGTCAAAGTCTAGATTCTCTGCATTATTACCAGAAGCCAAGGAAGAAGCAGCACCACCACCTAAGCCAATGCGCATTGCTGGACCACCAAGCTGAACAATCAATGAGCCTGTAGGGATATCTTGCTTGTGAACCATGCGGCGACGAATATTACCCATACCACCAGCAAGCATAATTGGCTTATCGTAGCCATAGAACTTACCATTGCAATTTTCTTCGTATGCACGGAAGAAGCCACATAGCTGAGGACGGCCAAACTCGTTACCAAAAGCAGCACCACCAATAGGACCCTCTGTCATAATCGCCAATGGAGAAGCTAGGCGTGCAGGAGCAGACTCTTCCTTCTCCCAAGGCAATGGATATGCAGGGATGCGTAGGTTAGAAACCATAAAGCCAGCAATACCAGCCTTTGTCTTTGAGCCAATACCTGTGGCTGCCTCGTCACGAATTTCACCACCAACACCTGTTGCTGCACCAGGGAATGGAGAGATAGCTGTTGGGTGATTGTGTGTTTCAACCTTCATCAAAATATCAACCTGATCCTCACAGAACTTGTAAGCATGTGTGGCAGGGTCACACTCAAAGGCTGTATTAGCAAAGCCTTCAACAACACCTGAGTTATCTGCATAAGCAACTAGCGTACCCTCTGGGTGCTGCTTATGTGTATTGCGAATCATTCCAAAGAGAGAGGTATCCTTCTTTTCTCCATCAATTATCCACTCTGCATTGAAAATCTTATGACGGCAATGCTCTGAATTTACCTGACCGAACATAACAAGCTCTGTATCTGTTGGATTTCTACCAGCTGTTGTGTAGGCCTTAACTAGATAATCAATCTCCTCAGAAGAAAGAGCCAATCCCATGCCTGTATTTGCTTCTTCAAGAGCAGCACGACCCTTTGCAAGAACATCAAACACCTTGCCAGGTGCAGGGTCCTGCATATCAAACAAATCTTCCATCTCTGTGTATACGCCTTCAATCATGCGGTCATACATCACAGGATATGCAGGAGCAAGAGCCTCTGGAGCAAGCACTGCACCTGTGGCAGCGTCTTTAGCAATTAGGCTTACTGCACGTTCAACGCGAAGCACAACATCACCCAAACCGCAGTTGTGGAAAATATCTGTTGCCTTTGATGACCAAGGAGAGATTGTACCCTTACGAGGAGAAATATAAAGAGCACCAGGAGTTGTTGGCTTTGCCTCAGCACCGAGAAGCTGAAGTGCACGTGCAACCTGCTCCTCTGTTAATTGAGCATTAAGCTTTAGAAAATAAACAAATGAAGCCTCAATTTCGATAGTCTTATCGATTGCTGAAGAGATAGCTGATTCAAGAAGCTTTTTACGGAATGCTGGGAAAGCATTTCCACCCTGAAGTGTATATATTGCCATAAGAAAGTCCAATTTTTGATGGATTGATAAAAAAGGCAAAAGGATGCCTAAAAAAATAATGGAATAATTTTACCTTAAATCTATGATTTAATCAATTAATAAAATTTTATTTTTATTTGTGGATAATAACGACACTCTCAAAAAAATGTTGTTGTTCTCCAGCAAAAATCACAAAGTTCGCAAAGACTTATATTATGACAAATAATGCGAGAGATTTACTAAATTATGGCTGGGTACGATGACTTGTATAATGGGCTTAATTCAAAAACTAGCTTTTATTCGTGAAAAAGAATAACGAACAGAGAATAAAAAATGTAGAAGCGTGTGCGTATTGCTAATGCACGCACACCACTCTATTATAAGAAGCTGTCGCTTCAAAGCACATCTTAACCAGTGTTATTCGTTATTCACTTTTAGTTATTACCTAATTTAGATTAGATGTACTAGCGAGCAAATAGCTCTTTGTTAAGCAAATAATTTATTGACAAAAGGTAATACGATTGGGATTAAGATAAATTTATTACATAGCCATATACAAGGCAATGCATAAATATCTGCAAACAAATCATCTAACACAATGCCATAACCACCAGGCGCTCTCTGAAGTCTATTTGCTGGATAGAGTTTAAGAATATCAAAAATGCGACTTATCACAAATGCCATTCCTATAAACAAAATTGCTCTTATAATATCTGGTTCGCTTCCAAAAAGTTGATAAAATACCGGTTCTTGTCCAACAAAACATATTGGTAACAACATATATTCATCTGCAACTATTCTATCGTCATCCTTAATACTTGAATGTTTTTCAGCATAATCGCAAATTGGTATTGCTAAAAGTGTGAGCAACGCAGCCACGATAATTTGGATCCACAAATAACCATGCAAGGCCGTAATTGCAATGGCCAAAGGAAGACCTACAAACGCACCTGTTGTGCCAGAAAACTTTGGAGACAACCCAAAACCAAAACCATAAGCAATCGTCAATATTATTTTTTTCATTTTTTACCGTTTTTTTTAATATTGTTATTTAGAATAAGGCTTCATAACATCTATATAGTAACCATCTTCCGAAGTAAGAGAAAAATTTAAAACACTAACGAGATTTGTACCGTATGAATTAACTGTAAAAGTATTAAAGGAAGCTTTTTCCAATTGTTTCAATGGAACTTCCATTTTTATTAAAGCCAAACCTTCTGCATTTGTATTTATAGTTTCTATATGTTTATCATTAAATTTTATTTCTATTGGCGTATCAGGTGAAGATATTACAGAACAAGATAGGAAGGGATTCATTTTGGCCACATCACTACGAAATATCTTTGTAACCTCAGCTTGTGGAGGATATGGCTTTAACTTAAAAATTGTAAACCTATCATCAGAATCAATCTTATCAGCAATGGATGAGTAAATGCGTTCATAATCTAAAACACAAGTATTCGGAATAAACCATGTTTTTAATTCTTCATTGTCTCTAAATGCTCTTTTTACTGGTTTAAGTTCTGCCTTATCCAACATCAAAATAGCTGGAGGAAAGAATTTTGACAATTCAAAATGTATCTTTTGCGGATTATAGGAATTTATCTCAGAAGCTAATTCAGTAGAATAGGTAGGGAAATATCCACCCCATGCATAAATGTATGGCCAATCCCCTTTTAATAGAGAAAACATTCGAGGTCCTTCTATTCTTCTAGGCCCGGAGGGGCATATTGCCAAAGTGCAAATAGGATGCTCTTCAATAAATCTAGCAATAGCTGGTGATTGACGAGGATTATCAACTTTTATATACCTAGTGACTGTTTTTTTGTTAGGTATTGCTTCTAGTATAACACCAACTATTATTACAAACAAAAGACATATATAAAGAACTCTGCGTTTATTTTTAAAAAGGCGTGGATAAATTATATCACAAAAAACCGTAGCGACAATAATCATGCAGAAAAGAACAAGTACACCAAAACGAGAAACCACTCTAAATCCAGAAAGGAAAGGCAATATTTTTCTATAACAAATAAGATATACCCAATTCGAAAATGAGAATTCAACACTTCTATCAAAACCTAAAGAAATTAGAGGACCGAGTGACAAAAAGTAAAAAAGCACACACGCAAAGAGTAATCCTTTTATGAACGTAACGCGATGAGATTCGTTTTTTAAATGAAAAATAGACAATATAAAAGAGCCAATAATTGACAAAAAAGAAAAGGCTGTAACAGCATACCAACAGAATTTTTTAAATGGGATATTTGTAAATTGGATTATCAAACAAAGAACTAAAAAAGATAAAAAAGACAACAAAAAAACAATAGAAGAAATAAATACAAATTGTGATTGTGACTTATTCCTATAGACATTCACCATCCAATATATGCCCGCCAGTGTAAATAGGATTAGTATAGGAATCGTTGGATACATACTAAACTCATCTACTTTTGCTGGGAAATGCCATAAAAAGAAACGCCCAAAAGGAACTAGGAATGAAAATGGCTGAGCAGAGTGCAGCCGTATTTCAGCAAGAGGCCTCATTACTGCACCTTCTGAATGTTGCTGAAGGTATGGGGCAAGCATAACAAAAAGCAAAGCGATCCCAAAAACACCCGCAAAAGCAGCTGACATCCAGAATTGCTTTGTTTTGAGAATTTTTGGCGTTTTTGTAAAAAAAGCAAGCGCTAAAAATGGAGTCGCAATAACAACAAAAATTGCTTGATAAAGCTCAGTTACAGCAAACAACCACAAACTAAACGAAACTAATAATCCCCTAACTATTGTTGGTTTGCATAAAAAACGCAAAACAAAAGCAAAAAATAGAGGCATCACAAAGATCATTTCCATCTGAAATTCTACCATATAACTTATACGATGTGGTAAAATACAAAAAATCAGAGCTCCAATAATTGATGGTATAATATTACAGTTCAATTGCCGAAGCAAATAATACATACAGGGTGCTGATAATGCCCAAAAAACAATTAAAGTGACGTGATAAATAAGCTCCGATGGCATTGTTGTAAACTTAAACAATGCCGCAGCAAAAAGTGCAGGCGGCCATTGTAATGCCTCATAGTAAAAAGTACCAGAATAAGGATATAGCATATTAGTATTAGTTGTTTGAACAAACCAATCACCTGCCAATATCCGTTTGGCTATAAATTCTAATTTCCAAGCATGAAACGGAGGGTCCCAATGATCAAGGAATTCTCCCTGAAAATGCAAGAACCAAGGACATGTTATGGCTAAAATCAAAACAACAGCCATAACAAAACTAAACAACATCGCAAAAATATTTTTTTGGGTCATTTTTCTATCCTTTTAAGCCCAAACTCCCAACCCAATATATTACCTTAAGGAGATAAAATCTGTGCTTGTAAATACCTGAAGCCATGGAAGCTGTATAAAGCTAGCAACAATAAGAGCAACAATAAATATTAAAGTAAGCAACATAAGTCCTTTTTCTCTATAAAGTTTTTCTGGCTTTTGGGCTGCAGAATCTTCTTTATATGATATGGCAATATATTTACCGAATAAAGCAATCAAAAATGGAATGGAAATCAATAGTTCAATTTTGTATTTAATTAAGAAAACTCCAATCAAAAATGTTGCTATAAGTGCATAACACATTGCTGAAACTAACAATGATGATTCTGTATAAAGTTTAAATGATTTTCTATACAGCCCAGCTCGCTCAGGATCACCAATCATACGATACTCTGCAAATCTCTTTGTTGCCATTAAAAAAGCGCCACACATCCAGTATCCTATGATGATACTGCATGGAGGTATCGTTGTTGATGCAATGACAAACCATCCCATTAACAAGCGAATCATATTGTTTATAGATTCTGAAAGAACATCTATAAAAGGAACATCTTTAGTACGAAATGGTTTTACATTATAAATAATCCCCATTATCAACAGCCATAAAGCCATTATTGCAAAGACCTTATTTATAAAACATGACAAAACTATTCCTGCTATTGCAAATACGGCATACTCCACTAACACATATTGCACTTTAAGATCTGCAACAACAACTGGACGATTCTTTTTTACAGGGTGAAATTTATCAAATTTAGCA
Source organism: Kiritimatiellia bacterium (assembly GCA_017481725.1). Taxonomy (GTDB): domain Bacteria; phylum Verrucomicrobiota; class Kiritimatiellia; order RFP12; family UBA3636; genus RGIG990. Next base: position 63,787 of record JAFUOX010000061.1, on the reverse strand, counting down.
TCAAGCCATTCATTAATAACATAGTTCGCTGAAGCAACAAAACTAGTTGCTAACAGAGCTAAGATAACCAAACCTAAATTAAAATCCTCCCATTTTGACTTCGTAATAACCATTGCAGAGAAGACACCAGGAAGGATAAATAGATTTTTAATCCAATGATCAAGACGAGCAATTCTTATATAATCTTTAAAGTTACTATTTCGTTTATTAGATGGATTATTTGAACTTTTCATAATTTAATTATCTTAACATTATTAACTGCTTATTTTATTAAAATAAAGTAAACAATTACCCATAGGCCCATTATTAAAGTGTAAAATAGTTTATGTAAAAGTTTTCCCATAAGAAAAACAACATAATTTTTCTACCTATTCTAGCCACCAAACTAATAGACTTGAATAGCACAAGGAAATGACTATCACAAAAACTCCCAATAATAGTACCCTATTTCAATGAATATTGCAACTACTATTTAATTGCACCCCTTATTGGGGTGCATTTGAAATTTTACACAACAACTGATTTGGCAAATATTCTTGCGAAATCAAAGTGCATCATGATTTGTAATTGGGAACAAAGTCCCAATCCTACGATAGAACCAGAACCATCACGTACAATTCTCAAGCATCCGTATGCCGTAAATCAGCATATAACTCAAGATAAATAGCTACCAAATTTATGTTAATGTGCATGGCGAGTACCACCACCAGGGCCACCACCAGGAGGAGAAATCACACACTTCCAATCATTTGAAGCAAGCCACTCTACTCCACTTATTCTAAATTCTGGAATTTCCCATGTGGCTAATTGCCTACAATACATACAGTTAGGGAATAAAGCAGATGGACCTGCATCCATATATATTGGCAAATGATATTCCCGATGGCGGCGCCACTTCATATTGAAGCTTCCTCCATCTGGTGCTGATGACGCATCGATAGGTATTAAGTTTACAGAACGGAATGCAGGCAAAACTAAACCAACAGAATTTGGTGTCGCCTTATTATCTTCTCCATCCAGATACCCAAAAGGCTTTGCTGCACCTGTCCATATAATGGTATCATGTGCTTTGGTATCCTCCATAAGTCGGTGAGAGGAAGCCTCCACACGCATAACAGAATCTGCCCCTTGGTAGTTATATTCATCTCGTACATCACCTTCTATTGGGAATGAAGAGTCTAGCATTGTTTCCCAACTACCCCACCTGCCAGAGTTGTAAAAGAACCAATTTTCTAGTACTTCATCTTGCGTATCATCTAATTCTCGAGGAGTAATTTCAATACCTATCTCTTCTGCTGCCTCTATAGAAGGATGTCCCTCTTTCACAATCGAACTCAAACGCAACTCTATTGGACGCAAATGAAGTGCTAAATATTCTGGAGAAGACAATGGCAACTCTTCCTGCTCAGGCAATGCTGGCCACCATGTGTAACCATCATATTCTTCGAGCAGATGCATCCCATAAAAATGAAACCAACACCAATTTTTTCCTCGAATAGCCTCATAAAACTCAATTTGCAGAAGTGGATGGGCTCCCATAGGATCAGTATAAAAAATAGCATTATCCACGCCTGCAGCCACACCATCATCAGCAATTGCACGAACCATATCTGCATATTCATACCATGCACCTGGCCAAGGCTCTGGAAGAGCACTATTCCCATTCATAATTGTAGCATACTCATTTTCTATTTTATCAGCATGCTCTTTCATAAATGCAGTAAAATCATCATTAACATGAATACCATTAAGCTTTGCTGCCTGCTGTGCTGCTGCAACACCTGTCATTGGACCCACAAAGCACACTCGCTTTTGTGTATTTGTTATTACATCTACAGACACCTCATCACCCATACTTGATGCAAGTGCATGCATTAGATTTAATTCACCAACAAAATTCATTGCAGTAGCTTGCCAGCGAGCACCCGCAAGAGCCGCAGCATCTCCTGCATTTTGGCTACGATCTTTAATAAAAATTATTCTATGTACATCTGCCATCCAAAGCATTGCAAAAGCAAGAATACAAATAGCCATAACAATAAACAATACTGCTTGACCTGATCGATTCTGTATATTTTTACTTTGCTTAATGTTCAATATCATAAACTATTTTTCAAGATATAAAGCGGAATGATTCCCAGAAACGGCTTCCCCTTTCATTCTTATACGGGGAATATTATTTTCATCGCGTCTACTGCTAAACGGATAAAAATATCCAGCAAACGGCATTTTTAGTGGAAACATCTGCTGCACCTCTGCATGGATTGTTCCATGCTCAGAAAAGGATTCATCTATATCGTAGGTGATAGAGCCACGCTCCCATTCCTCATAATTTAAAATGTATGTTGAGCGCCCATAATTCTCTGAAGCAAGATATTCTGGCACTCTGGCAGATTCTATTGCTGCTGCCGGAGATGTCATTACTGGTCTTCTCGAAAAGGCTATATCCAGTGCCTCCCCAGGTGTTGCATTTGCAGGTATTCCACTATTAACATGATTAAGCACTATTGGCTCAAGACGCTCTCCAGCATTAGGAATGGAAGCCACACGCACTGCCTTTTCAACCATCCAATCATTAAACCCAACAGATCTTGCACGAGCTGCACGAGCTGCCGCATGATGCAACACCTCTTGTCCTGTATAAACTATTGCCACTTGCAAAAGCCCAAAAAGGACAAGGCAAACTGTTAGAATCACAATAATTGATTCTAACATTGCTTGTCCTGATTGAGATTGTTTGTTTTTAAGGATTAAACACCTAGACATTGCAAAATTGCTGGGTCTATTTATCCTAATTTACAAAGAATAACTAGATCCTAGTAATTACCGTCTTCGTCCAGATTCTTTAGTGTATCAGCTGTGCTCTCTCCAGCAACAGAAGCTGCCTCAGAGCCTAAATCTGCATCAAGAGCAGAGGTTGCACCAGCTGTTTTCTTTGTGATTGCACCACCAAAGTAACCGAATACTGCAATTGCTGCAATAGCGATAAGAACAACGATGATGATATACTCAACCATTGCCTGACCAGAGCGTTTTTTATTGTTTTTCATTTAGAGCTTCCTTTCTTATGGATATTCTGAAGACACGAGATCTAAAACTCGCACTCCATTTTGTCTGAGTGCATATAAGAGAATCGCTAATACTACTATTACTGCAAAAAAAGATACAAACACAATAATATATTCAAGCATTGCTTGACCTGATTTGTTGCTTTTATCAATTTTTGTTAACGATCCATTCATGCTTTAAATTTATCACGAACACTTTACTAATGTAAAGAACAATATTTATGTCTCAACCCGATTATGGTCTATCGCAAGCATTTACTCCTTGAACATCAAAGCGAGCACGCTGTGCCTTTAGGCGCTTTAAGAAGCAACGATAATTGCGGCGAGGCTTCTCTGTCCATAGCACCTCAGAAAATGCTGTTGCGCGTGGGAAAGCCATATACTCTAGATGCTTAAAGGTTGGGATATACTCACGCCATAGTTGTGCCTGACAGCCAAGAATCTGAGATTTTTGTTTTTCATTTAAAAAGCTTGGATACAAATCAAATGAATATACATGCTCTGTTGTATATGCCCTTCCATTAGGATCATTATTAATTGCTAATGGCTCCTCTGCGATTGGCTCACATTGAGCATAATCAAAATACAAATATTGATTGCTACACTGAATAATATTAAAGCCACGCTCTAGCAATTTAACATAATCATAGCCACCCCACCACCATGCAGGGATTGCTGTTGTGTCATTAAAATCACCATGAGTAATTTCATGCCAGCCAATCATTCTCCTACCATGCTCTTTGAAGAGTTTATTTAGTTCTCCAGTATACCAGCATTGAAGATTACGTGCATCTCCTGTAATGCCACGCTTTATCATGAGTTCATAGGTGTGCTTAGAGTCATCCCACATATTTGAAGGACACTCATCACCTCCAATATGACAATATTTGCTTGGGAAAAGAGCAAATACCTCGCGCCAAATATCCTTACAAGCCTCAACTGTTGCATCCTCCATATTTAGCACATGATGTGAAATATGCCATCTTGTGCGTACCTCTGGAGTTGTTAGAGTTGCCATACCAAACTCTGGATATGCAGCAATCATTGCTTGAGCATGGCCTGGTGTATTAATCTCAGGAATAATTATAATGTGGCGACGTGCAGCAAAAGCAACAACCTCTTTTATCTCCTCTTGGGTATAGAAGCCTCCATGTGGCTTACCATCAAATCTATGTGGTCTATCACTATGATCATGACCTATTAGTGTCTCCTTTCGCCAAGCACCAACCTCAGTTAGCTTAGGATACTTTTTAATTTCTATACGCCAACCCTGGTCATCTGTCAAATGCCAATGAAAAATTGAAAATTTGTGCTGAGCAAGTAATTCAATAAAGCGAAAAATCTCATCCTTTGGAGAAAAATGACGTGAAACATCAAGGTGCATACCACGCCACTGAACCTGTGGCTTATCTTCTATTACAACCTCTGGAAATTCCCAAACAACATTTTGCTTGGTTGTTGCATATATCTCTGCAGGGAATAGCTGACGGATTGTCTGAATTGCACGACCAAGTGCTGCTGCAGACTCTCCTGTAATTGCTACTTTCCCATCCTTAGCTACAAGCTTATAGCCCTCTGGAAAAAAGCCCATATCATTTGCTTCTGGCTGAGAAGGCAAAGAGAAAGTGATTGTCCCTTCTCCCTCAACGACTGGAAGAGCAAAGCCTGTTGCAGGGCGTAAATATTCTGCTAAAAACTCAGCCTCTTGATTTGCTGCAACATTACCGTTCCATGCAATTGTTGCATCCTCTTTTAAAATAAAACAACCGCCCAACTCCTCAAGCTTTTGTGGCTGTGGAATAATTGCAATCTTGTTCATAATTACCTCATTAACTAACTGAAATTATTGAATTCTAGATATTTGAGTTTCCAAATTTACTATGTTAAGTATATCAAATTACCAAAATAAAATACAACATATTTTAATAAGAACATCAGAGGTAAAATTGCACAATTAAATGAGCACTCAAATTTACTAGGAGTCAGGATATCTGCGTGATGCACACATAGAATGCATATGACGCAAAAAACTCATTATGTAGGCTAATCTTATGTACAAAGCATAAAAACCCTATTTTTTTAAAAAAAAATTCGCCAAACAAGCACTTTATTACCAAACACTTATTAATCCAAAACCAAAAATATTTAAAAAATCTTAATTTTTCTCTTGATTTCAAAATCGGGATATGCTAAATTTATACACGTTTTTAAGGGCGAGTAACTCAGTTGGTTAGAGTAGCTGGTTTACACCCAGCCTGTCGTTGGTTCGAGTCCGACTTCGCCCACCATCCCTTTCCCACAGCTCAATGAGTCTGTGGGTTTTTTATTTTCAAAAAACGATAAATTCGATTTATATAAACTTACCGGGTTTCAGCACTACACAAAATTAAATCTGGGCTTTTATGGATGGAATTGTACTGGCATCCATTTTGGTAAAGGCAAAGCATTTCTTTCCGAGATCCTTGAGCGATGCTCCGATAAGGTATATTTCTTTGTCATCAAGAATTAGGAATCTGTCATGAAATGCGGCACTCTCTTTAATCGTTAATGTTGGGTATTGAGCATTAAATTTAGCAATATCGGAGGGAGCAAGCTTGTTGCCGTGCTTTGAGGTAACTATGGATACTGCTACCCCGCTATTCTTTTTTGCGAGCATATCAAGTGTTTCTACGCTAACCCAGCTATCAATCAATAAAATTGAACTTTTTGCTCGTGCAATAAGCTTTTCCACAAGCGAGCACGCATCCCATAACTGCCCCTCAAAAAATACGCCCTGGAGTGGTGGCGTCTGAGTTTGCACAAAGAAATCTACTTTTTCTTTGAGATAGGATATATCCTTATCGTGAGCCGCTAAATGTTTATCGATCCGCTCTTCTAAGTGGCTAAATTTATAATCATAAATATACCCATTAATCAAAAAAGACTTCAAAACCTCATTTGACCATCTACGAAAGGCAATCCCTTGTGTTGATTTAACTCTATACCCGACAGACAAAACAACATCAAGAGAATAATACTCAACACTATAAACTTTACCGTCAGTGGCAGTTGTCGCAAAATTTGCGACAACTGGATTTCTGTTGCTTGTACTATCCCCTATATTGTATGACTCAGACAACTCTTCAGACAGTGCATTTTTTATATGTTTTCCTATAGTTTTAACATTACGTCCAAAAAGCTCAGCCATCTGTTTCCGATTTAGCCATACTGTTTCATTTTGAAGCACAACCTCTATTCGTATCGTTTCATTGGGCTGATATATTACAATTTCGTTTTTCTTCTCTTCATGATTCATAGCAACTCTCCTTGTGAATAATTCATCTATATGTGCAGTTTGTGTTTATATAAAGAAATCTACTTTCCCCTCAAGGGTTTCTATACGATTATCATAGGTTTGTCAGAAGAAGGAATGTGTAAAAAATGCACATTGCTTTTTTCTTCTCTTTATGTTTCATAGCAACTCATTAAAAGATAATTACGCAACACCTCTGTAGCCCAGCGTCTGAATTTTACACCCAAAATAGAATTAACACGATAACCAACAGAAATAATAGCATCTAAGTTATAACAAGTAATATTTCTTTTAACTGCCCTTATTCCTTCAAACCGAACTAGGAAGAAATCCTTCTTAGTTGAATCTGTTTCCAACGCCCCACACGAATATATCTTTTCTAAATGCAATCTAATATTTCTTACAGTGCAACCAAATAAAAGACTCATTTGGCTTTGCGTAAGCCAAACCGTATCATTAGCTACTCTAACCTCTATTCGTATAGTTTCATCTGGCTGATATATTACAATTTCGTTTTTCTTCTCTTCATGATTCATAGCAACTCCTTGTGAATAATTCATCTATATGTGCAGTTTTATGTCAGATATTGTACTGACATCCATTTTGGTAAAGGCAAAGCATTTCTTTCCTAAATCCTTTAGCGATGCTCCGATAAGATATATTTCTTTGTCATCAAGAATTAGAAAGCGGTCATGAAAAGCGTCACTCTCCTTAATCGTTAAGATTGGATATTGGGCGTTAAATTTAGCAATATCAGAGGGAGCAAGCTTGTTTCCTCTTTTTGAGGTAACTATGGATACTGCTACCCCGCTATTCTTTTTTGCGAGCATATCAAGCGTTTCTACGCTAACCCAATTATCAATCAATAAAATTGAGCTTTTTGCTCGTGCAATAAGCTTTTCCACTAACGAGCACGCATCCCATAGCTGTCCCTCAAAGAATACGCCCTGGAGTGGCGGTGTCTGCGTTTGCACAAAGAAATCTACTTTTTCTTTGAGATAGGATATATCCTTATCGTGAGCCGCAAATTTCTCATCCATTTTATTTTCCAAATGACTTAGATGAGTATTAATCACATAACCCTTTAGTAGATATGCCTTTAATGTCTCTGTTGCCCATCTTCTAAATTTAGTAGCATTTGTACTATTAACTCTATAGCCAACAGAAAGAATAGCATCCAAATTATAATATAATGTACGATAGGTTTGTTTTCCAGCATTTCCCATGTGTTCCAAAATGGAACATGTGCTATCCTTATCTATTTCCCTGCTTTCGTATATATTTTTTAGATGTTTGGTTATTGCTGGTCTTTTAGTTCCAAACAAAGATGCTATTTGCTCTTGATTCAACCATACAGTTTCATCTCGAAGACAAACCTCCAAGCGGATAGTTTCATTGGGCTGATATATTACAATTTCGTTTTTCTTCTCTTCGTGATTCATAGCAACTCCTTGTGAATAATTCATCTATATGTGCAGTTTGTGTTTATATAAAGAAATCTACTTTTTCTTTGAGATAAGATATATCCTTATCGTGAGCCGCAAATTTCTCATCCATTTTATTTTCCAAATGTTTTAGATGAATATTATAAGAGTAACCACATAACAAATGCTCTCTCAAAACTGATGTTGCCCAAATACGAAATTGTGTTGCCCTTGCAGAATTTACCCTATATCCAACCGCTATTATAACATCAAGATTAAAAAATGGAATTACACGGGAAACTATTCTTGCTCCCTCATTTTGAACTTGTGCAATTTTTACACAAGTTGCTGATTCATGCAGTTCACCACTATTGTAAATATTACGTATATGCCTATTTATAACACTTCTATCTACATCAAATAAGGCAGACAACTTTATCTGATTTAGCCACACTATTTCATTTTGAAGAACAACCTCTATCCGTATAGTTTCATCTGGCTGGTATATTACAATTTTGTTTTTCTTCTCTTCATGATTAATAGCAACTCCTTGCTCTGTGAATGCTTTTGGATAGACCGTGGAATGCTTTAAATTTTTAAACCGGTCACAATTTGTGACCAGTTCACACAACTCTTCTTTTGACAGGACAAACATAAATCCACATGAAAAACGTTCAATATTGCGAGAGACAAAACGTCCAGACTCTTGTTGAACTGTTCGATTTTTTTGAACAATTGCCGAAGAATCCAACTCATTAGTTTCAAATATATTCTTAAGAATAGATGAAATATTTGACTTAACAACACCAAACAAGTTACATAGTTGTGTTTGCGTCAGCCACACGGTGTCATTCTCTAAGCATACCTCCAAGCGGATAGTTTCATTGGGCTGATATATTACAATTTCGTTTTTCTTCTCTTTATGTTCCATAGCAACTCCTTGTGATTTATAAAAGCACCATAATTATACAATATATTAAAAAATATGCAAGCAAATTATCTTTATAAAAAATAATACACCCATATCTCGATTATAAGCACCATTACGCAAATACCCCACCGCACAAGCCCTGCAACCCAGCAACCTTTGCGTGTTCCATGACACTTTGCATATGTGGTTATGGAACACTTTCACACCTCTAGTCACCATGCAAGTGCATCTATATTCAAAATTTTTGCATCTTTTTAAAATTTAACGCAAAACTTATTCATTTTTGCTTGAATTGTGTTTCATTAAGAAGGTAAAATATTGCTATTGTTTAATTAACCATATTTTGTTCGTAAACACAAAAGCAGAATACAATGAAAACGAAACTAACGCCCGTACTCGTGGCTCTGTGTTTCTTGTCGACATGCGTTATTGCTGAACAAGCCACCACTCCTCAAAGTGCTCCGGCAGATCAGTCCGCAAGTAAGCTTCTTGGTCTTGTCCCAGAAGCAAGTAAGCTTGATTTAATATTAAAGCAAATGCTTACATCAAATCCATCTCTTAAAAGCTCTATTTCAAAAGCTCATTCAGCATGGCTTGAGCTAGCTGGCGAAAAAGCAGCATTCTACACACCAAGCCTTAATGCTGCTGTTGAAAATGGCGAAGCACCACACTCCATACCAGCAACAGGTTTTTCCTCTATCAATGATGGCTCTGCAACTGCATACCACGTTGGCGTAGAATCCCCAATCGCCGGTGGCGTATATGGAGGCTTGGGTGTTCGCCAAATTTTCACAAACGAGGATAATGCGGAGGATAGCTCAACAGCAGGTGGTTACATACGCATCCCTTTAATGCAGGATTCTGGCTTTGCTATTCACAAGAGCAAAATAAATGCCCTTAATGCAGCTCACCTAAAAACAATAGCAGAAAAAAAGCTCAAGCTACTTGATTCTTATGCAAGCACATTTGATGCTTTCGCTAGATACAGCTTTGCAATTATCGACGCAGAGGAAATCAAAAATGCTGTAACTAGAGCAGAAAAGCTTGTTGAAGAATCATCTCACCGTGCAGCTCTTAAGGACATTGCTCAATATCAGGTTTATCCTGCAGAATATGAGGTAGCTATCCGAAAGGAAGAGCTGCATGAGGCAGAACAAAACATCCAGCTACAGCAGCGCATTTTGCTTGAAGCAATCGGCATAACTAATCAGCTTGATTTGGTAAATATCCCCGCAGCAGAGGTTTCTAGTTTTTTCTCAAATTGGGCTGAAGAGATTAGCAAAATATCGCCTGTTACTCTTAAAGGCATCCGACTATCCGCTTCATTGCCTGAGCTTTTAATTGCTGAAGCAAATATCGCAGCAGCAACACACGCCCACGAAAGCGTTGTCCAGCAGGAACGCTCAAAGCTTGATTTAAAAGTAGGTGCCGGCTGGGATGACGACAACTCTCTTGAAAACGAATTTGGCTACAATGTGAGCCTTGTATTCTCCACTCCTCTTGGCTCAGATGGCTCTAAATACAAGCTTCGCAAGGCTAAGCAGGATATTCAAACCCAAACCCTAGATGCGAATGCAACGGCCATTGCTTGCGAGCTACGCATCCAACGTGCTGAGCTTGCTTTCTCAAGCGCATGCAATCGCCTTGCTCTCGCCACAAAGGCATTGGAGCAAGCTCAAAAGGTGCTAGCCTCCGAAAATGAGCGTTTTTCTATTGGTGATGGAACCTCACGCAATGTGCTTGATGCACAGCAAGATTTAACTATGGCAGTTCGTAGAAAGCACAGTATTGCACTTGAGGTAATTCTCTCTGCAAATGAGCTTTGTAGAGCCTCTGGTGTTTCCCCATACATATACGACACCTTTTCTAGTGATTCACCTCTAAATAATATTATTATAAAAGACCCACCTGAAGAATAAAATCTGCCTGAGGACTTTTTAGCTTCAAGAAAAAAGGAGCAATATGAAAACCCCATTTTCACACCTATTTTCTAAAAAATCTGCAACTCCACTCACTCCTGACATTGTAAATCAGCTCCAGGATTCTGAGCTATTTGATGAGGATACCGACAAGCTTCGTAATGACCTTGAATTTGTCAACGAGGAAACCACAACAACAAAAATCAAGGAAGAGGCAGAGCGCAAAATCCGTTCTGCGGCGGTTCAGTCAGTCTCACGTTTACACGTACTCCAGCAGGGTCGCTGCCCAAAATGCGGTGCTTCCCTTAATCAAAACGTATTTGTTTCTATCTGCGAAGAATGCGGCTGGCACTCCTACTCTGTTCCAAGGCAAGGCTCCATTTGCGTTCACACAAAAAATCGTACCGAAGGAATTTTTGGTGAACGCTGCCACGTTCTCAAAAATGGAGAGGTGCTAGTTGTAAAAAATGAGGTTGTAATTGCTCGCGTGCCGGCATCTGCAGTTGAATGGGTTGAATACCTATGGGGTGAAAATGAAATCACCGCCCGCAGAAGTGCAATCAGAGAACGCCTATCACTTCCTTGTGGATGGTGCGGAAAAGAAACCTCCCCTGAGAACGAAGGATTCCACCTTGTACACGCAGCATTTGGTTCAACCCAAGAGCGCTTTTGCTTCTGCTCAGATGAATGCTACGAAGCCTTTAAACAGATGTACCCTTCTCGCGTACATAGAAATTGCTATGAAACCTCTTGCGACAAATGTAATGAGTGCATGAAGCGTTATACAGACGAGGCAGAGGGTCTTCGCACATTGGCAAAGGACCTTATCACCATCAACAAAATGAAGAGCAATAAGTAATTTTATTTTAACTACTATTTTTAATGAGGTAATGTATGGGAAACGTCAGAACTGAAGCTGGTGGAGTTTTACCAGAAACAAGGCACGAGCACGTGAGAAGAAGAAACAAAATAATGCTTTATACTTCGCTATCATTGATAGTTATCATTTCGCTCGGCTTTTTAATTAGAGTTCCTTACAAGGCAGTTGCAACAGGATATATCACAACAGCCGAATATGCAGATGTTCGAGCCTCTACAAGTGGACGCGTGGCGGAAATTCTTGTTTCCTCAGGCGACACTGTGAAAAAAGGCGATCCAATGGTAAACCTTGAATCCGATGCTGAGCAGGCAGCCGTTGATGAAGCAAGCAAGCTTGTTAGCAAGGCAGAGGCAGAGCTAACCCTGCGCAAGGCAACAGCCACTGAAAACAAGCGTGCACATGCAGACGCAATCAAGCTTGCAGAGCTAGAGCTTAAATACGCAAACGAACAGCTTGCCCTAACAAAAAGCCTATATGAAAAGGGATTGGCTTCAGGACGCCGCCTTTCAGAGGACACCTTTGCAGTTGAAAAGTGCGAGGAATTTCTACGCGTTACAAAAGCAAAGGATCTAACCCTAGAAGATAAGCAGATTGCTGTACTTGAGCAGGAGCTGGAATCACAGCGCGAGGCTCTAACTAGAGCTCAAGCAGAGCTAAAGAAGCGCACAATAAGTGCTCCTATTGATGGAACTGTCACTCGCTACAGCTTCTATGTTGGAGAAATGCTCCGTACAGATATGGTGCTTTACGAGATTTTCCAAGGAGAAGCAAACTGCATAAAGCTACGCATCCCTGAAAAATATGCAGAAAAGGTTGAGGTTGGCACTCCTCTACGCCTCACACTCGGCACCTACGGTGGAATTATCCCTCACAAGTTTGATGGAAAGGTCACATATTTGCGAGGAGTAGTTGAAGGCACTGCTGATAGCTATTATCGCGTAGCATATTGCGAATTTGATCCAGAGAGCTACGGAGTAAGCCCAGGAACCTCTGCAAGAGCAAAGCTACTACTCGGTAAGCAATCACTCTGGAAGTTTATATTTGAGCCATAATTTTTTTTGCTGGGCCACACATAAACTATTTTAGCAACCAAACGGATTTAGAATAAGCTATGGACACTAATGCCCCAAAAAAAGGCACAATGTCAAAAATCTTTAAGCTACTGCTTCCATTTAAGAAGCAGCTCTTTTTGCTTATTCTTTTGATGCTAGTAATTTCCATCATACAAGCATTGCCTCCTCTTATTTCTCGATATATCATTAACGATATTATTGGAGCAAACAAACGCGAGCAGCTTTTCGGCATTGCCTGCGTTGCAATTGCAATACCAACATGTAATGCTTTACTCGGTTTTATCCAGTCGATGGGGGTTTCCATTGTTGGTCAGCGCTTCATTTTGAAGCTAAAGATGGACATATATAAGCATCTTCTCAATCTCCACATGGGCTATTTCAGCAAAAATAGCACCGGTAAGCTTATCAATAGAATCATGGGTGACTCCACTGCCCTGCTATTCATCCTTGATGCTGGTTCAATTCAAATTATTGCAGATTTGTTCTGCTCTACCTTTGCAATCACAGCAGCATTTTATATCAACTGGCGCCTTTCCATAATACTGATAATTGTTTTATCGCTATTTTATCTAAACTTTATCATCCTAAGGAAGCGTATTCGCATGGCTTGGAAAAATTTCCGCACAGCCGGAGATAGGCTTGCCTCTGGAGTACAAAACCGCCTTTCAGCGAACCTAACCGTCAAAACCTATAGCGCAGAAGAACGCGAGAACATTGTTTTCTCTGAAGAAACAAATACGGCTTCCATTTATGCACATAACGGTTGGAAAGCCTCCTCAGACAATAGCTTCAATGCACAGCTACTCCAAAAATTTGGCCATGCAGCAATCTTTTTTATTGGATGCGGGATGATTCTTAATAACTCAACCACCTATGGTGATGTAACCGCATTCGTGGCATATGCAAATATGCTCTTTTGGCCAATTATCCGCTTCACCATGTTCGCAGAACGCCTACAAAATGTTCGAATCGCAGCAGACCGCCTCTTTGAAATTCTCGAGGAAGAGCCACAGGTAAAGGAAGCCGAAAACCCAATTACCCTCAAAAATGTTTCTGGTAAGGTTGATTTCAATAATATCCATTTTGAATACGAGGAAGGCCATCCAATCATCTGTGGCTTTGATCTTCACGTTAAACCAGGAGAAACAATCGCCCTTGTTGGTCCAACAGGCTGCGGAAAAACCACTATCCTTTCGCTTCTAATGCGTTTTTGGGACGTAAAGGAAGGAAGCATCACAATAGACGGAGTTGATATTCGCGAAATTAGCAAATATTCACTGAAATCACTTTTCGGCATTGTGCTTCAGGAGTCACTCCTCTTCACAACCTCAATAGCAGACAACATCCGCTATGCTCGCCCATCAGCGACTATGGATGAGGTAATTAACGCAGCAAAGATTGCAGAAATTCATAATGAAATTATGACACTCCCTCGCGGCTATGAGTCTGTCATTGGTGACAAAGATGTGCAGCTTTCCGTTGGACAAAAGCAGCGAATTTCTATCGCACGCGCAGTTCTAGCAAATCCAACAATCCTTATTATGGATGAGGCAACAAGCTCTCTCGATAGTCGCTCCGAATCAGCTATTAAACAGGCTCTCGATCGCTTTCTTTCCAATAAGACATCATTTATCGTGGCACACCGCCTAAGCACAATTAAAAATGCCGATAAAATTATACTTCTTGACAAAGGCACCATTATTGAGCAAGGCAGTCACGAAGAGCTAATGCAGATAGAAAACGGGCGCTATAGAGAGCTTTACGAGAAGCACTCTGGAGCAGGTATAATACTCGACGACTCAGAGGCGGAGGAATAAAATGAAAAAAGAAAACACCTCCGCAATCAGCAGAAAAAAGCGTCCTCCACGCTATGAGTCTCGCATATCCCCATTCCGTCCCGCACGCGAGGATTTTTCCTACAGTAATCCTCTTCGGCTAATGTTTAAATTCTACATGCGGTATCTTCATCCCTACAAAAAACCTCTAGCATTTTATCTGATTTTCTCCACACTAGCCTCATGCTCTGTATTTATAATGGGCTTTTTCACAAAGCTCGTGATTGATGACATACTTGTAATCAATGTTCCAGAGCCAACAGTTGTTCAGGAAAGACATTACGAGGAATTTCGCATAGAGACTGAGCCTATCCCACAGGAACGCAGGACCGACACAACCATTTCTCGTGCTGATTCACCATCAATGACGGAGCGAGCTCGTCATACAGAAGCAAAGCAGGCAGAAAAATTCCGTGCGGACAAGGCCTCACGCCGCCCACCAAACGCAGGGACAAAGCTATTTATTATCTTTATTGTATATGTTGCAACCTTCGTTGCTCTTAATGAAATATCGCGCGTGGCAACAAATGTCCGACACGGCATTGCTAGAAAAATGACTGTTGACATTCGCAAAGACCTGCATGAAAGAATACTTTCTCTTTCTAGCCAATATCATCAATCAACTACACCAGGAAGATTGCTTGCAAGAATTATTTCAGATGTTGACAATATCCAAGCCGACCTACTCAACATTATCAACATTGTATTTAGCCAAGTAATAATGATAATTGTTGGCTTTGTAATTGTGCTTGTACTTGATTGGCGCTGTGCTTTGATTGTTCTTGCTGTTTCAGTTCCGTACTTCCTATTAAGAAGTAAATCACGAAAATACCTAAGAAAAATCAGCCGTGAGCTTCGCCACACAAATGCTTGCTTATGGGGACTTGTTTCACAAAAGCTAGATGCAATTAAGGCTATTTTCGCCTATGGCTGCGAAAAGCTTGAAATGATAAATATGTTCAGGCTCTCCTCCATTCTCACACGCGATAGCATTCAAAATGTCCGCCTAAATTCAAGCATCAATAGAAGTGCACTACTAATCTCTCAGATTACACAGCAGGCAATATTTATTTTTGCAACAATCCGTGTATTAAATAGCGAAATATCTCTCGGAGACATGATGTTTATTTGCGATGCTTGCAATAACCTTTTCCCACCATTATATACACTTGCCATTACAGCCGGTAACATAGCCAGCACTTTTGTGCTAATTCAGCGTATTTCTGCAACACTTGAAAATCCTAATTACCTAACAGAGGCAGAGGATGCAAAGCCATTCCCAGAAAAGATAAATTCAGGCATTTACGCAAACAATCTTTCCTTCAGCTATGATTCAAGCTCAAAGCAGGTTCTTTCCAACATCAATCTAAGTATCCCAATGGGACAGTGGGTATGTATCATAGGCCCAAGTGGTTCGGGGAAATCCACCCTAATCAACCTTCTTGCCCGCTTATATGATCCAACTAGTGGAACAATTACAATTGATTCTACACCACTAACAGAATTTGCTCAGCAAGACCTCCATAAACACATATCACTCGTACCACAGGAGGCTCAAATCATCAGTGGCACAGTACGTAGCAACATTATCTATGGCACACAAGACTCACTTCCATCAAAAATAATGGATGCAGCAAAGGCAGCAGACTGCCACGACTTTATTATGAACCTACCAGTAAAGTATGAGACAATTATTGGAGAGAAGGGTCAAACCCTTTCGGGTGGACAGCGCCAGCGCATCTCTATTGCACGAGCAATCATTACAAACCCAGACATCCTGCTTTTGGACGATTGCACATCTGCTCTTGATGCAAAAACAGAGCGCAAGCTTCAAGAAACACTCACTCGCGTGATGGAAAACAAAACTGCCGTCATTGTTTCACAGCGCATCTCAATGGCTATGCGTTGCCACAAGATTATTGTGCTAGAGGACGGCTTTATAACAGCACAGGGCACGCACCAACAGCTGCTCCACAGAAGCAAATTCTACGCAGAGCTATACGCCACCCAAATGAGCGGCAGCAACACCAACACATAATCAAGCTAGCGCTCCTGCCTGCGTGGTGCACGTGGTGCCTAAAAGTGCGAAGAAGGGACGCAGAAAAAAAACACTAGCGGAATGAGCTTTGCCTTGGCTATTGCTATTCTTTCGAAGCAATTTGGCAAAACTCATCCACTAGTGTGCTCGCACAGAAGTTTATTAAGATACGGAGCGTGATGCACAAGGAATTTTTAAAAAAAGGATTGAAAAGTTTGACAGTTTGACAGTGGGCGAGTTTGACAGTTTGACAGTGGGGAAGAGGGTGGCTCTGCCGCCCGGTGTTGCTGGGGCGAGAGGTGGCAAGGTGATAACCCTTTGCTTCCTCTCGCTTTTCATCACCATTATAATAAATGAAGAATGAAGAATGAAGAATTTAGGTAGAGTTGAGTGGTTTTTCTACATTCTCGCGTCTAATCTCGTACGCTGCGTCCTCCGCGTCGCAGCGTCCCTTTTTCGCACTTTTGAAGCGTGCTACCGCACGCAAAGCGACTGGAAGTCGCTTCTCCATACCCTTCCTGCACGCGAAACACGAGACGCCAGTGGAATGCAAAGAGAAAGCCGATTTTAGTTATAGGTTTCCAGTAACAATGCTATGCGAAAGCACAGCTAAAGAGGATGCCAAATCCTCATGACGAACCTTAACTCTTTCAGGTGTGTGTAAGCAAATAGGGGTAAAATTCCAAATACCCTTCACACCAGCAGCTATTAAACCATCTGCTGCACTTTGAGCGGCACCAGCTGGCACAGTAATAATACCAATGCTTACATTTAATTTGGTTACTACCTCTGACATTTGTTCCAATGGATAAATTGGCACACCAGAAATGCTTTCTGGTAAATCTTCGCGATTATCAAAAGCAGCAACAATCTTGAAGCCATGCTTCAAAAAACCAGGATAACCTAGTAGTGCAGAACCTAGACGGCCTGCACCAACTAGAATTGCATTCATCTCAAGATTCCAGCCTAATAAACGCTGAATAGCAAGAATTAATGCATTTACAGGAAAGCCTATACGTGGCTTACCACTTACACCTGTGCCTGCCAAATCCTTACGGACAACAATAGGGTCAATCATTAGCTCATGAGCTATTACTGCGGCAGATGCAAAGGACTCACCTTTGTCCTG
This sequence comes from Kiritimatiellia bacterium, assembly GCA_017481725.1. Lineage (GTDB taxonomy): Bacteria > Verrucomicrobiota > Kiritimatiellia > RFP12 > UBA3636 > RGIG990. The sequence continues at coordinate 46,198 of JAFUOX010000061.1, read as the reverse complement.
CATCTGACGCAATAAACGCAGATACTGAGGCAATCGCTTAATTGTGCGATTGCTAAAATCTGGCGTTTGCTGTGTTGCTCCATTCCCAATTACCTGGGACTTGGTGCGTTTTGATTTTCTACCCATTGTAGGAAGACCTAGGTTTTGATTAAGAATTAACTTAATTATACGCGCTTGAATAGAGCACAAGCGTTATGACCACCAAAGCCAAGAGAGTTGTTCAAGCAGAAATCAATCTTTCTCTCGCGAGCTGCATTTGGAGTATAATCCAAATCGCAATCTGGGTCTGGATTCTGGTAGTTAATTGTTGGAGGGATAACACCATTCTTCAATGCAAGAGCACAAACTACAGACTCAAGAGCACCAGCAGCACCAAGCATATGACCTGTCATAGACTTAGAAGAAGAAATAGAAACCTTGCGAGCATTATCCTCACCTAGAGCCTTCTTAATAGCAGCTGTTTCAATGCGATCATTCATTGGAGTAGAAGTACCATGTGCATTTATATAGCCAATCTGGTCAGGATTTACTCCTGCAGACTCCATAGAGATAATCATTGCCTGAGCGCCACCTTCGCCTCCCTCAGCTGGAGCAGTCATATGGTAAGCATCGCAAGTAGCACCAAAGCCACCAACCTCTGCATAAATCTTTGCACCACGCTTAACTGCATGCTCATACTCCTCAAGAACAAGCACAGCAGCACCCTCACCCATAATAAAGCCGTTACGCTCCTTATCAAATGGGCGGCAAGCGTGTGTTGGGTCATCATTTGTTGTTGAAAGAGCATGCATTGCAGCAAATCCAGCAATAGAAATTGGGCAAACAGCAGCCTCAGCACCACCAGCTAGCATTACATCTGCCTCACCATACTTAATAGCCTTCATTGCATCACCAATGCTATGTAGGCCAGTAGCACAAGCAGAAACAACTGCATAGTTAGGGCCCTTTAGCCCATGCTCAATAGCAACCATACCAGAAGCGATATTAACGATGATCTGAGGGATGCAGAAAGGAGAAACACGGCGAGGACCACGCTCTAAAAGGGTTCGCACTTCCTTTTCTGTTGTTGAAATACCACCAACACCAGAAGAAACAATGCAACCACAACGCCATGGATTCTCTTCTGAGAAATTGATTCCGCTATCCTGTACAGCCATACGAGAAGCAGCAATTGCGTAGTGAGTATAAGGATCCATACGACGCTGCTGCTTTGGATCAATAAATGCATTAGCATCAAAATCCTTAACCTCAGCTGCAATCTTTACTGGGAATTCTGTTGCATCAAACTTTGTGATTGTGCCAATTCCATTTGTACCCTCTACAAGACGATTCCAAAATGTATTTAGCTCACAGCCAAGAGGAGAAACTACGCCCATACCGGTGATTACTACACGCTTCATATTTTTTTCCTTAAATCTTTTAAGTTAATTTTTGTTATTGTTTTCAGTGATCTTTTTTTGCCCAGCATCACTGTCTTACCGGGAAATCCGAATGGAGGCAGAGTGTAAGAACACTCTGCTCCAAATAAGTATTACCTCATTATACAAAAGGTGATAGCTTAAAAGCTAAATTATAGCTCAGCTGGAACGCCCTTTGACTTTAGGTACTCAACGATTGCACCGAGGCTCTTTAGGCTTGCAACATCTTCCTCTGGGATAGATTCGCCAGCCATATTATCTTTGAACTCGTCCTCAATCTTCATAACTAGCTCAGCTAGGTCTAGAGAGTCTGCACCTAGGTCATTGATGAAGTCTGCTGCTGGAGTTACTTCCTCTGCGCCACGAGATAGAGTTTCGCAGATGATTGTCTTTACTTTTTCTTCTAGTGTCATGGTATTTGTCCTTGACTTGTTAGTTGTTATTGTTTAATTGCGAATTTACGCATAAGCGCACAAATTCAGCGTAAAAAAGATTAAATATTTTGGTTATGGCATTAGCATACCGCCATTTACACTGATTACCTGACCAGTGATATAGGCAGCAGCATCGCTAGCTAGGAATGCTACAGCATTAGCAACATCCTCAACCTCACCAAATTTGCCCATAGGGATTACAGAAAGCATACGGTTCTTTACATCATCTGTTAGAACATCTGTCATCTTGGACTTAATAAAGCCAGGAGCAACAGCATTTACGCGAACACCGCGAGCACCTAGTTCACGAGCAGCTGACTTTGTTAAAGCAACAAGACCACCCTTAGATGCTGAGTAGTTGCACTGACCTGCATTACCCATTAGGCCAACTACAGATGCAATATTGATAATTGAACCCTTGCGTGCACGAAGCATATTGCGAGAAACAGCCTTTGTCATTAGAAATGCACCCTTTAGATTGATATCTAGCACAGAATCCCAATCCTCTTCTGTCATACGCATTAGAAGACCATCGCGTGTGATACCTGCATTATTTACGCAAATATCGATAGCACCAAATTGCTTAATGATAGCATCAACGCCAGCCTCAATGCTTGCACCATCAGCTACATTGATTTCCATTGCGATTGCATTTGCACCTAGAGCCTTAACAGCTTCTACAGTTTCCTCGCACCACTCTGCCTTAACATCGCAAACAACGATATTCTCAACGCCATCCTTTGCTAGCTTTTCGCAAATTGCTCTACCAATACCACGTGCAGAGCCTGTTACAATTGCTGTACTCATTGTGTAATTACCTTTCGAATTGTGAATATAATGTATTTAAATTATCATTTTGATTATAGTGCTTCAGCTGTTGCAGCTGCTTGAGCAACATTACCAACATTGTATAGAGCTGCTGTTGGAGCAATGCGCTTAATCATGCCTGTTAGAACACGGCCTGGGCCAAACTCAACAAACTTTGTTGCACCATCAGCTGCCAATGCTTCAACATTTTGCTGCCAACGGACACTGCCACAAATCTGTTGTAGCATTGCCTGCTTGATTTCTTCAGTTGTGCCATGATACTTACCTGTGAAGTTTGACATAACTGGCACTGCTGGAGCATTAATATTTGCTGCTGCTAGCACCTCTGCTAGCTTTTCTGCAGCTGGAGCCATAAATTGTGAGTGATAAGCACCTGCTACCTGAAGAACCATTGCACGAGCACCCTTTGTTGCAGCTAATGCCTCAGCTGCAGCAACCTGCTCCTTGGTTCCAGAAATAACAGTCTGCTCTGCTGTATTATAGTTTGAAACATGGCAACCTGTCTCTGCAGCAATCTCCTCTGCAACTGCTGCAGGAACGCGTAGGATTGAAACCATACCAGATGGCTGCATTTCACATGCCTCTTGCATAAAACGACCACGTGCCTCAAGAAGCTTTACTGTGTCAGCAAAGGATACTGCACCTGCAGCCCAAAGAGCTGTCCACTCACCAAGGCTCAAGCCAGCCATTGCATCAAAGCTAACCTCTGGCTTGATTTTCTTCAATGCTGTGTAGCATGCAGCACTCATAACAAAAATTGCTGGTTGACAAATATTTGTCTTTGTTAGCTCCTCAGCAGGACCTTCAAAGCAAATGTCTGATAGCTTAAAGCCTAGAATATCATCTGCCTCAGCAAACAATGCTGCACACTCTGGATGCTCTGCTGCTAAATCCTTACCCATACCAGGTGCCTGTGCACCCTGACCTGCAAATACTGCTATTTTCTTATCCATTTTTATTTACTCTTTCGATAAACGCTAAAATCGCTAAAAAATTATCCATTAATAATACTATATTTTTAAACCAAATTAAAGCACAAATTCAAAAAAAAATTGCGTTTTTTTGAATTTCTTTTCTACAAACTAACATCCCAAATTTGGCTTTATACTAAACGAATTTTTGTTTGCCCAGTTTTATTTTTTATGATACCATAACCATATATATTATAAGGAGTGATTTTGGATACAATAATTTCTGCAATTGATGATGTTATTAATCATGTAAAAAATGAGCTGCAGGCAGGTCGTAGATATGTTGCAATAGATAAAGACATAGCTAACGATTTTCTTGCTGCTACCCTCACTGTGCCACAAAATTCTACTACTCCTAGCATACAAAACACAATACAAAACGTTGCACAGCAGGCAGTAGTACCTTCTCAGCAAGGCTCCTCTACAAAAACAGCTATTCCACATGCTACCCCAATAGCTTCCTTGCAAACTCTTTATAAAAAATATCGCGGCACAGCAATTAACCCATTGTATGCTTTCATTGGTTATGAACCATCTTATGATGCTGGCATTGAAGAAAAAGCTTTTTCTGGAGAACAAGGTGTCTTACTAGATAAAATGATTGCGGCTATGGGACTTAATGAGCAAGAGTACATCATACTCAATATCTTTGAAGAGCCTTCAAGAAATTTTACTGGTCCTGCTATTGAGAATCAAGTTAATCGACTAAAAGAATTTTTAACTCAAGTTTCACCTAAAGTCATTATACTTATGGGCGATGAAGTGGCAAAGCTTTTGTTAAAAACAAAATCTCCTGTTGCTAATATCCATGGTTTAAGATATCAACTCTTTGAAAAACCTTGTATTCCAACATATCACCCCAAAAATTTGCTTCGTTTTATCGCTACTAAAAAGGCTGCATGGGCAGACCTAAAATTAGCTCTCGCTATTTTAAATCGTAAACCACCAACACAAACAAAAAAATAATCTATGAACAATCCTTTAAACGAATCTCCTATTACTCCTCCACCTCCTGTTGGCCCAGAGGCTAACGCTATGCCAAAGGCTACAGTTTGCGAAAAAAAACCTAGCCGCATCAAATATTGGGCCATAGGCTGTGGTTCAGGTTGCTTATTGGCACTACTATTCCCATTCATAGTAGCTATTGTAATCACAACATTCATTGGTAATTCTGTTACAAGCAACATTACTTATTCCAATCCTAGGGTAACAGCCATTCCTGAAAATTATAATAGAATTGCCTTAACTGGAAATTGCGACTCTGACATATTTATAGCAAAAATCAAGCTTCGTGGACCAATCATGCTAAACAGTGGAGAAGAATCCTTCTTTAGTACAGATTTTTCTTCTGCCAATTATGCTTTAAAGCAAATTAAAAAGGCAACCGATGATCCTATTTGCAACGGAATTATTCTTGATTTATCAACTCCTGGTGGTGGCGTCACTGATAGCGACATAATCTGGAAGGCTCTAAAGGATTTCAGAGCAGCAAAGCCTAATAGAAAGGTTGTTATTCTAATGGGTGATACAGTTGCTTCTGGTGGATACTATATTTCAACTGCAGCAGATTACATCTTTGCACACCCTACCACAATGACAGGCTCTATCGGTGTAATTATTTCAAGCATCAACGCCACTGAGCTAGCACAAAAGCTTGGCATTGCACCTGTAACAATTAAATCTGGCAAGACAAAGGATTTTCTAAACCCACTCCGCCCTCTTGCACCTGAGGAAGAAGCTATGCTACAGGCAATGGTTAATAAGCTCAATGACCGATTTGTTCAACTAATTGTTGATGGACGAAATTTGGAAGAAACAAAGGTTCGTGCAATTGCTGATGGCAGAGTTATGCTAGCAGATGAGGCATTGCAGCATGGACTCGTTGATCAGATTGGTTACTTTGATGATGTTGTTAATTGGTTTAGCAAGAACTACGCTGACAACAACCCAAGTGTTTGCATTTACCAATATGCAACCGAAGACAGTTTCTTTTCTCTATTTAAATCACCAACCTTCATAGGCAAATGTGCTGCAGAGGCAGCAGAAGCTTATTCCAAGAAGCTTTCGACCGAAAATGGAGCCTTGCTTCCTGCCTACAAATAAGGATTTAGACAATGCCACAAAATTATAAAAAAATTGCTGTCTTAATGGGCGGCAAATCAAGCGAAGCTGATATTTCACTCCGTACAGGTGCCGCTATTGTTAAAGGGCTCAGCGAGGCTGGCTACGAGGCAATCCCTGTTGAGCTATCAAAGGAAGACAATTCCTTTACACTGCCACAAGGCACAGATGCTGTATATATTGCATTGCATGGTGCTTTTGGTGAAGGAGGTGCTGTACAAAAACAACTAACTGAGATGGGCATACCATACACTGGTTGCAACGAGGCAGCATCTAAAATTGGGTTTGACAAAATACTTTCCCGAAAGGCTTTTGCTAATAATGGCGTAACTATTCCAAATGGTTATGTAATTGAGGCAACCGAAGCAAATTATTCTGAGCCAAAGATTCCACTCCCAGTTGTTGTAAAGCCACCTCGAGAAGGATCAAGCGTTGGCGTATCAATCGTAAAAACAATAGAAGAATTTGAGCCAGCCGTTGAGCTAGCTCGCCAATATAATCCAGAGGTGCTTGTTGAGGAATATATTCCTGACAGAGAATGGAGCATTCCAATCGTTTGTGGCAGGGTCTTACCTGCTGTTGAGATTAAGCCAAAGGATGAATGGTATGATTGGAAAGCGAAATATCAATCTGGTGGCACAACAGAATATGTATTTGTTGAAGCACCTGAGGATTTACCAATTCTTGAAGAGGCATCCAAGCAAGCACTACTTGCTTTTAACGCAATTAATGCACGCACTCTTTCACGCGTAGACTTTAGAATATCTCCTGAGGGCAAGCCTTATTGTCTTGAAATTAATACTATTCCTGGCTGCACAGAAACAAGCTTACTTCCAAAGGCTGCCGCACGTGCAGGAATTTCATTTAAGGAGCTTTGCTCTATGGTTATAGAGGAGGCAAAATGCGACTAAGACAAAAAACAAGAAACATCATCGGCGGGGTGATTACTGTTGCTTTTTTCATTGGTTTAATTGTTCTTTATCAGCTTTTAATCGTCAATGGCGAACAGTTTGAGATAAAAACAATAAATCTTGATAATGACAAACAATACCTTTCAAGTCTATTAGAATCCTACAACATAGCAAATGGGAAAAATATTTTTAGCTTTAACGCCAAGAAAACAAGCTCTATAATCGAAGAAAAGCTTCATCACATTCGTAGCGTTAAAATTAAAAAAAAGCTTCCATCAACTGTCTATGTTGACATCTCTCATAGAGTGCCAATAATGCGCCTATCCGAGAACTTGCTATATGTAACTGACGATACGGGTAAGGTATTTATGGCAACAAAGCATAATACCACCTCCGATATTTTTGAAACAATACCAATACTACTTGATGAAGAAGCAGTTCTTCTACGTCCTGGCGATACATTAAATTCAAAAGCACAATTGGCATTAGATATTATTACAAAATTTAATACAATAATAGACCCAAGCTTTAGCATTACGCAAATTGATACTAGCAATGAAATTTACATAATTCTACGTACAAACAAAAACAAAAACATTTTTATTGCGTGGGAAGAGCTTACTGATGAACAGCTAATCTCAAAAGGAATAGAAATTGCAGTAAATGCCATGATTAAAGGAGGCAATAGCCCTCTTTCTAAAATTATTGTTCTTGTAAAAGAAAGTAGAGCTCATTTTGCACAAATGTAGTGAACAAGCATCATTTTTGATAAACACCCCAATCGGTTTTGAAATTTTATGGAATTAAGCGTCATTCTTGAAATCGGCACCTCATATACCCGAGGGATAGTAATTCAGCCAAATGAAAATGGATCTTATAAGATAATTGCTATGGCTGAAGCCGTAAATACCGGTGTAAAAAAAAGTGAAATTGTCAATAAAGACAACACAATCACTTCTATAAAAACTGCACTAAAATCCCTCTCCCTAATGTGTGGTGGTGATATACAAATACGCTCAGTAAATTTAATTTACTCTGGTGGTAATATTGATTGCGAGCAAATTTCTGGCATGCAAACGCTTCAAAGCAACAATGCCGTCATAGAGCATGGTGATATTCATAATGCATTGCAAAATGCAAAAACCACACACCTACAAGAAGATCGTTTCATTGTGGAAGACATTCTGCTGGATTACATGCTAAATGGAACACAAAGAGTGGACAACCCAATTGGCATGACGGCACAATCAATCCACACAAATCTAATCCGCCTACATGTAGATAAAAATAGAATCGAGAACATATTAAACACTCTTGAGGATTGCTCTCTTGACTACGAAAAGGTATATATTTCTGGTTTGTGCTCAGCACTTGGTGCAACAACACCACAGCAACGCGAAGAAGGTGTGCTTGTAATTAATTTTGGAGGTGGCTCAACAACTTGGGCTGCATATGTAGGCAAAAATCCTCGTGCAGTAGGTGGCATTCCTATCGGTGGAGATCATATAACCAACGATATTCACTGTGCCTTTAAAACTACTGCAAAAATCTCTGAGACATTAAAGCGCCAGTATGGCTCTGCAACAATAATTTCAAAGCACCAATTGCTTGAATATCAACAAGATTTCACAAACAAAGTAATTGATCAGTGCGATCTCTCTCGTGTAATCAATGCCAGAATGGACGAGACCCTACGCATCATCCATGAGTATATTAGCAGGGATAATCTTATCGAAGCAATCACAAACATTGTCATCTGTGGAAAAGGGGCATTATTAAATAACCTAACCACTCTTACAAGCAATATTTTTGAACGCCCATGCAAGATTGCCAACCCTCCACTCCCTGCAAATCTAATCAAACCAGGTGCAAACACCACAGCATACGTGCCTCTAATTGGTGCTGCTGAATGTTGTACTAAAGAGGCTATTTTAGAGGAACGGAAGAAGAGGTCAGATAATAAAATAAAAAAAATCTTCCAAAAGATATTTGGCTAAATCTTAATATTCTAACGAAGTAATCATTTTCCCCAACAACAAATAAATTCAAATAAGCTATGCTAGAAAAATTTACAATTTTTGGTATCGGTGGATGCGGATCAAATATTGCATATCAAGCAGCAATACAAAACCAAATGCAAGCAATTTGCATTGATACCGATTCAATTGCTCTTGAAAATAAAGAGCAGTCGCCATATTGCAAAACTCTACTTGTTGGTCAAAATCGTTTTGATGGACTTGGCACAGGAGGAGTTATTGCAACAGCGAGAATGACTGCGAATGATATCCAATCAGAGCTACGCAAGAATTTAAAAAAAGCAGAAACCTCTTTAGCTATTGTGGTCACAGGCATTGGAGGAGGCACTGGCTCTACAATTACGCCAGCTCTTTTACAAGTAGCACGCAGTTTATCAATACCTACTATGGTTTTTATTGTTTTTCCTTTTTCAATAGAAGGAAGTGAAAAAAACAAAATTGCAAATACTGCCGTAAAAAATATTTGCGAATTAGCTGATATTTATTGCTTTTTTAAAAATGACGATCTTTGTGGTTCTCTTCTTTCACAAACAGAAGTATCACTATATGATGCAATGGAGGAATCTTCAGAGCATATTATTTCTGGCATTACAATGCTTTGGAGATTATTTAAAAAGCCAGGCTACATTAATCTTGATTTAGCAACCCTACTCTCTTGCACAAAAAAGGGTCGTGGACAGTTTTATCTATCAAAAGGAATTGCCTATGGTGAAACTCGAATGCAAGAGGTAATACCCCAATTATTAAGTGGTAACACAGGCGTTAATGTTCATTCAAATGATATCAAGCATGCCATTGTCGGCGTTTATGGTGGCACAGATTTACGTTTAAATGAAATCAGTGAAATTGTATCCTGCTTGACAACACAGCTACCTCAAGACACCTCAATTGCTCTTGGCACCGCAATAGATCCAACTTTAGATGGTTCCATTGAAATCATCACATTACTATTTAAAAACTGGGTAGAGCAATATGCCTCAATTCCAGAGGCAACAATAGAACACATTAGCAAGCCTACACAAGCAATGAGCTCAATTGGAGATTACAAAAAAATTGTTACTCCACAAACCAACACAAATTCTCCGCTTTGTGAAGTATTTAGAGGAACTCAAGGGATTGTATACAGAGGAGAAAATCTCGATGAGCCAACATATTTAAGAAAGAGAATTCCTCTCTCTTCTATTTAAGGGGACATATTATGACAGCATGGACACCAAAAAAAATAAAAGCTCTTAAGGGTAAAGGAAAATTTGCTACTATTACCGCCTATGATGCAATTACGGCAAGTATTGCAGATACAGCAGGAGTCCCTCTTATTTTAGTAGGCGATTCACTTGGACCAACCGCACTTGGGTTTGAGTCTACTGTCCCTGTAACAATGGACATAATGGTACACCACACTAAGGCGGTGCGTAGGGGCTGCAAGAATGCAGTAGTTGTTGCAGACATGCCTTTCCTTTCATATCAGATTGACGAAACGGAAGCCATCCGCAATGCTGGCAGATTTATTCAAGAAGCTGGCGCCGATGCTGTGAAGCTAGAAGGTGGGGTTTGTAGAGCTAAATTAATTTCAAAGCTTGTTGAAAATGGCATACCTGTTATGGCACATATTGGGATGCTACCACAAAACATAAAGCAATCTGGTTATGCTTATAAAGGAAAGACCGAGGAAGAGGTTGCTTCTATAATGGCTGATGCAAAAGCAGTAACTGAAGCTGGTGCATTTTGCGTAGTTATCGAGTGTGCCACATCTGGGCTTGCAGAAAAGATTACATCCAGCGTAGATATTCCTGTCATTGGGATTGGTGCAGGTGCTGCCACCGATGGACAAATTATTGTTATTTCTGATATGCTCGGAATGAATGGTTGCAAGCTCCCAAAATTTGTTAAGCTATATGCAAATATGCGCGAGGAAGCGATCTCTGCAGTAAAGCAATATATGGAAGAAGTGGAGAATGGTGTTTTCCCTTCTGCTGATAACATCTATGAATAGATTGTGGTGACAGAACTAATCCGAGTAGCAAGGTTCATTATTAATGTGGTGCAAGCGTATCACAAGCATGTACACTGCTCCATCAACTACTCCACATAATTCAATAAAAAAGGCGTTCCGAATGACGCCTTTTTTTATTATCTATTTTTGTTTATAAAACAACATTATCTATTAAGCGGGTTTTACCAACCTGTGCCGCAATAGCCACAAGCGTGTTGCTCATTAGCTGAGCTTCTGCTGGACGCTCCTCAAGATTATCTGCATCAACTATAGCAATATACTCTAGCTTCACATAACCATTTGAACCACCTTCTATGCCATCGGTAATGCGTTGCTTTACAATCTGAGTGGTCCAACTCTCATTTTGCTTCCACTCTGTTTGAAGTGCTAATAGAGTCTTGGAAATATTTAATGCAGCTGCTCGATCCTCTGCTGTTAAATATGTATTACGTGAGCTCATTGCCAAATTATCTGACTCACGCACAATTGGAGCACCTATTAGCTTTATTGGCATATCCAAATCACGAACCATTCTACGAATAATTGCTAGCTGCTGTGCATCCTTTTGTCCAAACACTGCCACATCTGCCCTACTTATGTTGAAAAGCTTGTTTACAACAGTTAATACGCCAGAGAAATGTATTGGACGCGAAATACCGCACATCACCTTAGAAAGCTTATTTTCCTGAAGAACAACTGAGCTATCCCCTTGATACATCTCTGTTGATTCTGGAGCAAACACAGCTGTAACGCCCTCTGCTTCACAAAGTGCAAAGTCTCGCTTTTCATCGCGTGGATATTTTTCAAAATCCTCGTTAGGGCCAAATTGTGTTGGATTAACAAAAATAGAGACAATCACGGCATCTGAATTTTTCTTTGCAATACGCATCAAAGAAAGATGGCCTTCATGCAAATATCCCATTGTTGGAACAAGTCCAACTGTTAAACCATTTTTATGCTGTTCATCTGCCCAAGCAGAAACCTCTTGCTTTGTTCTTAAAATCTTCATCTTTTATTGCCCAATTTTATATATTTTAAATTTAATCAAGGTCACGAATAATCTTTTCAACGCCTTTAATTGTAAAATCTGGAGTTGAAGCACCTGCACTAATTGCAATATGTTTATATTGTGATAGCTCGGCAGCATTTAATTGCTCAGGAGAATCCACCACGTATGTCGGCAAAAGCTCCTTTGCAAGAAGAGCCAAGCGCTGCGTATTTGCACTTTCAGGGGAGCCAACTATAACAAAAGCATCTGCAGCCGCAGCCAATGTCTTTAGCTCTCCTTGACGAGATTGTGTTGCTCTACAAATTGTATTCTCAATCACAGCTGCCTCACCAAACCGTGCTTTAACTGCTGTTGCAACCTCATCAAACAGAGCTTGAGCTTGTGTAGACTGAGCAACAAGACACACAGGCTTCCCTTTATTATCAATCGCAGCAACCTCAGCAGCTGAGCTAACCACAGCTTCTCCAGAAATTGCATACCCCATAAGTCCAATTACCTCTGCGTGTGCCTTATCGCCTAAGATTATGCAAAAATATCCTTGCTCCGCATATTTAGAAATTACATTATGAATGCGGCGCACATCCAAACAAGTTGCATCAACTAATTGAATTGGCAAGCTTTCTAAAAATTTTTGGCGTTCTGGCGGAATACCGTGAGCACGTATAATTAACACAGAATTTTCAGGCAATGTGGCAGGGTCTTTGCAAACACTTACGCCACCCTCCTCGAGTTTTTGCATCATTGCACTATTATGAATCAATGGCCCGTCTGTAAAAACCTTTGTTCCAAATTTTTCTGCAGTTTTGTGGGCGAGTTCTACAGCACGGCGTACTCCCCAGCAAAAGCCAGCCGATTTTGCCACATCTACTTTCATTAGCGCACCTTAATAATTGCTTGCGTGTATATTGTAGGAACACTTGTTCCTTTAAACCAATAGACAGGACCCTCAAAGGTAAAGCTTTGTCCTTTTATTGAATTTAATTGTGTTGCGTTACCAATAATATAGCACTCTGTTTCTGTCAAACGAGAGCCAGGAACATCACGAACTAGACGAAAGCGAGCTGGTGCATTTTTTGGAGCGACTTCTAGGCGACCAGTATAAGAAGCTGTCACTGCTTGATTGCAATCATCTCTAAGCTTTGACTGAGGCACCTTTGCTGGACCTATTAGAGAGTCATTTTTCTCCTTTTTTGTATCAAAAAATGTTCTACGCACCTTCTTTGATTCATCTACATTAGAGGAAGGCTTATTTTTAGCGACTGGTGGTTGTTTTGCAACAGCAGATGGTTGTTTAGCAACTGGTGGTTGCTTGGCAACAGCAGGTGGTTGCTTAGCAACAACCGGAGCCTGCACCACTGGCTGCAATTTAGAAGCTGGCTCTGGCTTTGTCTCTACTTGAGGTTGCTTCTTTTCTATAGGTTGCTGACTCTTAACAGCTGGTTGAGACTTAACTGGCTCCTCTGCTTGTCTAGCGGCTTTAACATAGGCATTGGTTATCCAAACACTAGTTGTACTAGGGGGTGCAATTTTAGTCCAATCTCCAACCTTGCCTCTAACCTCAACCTTTGTGCCCTTTTCAATTATCCCTACATCCTTATAATTGACGCTAGCACCAGCCCGCACGCGAACACGATTCCCAACAACTACACCATTTTCCACATATTGGCTAGAAACCCACAAATCCACACTCTTAGGAGGTGTTACCTTAACCCATGGATCTGCCACACTGCCCTGAAGCTCCAACAAATCACCTTTATTAACTTGCCCCACAACATCGCTAGGCATACCTGCTGCAGAACGCAAATTAACCTTATCTCCTGTGACCTCAACATATGCTGCTGAGCACACGATTGTTATAAAAAATATTGGCAAAATATATCTTAGCTTCATAAACGACCCAAATTCAATTTGACATGAAAAATGATATATTATAAAAACAACAAGCACCAACGGAAAAACGCAAGAACGTATCCGGTGGTGCTTGGATCAGAATATTCAAAAGTAAAATTATTCCTCAGGCTTAGTCTTTGGGAGACCGTAGCCACGGCCTTCCTCGTCCTTCCACTGACCGCGCTTGCGCATTAGCTCAACGCGCTCATGGCGCTTTAGAACATTGCGACGCATAACAATTTTGCTTGATCCTTTTAGACTGCTGTGCTGGCTCATGTTTATTATTCCCTTATCTATAAGTTCCTATAGAACAACTAAATTCTTTTCCGTGTTAAAAAACTTGGTATAGAGTACTAAATTTACTGCTCAATGTCAACAATAATAATACCTTTTATTCAATTAAACTTCTATTTTTTCGTACGGTGATTAGGCAAAGCAAATGCGCCCCATTTTGACGGCAAATGGGGCAAGCGTGATGGCTTGCGTTGTGGCTAAAAGTGCGTCCCTTCCCTTCGCACGTTTAGGCATCACACTTATGTGAAATATGTGTAGCACAATTTCATCTTTGCTCTCTATTTTAGGTGGAGACAATGGGGACATAGGTAACATTGGCGACAAGAGAGCAAGATTTTCTAGCGCTTTAATAAATTTGTCCCCAAGGTCTCCTATGTCCCCAAGGTCCCCTAAGCGCTAAAACATTTTATTTTCGCACTTTCGCTTCCGTCCGGGACGATTAGACAATTAGACGGTTGTACGACCCAAAGACGATAAGACGTTTAGACAATCACCGCCAGACGATTAGACAGATAGACATTAAACTCCCTCCACGCGTTGACACGCGCTCTGGGACATGAGACGTGAGACGAGAGACGAGACCCGTATGACGAGAGACGTTAGACGTTTAGGCATCACGCTTACGTACGCTCCCATACTCAATGATCTTGTGGGCCGTACACACCAGCGATTGGCAGTTGGTGCTGCTCCAACGAGAGCAACAACAGCCAACAACAAGCGCTGGCGTATCTCCCAGAACCACCACACAAGCCACCACACGAGCTCAGCGCACCCCAGCATCCTCTGCGCTCTCTGCGTCCCTACCCTTCGCACTTTTAGCCACCACGCAAGCCATCACGCTCGCGCTGCTTACTGCGGGTTTTAGATAAAGTCTACCATTGCTACTGTATTTGGAGCCAGGGTTAACTCGTATGTATTTTCTCCACACTTAGTTAACAGAGGCACCTCTGCAAGGTTATTTGCTTCATCTAGTAAATAGCTCACAGGATTGCTATTTACTGAATCAATGCTTATGCGAACAGTCTTTGGTTGTGCATTTGTATCCTCTTCAACAAAATGAGAAAATACAGTACATACCTTGCCGTCTGCACTACGTGCACCCAAAACATACACATCATTGTCATCTGTTGTAGTTTCAATTTGTGTGCCATATTCCGCAAGCTTATTGTAGGCTTCAAAGCTATAATATGTCTTTAGCGGACGATATAAATAGAGATCCCAAATCCCATTCATTCCTGTAGGACGTGCATCATAGTACATCATCATATCAAGCTTATTAACATTCTGACCAACTATCATAGCTGCTAATGTAAAGGCAGCTCCCTTCATCCCAATTATTGTTTCAATGGAATAATTAAAAGCCTCTGTTGCCCAGCCACGGACATAATTCCATTCATTTAAATGGCTCTCCGCAGCTTCATAACCATATTTCTTCATGATGGCTTCAACAATATCTGCATCCTCTTGGACATCCCATGGATTACGCATATACCTGTGCCAAGAAATAAAATCTATCGGCACACGCTTTTCCTCACAACCCTCACCAGACATCATTTTTAGAAAATCATCAAGCCAAGCCTTATCCCATGCAAGTGCGGGACCTCCAATTTTCAAGTGAGGAAAGCATTTCTTTAAATGAAGAGCAACCGTCTTATAGAACTCAAAAAATTGAAGCTTTGTGCCACCCCAGCATTTTTTATTATCTGAGTCCTCTGCATCAAGATCTGGCTCATTCCAAATTTCCCAGTATCTAATCTTATGGGTAAATCCATTTGCCCAACCCTCTGTGTAGTGGCGAATGATATGCTCACAAACCTCTGCCCACTTCTGATTATCCTTTGGTGGCAGGGTGTGATATTTTTTAGACCAATGCTCAATAGACGCACCAAGTCTGTAAAGTGGCTCTGTTCCTGCTGCTATTATTTTTTGAATATACTCATCTGTGAGCTGAAAATCATAAGCATCTGGGTCATCCACATCTTTTCCGAAATCAGGGAAGATTACACCTACATCCACAGTATGAGGTCCGCCATAGCCAGAAAAGAAGTTTGAGTCATGTGTGCGAGCAAATGGTATTTTCAGCTTTTTATATGTCTGAAAATTACCTCGTCCTGGGTCTTCCGCCAAGCCAACAGGCCCATTATTAACACAATTCATAAGCCTAATCTTGCCTAATAGTTTATTTGTATTTATTGTTACACAACTCATACCCTACTCCCTACTAATTTTTATAAATTTTATTTGCTATTGCATACTCTGCCACAGACTGCGGTATAAAGTCACCTTGAGGCATAATACCCTGAGCTAAAGCTTGCCTTAATTCTGTTGAAGAAACTGGCATATTAAAATTAGACACCACAAAACGCTGAAGTTTTTCTTTTTCTTCTGAAGAAAATGCTTCATTAAATAAAAGAGTCTCTCCTGCCCTAGAAAAAATTATAAAAGAAATCTCTTTTACTAGCTCATGACAGCAAAACCACCGATGCAAGGTTGAAAGAGAGTCTCCTCCGATTATAAAGAACAGCTCAGCCTCTGGATATTCCTGCTTAAGATGACGCATTAGCTCAATGGTGTATGAGCGACCCCCTCTATCCATATCATAGGTGCAAATACCAAAGTCAGCGAATGCCTCTATAGCAAGCTGGAGCATAGTAAGCCGTGCCTCATTAGAAGCAACGGCACCATTAGGCTTTAACGGAGAAACACAGGTCGGCACAAAAAACACCTTTGACAGCCCGAATTGCTCCTTTGCAATACGGGCTAGCTCAAGGTGTCCATTGTGAACGGGATCAAAGCTTCCACCAAATATCCCCAGCTTCATTACTAGCTCCTCATCACAAACTTTTGTGACTGACTATTATCGTCAATTTTTGTTTTATAATTTTTTCTTTAGCTGCTCAGCTGTTTCAATAATAAACTTTGCTAGAGGTTCACGCAAATCCTCACGCTCCAAAGCATAAGTAATATTTGTCTTTAAGAAATCAATTTTATTACCTGCATCAAAACGTTTTCCGCAGAACTTTAAGCCATACATTGCACGTTGTGCTGCTTGAGCACGTAGCGCATCTGTAATTTGAATTTCACCATTCTTTCCTGGCTTAACATTATCAAGATGAGAGAACACCTCAGGAGTTAAAATATAGCGTGAAGCAATCACAAGATTTGATGGAGCCTCCTCTGGTTTTGGTTTCTCAACCAAATCACGAATAAGCATTACATCATCTGTAACTGGTGTGCCATTAATAACACCATAGCGGCTAACACGCTCCATTGGCACCTCCTCAAGAGCAACAACTGTCTCATGATAGCGGTCGTATACATCAAGCAGCTGCTTTGTTACAGGAGTATCATTACCTGAACGCAATAATGTATCACCGAGCAACACAGCAAAAGGCTCATTGCCGATATGATGACGTGCCAAAGAAATTGCATCACCTAAGCCACGCATTTCCTTCTGACGAATAAAATGAATGTTTGCCAAATTTGATACACGGCGAACAATCTCTAGCTCTGCAAGCTTATTCTTCTCTTCAAGCTCATCTTCAAGCTCTAAGCAACGATCAAAATGATCCTCAACAGCACGCTTCCCTCGGCTAACAATCATCAAAATATCTGTTATGCCAGAAGCAACTGCCTCCTCAACTACATATTGAATAACAGGAATATCAACTACTGTTAGCATTTCCTTTGGTTGTGACTTTGTTGCAGGCAAAAAGCGTGTGCCATAGCCTGCTGCTGGAATTACTGCCTTACGAACGTTCATTTTATTCTCCCTATAGGTGCTGAAGCACCATTCTACGACATTTAAATTATTCTGAAATTATCTCTCGCTTAATATCTGCACCCAAATCGCTCAATGATTTTTCAAGCGATTCATACCCACGGTCAATACTCTCTGCATTTCCTATGTAGGTTGTTCCTTTTGCACACAAGCCTGCTAGAACAAGTGCCATACCAGCACGAATATCTGGGCTAAGCATGTGCGTGCTCTTAAGGCTATTTTTTCCAGAGCCATGTACAACAATACGATGAGGATCACATTGCACAATGTGAGCACCCATTCCTATTAGATTATCAATAAAGTATAGACGACTCTCAAACATCTTTTCAAAGAAAAGTACAATGCCATCCACCTGTGTTGCAAGCACAATTAGCACACTCAACAAATCAGAAGGAACTGCTGGCCAAATGCCATCATCAATCTTGGCTATTGCACCAGACACATCGTTAGAAATGCGTAGCTCACACTGAGAAGAGTCAAAGGTTAGAACTCCATTTTCATCACGAGTCCACTGGACACCAAGTCGAGAAAAAGGACGTTGAAGCACGAGGAAATCCTCCTCCTCTGTGTTTTCAATTTTAATGCTACCACGGGTTGCTGCTGCAGCTGCGATGAAGCTTGCAGACTCAATATAATCTGGCATAATTCTAAAGCTTCCACCATGCAACCTTTCAACACCATCAATCTCAAGACGATTTGTTCCCACGCCAGTAATTCTAGCACCCATACCATTAAGCATATTGCAAAGATTTACCACGTGTGGCTCACAGGCAGTATTAAATAGAACAGTATGACCCTCTGCCTTTACCGCAGCCATTACAAGATTTTCTGTTGCTGTAACACTAGCCTCATCAAGCAAAATCTTAGCTCCGTGCAAGCGCCCCTTGCGGCGAAACTCAAACGGAATGTTTTCCGGTATTTCCATACCCAAACGCTTAAAGCCATCAAAATGCGTATCGAGGCGGCGCAAACCAATAACATCACCACCAGGAGGAGAAATTACCACACGCTCACTTCGCGAAATAAGAGCACCAGCAAAAAGAATTGATGTACGAATTTTACTGCACAACTCTTGTGGCAGAGTATCTGTTTTAAGAGTTGTCGGATCAATAACAACCTTGCGTGCTACACAATCTAAGTTTACCTTTGCTCCTAGCTCTTCTGCAAGTGTAAGCATCACTTGGACATCACGAATGATAGGCAAATTGGTTAGTTCCACTACTCCATCTGCCATCAAAGCTGCAGCAATCATAGGAAGTGCTGCATTTTTATTACCTGGAGAAAAGTGTGAACCGTGAAGTGGATTACCACCGTTGATTATAAATTTTGAAGAGATATTCTTTACCATGTGATTACCTTATAGACCTAGCTGCTCTGCAAGAAACAAATCTCTCTGTTTAATTTCCTCTGCCGTGAGTCCACAAAGCTCATGAGGAAAAACCAACCACTCATCAACCTTTTTAACAAAAAAGTCCGGCACCAAATCTGTTTTATTTCTTGCTGGTTTATAATATGGCATTGCAAATCGCACTTCACACCCTGTTGGAGAAAGCTTTTCCTTCATCACACGTGCTGTTGAGCCAGTATCAAAAATATCATCAACCACAAGAACCTTTGAGCCTTTGCTAATGTTGTTTAGAACATAGTCCAAATTTTCAACAATCGGCTCTTTGCTTTCATTTATACCAGTATATGATACTGTCTTTACAATTGTATGATAGAATTTAATTCCTTTATAAAGGAAAAATTCATGCACAGCAATGCCAACAGGAGATCCACCACGCCACAATGCAATTAAAGCATCAGGCACAAAGCCAGAGTCATAAATTTGCCTTGCTAACGCAAAGCTGTCATTATATAGTTGATTAGCCTGCAGATAGATTTTGTTGCTCATTGTAAAAAAAATTGTTAAGGATTAGCACAACGCCCTCGCGTAAACTTATTTAATTAAGACTATTCTATCATAACCCCCAAATGAAAGCAATCAACAATCAACAATCAACAGCAAGAAACGCAAAAAGTTGTGTTTTTGCGTTAACAATTCAACAAAAAAAAGCCCCTTTAGATAGGACTCTAAAGGAGGCACACATATTGAAGTGTTTTAGGGATAGGTCATATTTAGGGATATTTTAGGGATTATATATTGTGATCCTAAAACACAACAATTAAAGCATAAATATAGGAATTCTACAAGGGGACAATTATATTTTAACTCATTCTGTAGAAAAAAACTCTTTTATAGAACTCTTTAGTTTCAAGCGACTTATTCAAAAAACCAACTATGCATTTTTTGCAAAATCTGCTAAATTTTTTGCAAAACCACTAAACGATTTAAAACTTAGCATGATGTTCTAAATAAATATATCATAACCAAATCCTAGGCAAGAGTAATAGAATTCATATTATTTTAACTACAAAATTTGCAACATTTTTTTATTTATAAATGCCATTTTTAACACTTAATTGACGATTGTGGAATAGAAGTGTTATAATTCTTTCATAATAATGTTACAAAGGACATATATGTATATGAAAAAAATCCTATCTATTTTTATTTTTAGCTGTATTTTTAATGTATACGGCAATATTGAAACTTCTATAGAAAATAATGAGCAGACAGATGCATCAAAAATCATTTGCAAGGAGGAGGTAGATGGTAATATTTGGAGTTACATAGTTGACTCTAATAACAATGCCGTAATTGTTAGAGGTGAACAATTTGCTGGAAAAGTTGTTATCCCAAATACTTTGGGAGGAAAACAAGTTGTAAAAATACAAGATAGAGCTTTCTCTTGGCAAAAAGAACTAACACACATCCAAATTCCTGAGGGCGTAATTCACATTGGGGATGAAGCTTTTTCATACTGCCATCTCTTGAGAACAATCGAAATACCTGACAGCGTAACTTATATGGGGGAAAGTGTATTTTATGACTGCAGAATTTTAATCAGAGTTGACTTACCTAATGGAATCACTCGTATTGGAGATAAAACATTTTATAATTGCCATGAATTAAAAAGAGTCACTATCCCCGAGGGAATAACCCATATAGGGAAGGAAACATTTTGGGGATGCAATAATGTATCAAAAATACTTCTTCCTAAAACACTAGCAAACATTGGAGAAGCTGCATTTTTTCAATGTTATAGCATAATGAAGCTTGAAATACCTAATGGCGTAACTAATATAGAAAAACGTGCATTTGCAAGTTGCGACAATCTGACCAGCATAACTCTTCCCAATAGTATCACACATATTAACACTAGCACATTCTCATTTTGTAGAAACCTAATAGATATTAAGCTTCCTGACAGCTTAACACATATTGGTATAAAAGCATTTAACAACTGTAGCAGTTTAACTAAAATAGATATTCCTAACAGTCTCATACATATTGGACCTAGAGCATTTGAGAGTTGTTCTAATTTAACATATATCAATATTCCTAATAGCATAACATATATTGGTCTTGGCGCTTTTAAAAATTGCCACAAACTAACGGAAATAAATCTTCAGGATGGCAACACGGAGTACCTTATTAGTGACGGAGCCTTGTATAATAAAGATCAAACAAAAATATTTTGGTGTGCTCCAGATAAAAAAACATTTACTATTCCCGACAAAGTAAAAATTATAGGTGAAGCCGCCTTTAGTTGTTGTACCAACCTAACCAATATTGCAATACCGAACAGTGTTACCGACATAGAGGATTATGCTTTTTCTGGATGCAAGAGCATTATTAGCATCGGGATGCCAGATAGTATAATAAGCATAGGACAATATGCATTTTTCCATTGCGAAAGTTTAAAAGACATAAAATTTTCTAATAAACTAAGCCTTATTCGAAATTCTGTTTTTTCTGGATGTAATGGCTTAACTAGTATAAAAATTCCTGAAAACATAACATACATTGATCGCTATGCATTCAGCAATTGTGAAAATCTTAAATTTATTGAATTTACAGGTGAGGTAAAAAATATAAAAGATAGTGCATTTTCGTACTGCACAAGCCTAGAAAGCATTAAGCTTCCTAATGGATTAACTTCTATCGATAAAAGTACTTTTGAAAATTGTACCAACCTGAAAAGCATTGAAATTCCTAATAGTATAACTTCTATTGGGTATAGTGCATTTGCTGGCTGTGATAATTTAACTGCCATTAAAATTCCTAATAGCGTAATTTCTATTGGTAGTAGCGCATTTGCTGGCTGTGATAATTTAACTGCCATTGAAATTCCTAATAGCGTAACTTCTATTGGTAGTAGCGCTTTTTATTGCTGCAAAAGCCTAAAAAGCATCAAGATTCCTGATAGTGTAACTAAAATTGAATATTGCACATTTGATTACTGTAATAATTTAACGGAAATCGAAATTCCAAACAGTGTAACAGAAATTGCTGATTGGGCTTTTTTAAACTGCAATAATTTAAAGAAAATATCAATCCCCAGAAGGTTTGAAGGTAATATTAAAAAATTTTTCTTTAATAACAATCCTGAAATAATATTTATTGACCAAGATAGCAATCAATAAAAACCTTAATACTAAATTCAATAATCACGAACCGAATTGCACTCCAATTATGGGAAATAGGTTAGCTCAGGTAAATTCGTGTATACGGATAGAAAAATGAATGCTATTGCATCAATTCTCTAATCAAATTTGTCCCCAGCATTCCTATGCTTCCAACACTCCCCAACCAAGGACAATCACACTATACCATGCAACCAAATAAAAAAAGGCTGTTGCTCGCCTTTAGGGTTTTGCAACAGCCTTTTTGTTTATTAGTCACGTGCGTTTGAGCAGTAGTGAGTGTGTAGTAGGTGATGAGCCTTCTCACCGCCTGGCTCACCAAGGAATTCCTCGTAGAGCTTCTTAATATCACTATTCTCATGTGATAGGCGCTTCTCCTTGCCAGCATCCTCAGCATAAATGCCTTCCATGCGAGCTGCAAGAGCTGCCTTACGGTCACCATTGATGTATGGCTGACCACCACCATTGATACAGCCGCCTGGGCAAGCCATAATCTCAATTGCCTGGAAGCGATTGCGATCTGCGCGAACCATATCAAGCACCTTACGTGCGTTACCCAAACCTGAGCATACTGCTACGTTTACTGATACGCCAGGAGCAACATCAACCTTTGCTTCCTTAACGCCATCAAGACCACGTACTGCGCGGAAGTTGATTGCATCACCCTCTAGGTTCTTGCCATTTAGCATCCAGTATACAGAGCGAAGTGCTGCTTCAAGCACACCACCTGTTACACCGAAGATAACAGCGGCACCAGTTGACTCACCTAGTGGATTGTCATACTCAGCATCCTCTAGGTTTGCTAGGTTGATACCACCCTCACGGAACATACGTACTAGCTCGCGAGTTGTAACAACATAGTCAACATCCTTAACACCATCATGCTCGAACTCAGCGCGACCTGCCTCGTACTTCTTAGCCTGGCAAGGCATAATTGATACAACAACCAAGTTCTTTGGATCAACACCAATCTTCTCAGCATAGTATGTCTTAGCAACTGCACCAAACATCTGCTGTGGTGACTTACATGAAGATGGGATATCTAGTAGATCTGGATAGTGATGCTCTAGGAAGTTAATCCAGCCTGGGCAGCAGGATGTTAGGATTGGTAGATTCTTACCTTCCTTAACACGATTTACTAGCTCTGTACCCTCTTCCATAATTGTCAAGTCAGCAGAGAAGTCTGTATCGAATACCTTATCAAAGCCGAGTGCCTTCAAACCAGCTACTAGCTTGCCTGTTACTGGCTCGCCAGCCTTGAAGCCAAACTCCTGACCAACTGCTACGCGAACAGCAGGAGCTGTCTGAACAATAACTGTCTTTGTAGGATCGCAGATTGCAGACCATACCTTCTTAACATAGGATACGCCTGTAATAGCACCAACTGGGCAAACATTTACGCACTGACCACAGAATGTGCAAGAAGTATCAGCTAGAGGAATCATGCTAGCAGTACCAACCTTAGCAGCAAAGCCACGGCCATTACCAGTTAGAGCACCAACTGTCTGAACCTTGTTACATACTGTTTCGCAACGACGACACATTACGCACTTATTTAGATCGCGCATAATTGCTGTAGAAGTATCGATTGGAAATTCGTTCTGAACGCCCTGGTATGAAACCTCACGAATACCGAACTCCTGAGCAAGCTTCTGAAGCTCACACTCGCCATTCTTTGCACAAGTCAAGCAATTGCCAGAGTGATCTGAAAGCAATAGCTCTAGAACTGTGCGGCGAGACTTCATAGCACGTAGAGAGTTTGTAAATACCTCAATACCATCACGCTCAATTGGAGTTGCACAAGCAGGTACTAGGATAGCACGTGGGCCACGGATACCTGTTGCCTCAACAAGGCATAGACGGCAAGAAGCTGGTTTATTTGCTACACCACCACCAACATCTGGGCAATAGCACAAGGTTGGAATGTGGATATTTACTTTATTAGCAGCCTCAAGAATTGTAGAGCCTGCTGGAACGGAAACCTTTAGTCCGTTGATTGTTACAGTGACATTAGCCATGATAAAAACTCCTTATTCCTTTACAATTGCCTTGAATGGGCAGCTAGAGATACATGCACCGCACTTAATGCACTTTGCAGGATCAATTACATGCTTCTCCTTGATTGTACCTGTAATAGCACCTACTGGGCACATACGAGCACACTTTGTGCAGCCCTTACATGCATCTGTAATAGTAAGTGTATATAGCTTAGAGCAAGTACCAGCTGGGCACTTCTTGTCACGTACATGAGCTACATACTCATCACGGAAGTAACGAAGTGTGCTTAGGATTGGGTTAGGAGCTGTCTGGCCAAGACCACAAAGAGCTGTATCCTTAATTGTATTAGCAAGCTCTTCTAGCTCAACAAGCATTTCCTCTGTACCATTGCCATCGCAAATCTTCTCTAGCATCTCAAGCATACGGCGTGTACCAATACGGCATGGTGTGCACTTACCGCAGGACTCATCCTTTGTGAACTCAAGATAGAATTTAGCCATAGCTGGCATGCAGTCCTTGTCAGAAAGAACAATCATACCACCAGAGCCCATCATAGAACCAATCTTACCAAGGTTCATATAGTCAATTGGTGTATCTAGGTTCTCTGCTGTGATACAGCCACCTGATGGACCACCAGTCTGCACAGCCTTGAACTCACGACCATCTGAGATACCGCCACCAATTTCATAAATAATTTCGCGAAGTGTTGTGCCCATTGGAACTTCTACTAGACCAACATTGTTAATCTGACCAGCAAGTGCGAATACCTTAGTACCTGCATTACCAGAGATTGTCTTTACGAAGTTACCATTCTCATCTAGCTCACGCTTCCAGTTACCGATACCTGCATACCAATCAGCACCCTTAACGATAATCTGAGGAATTGAAGCATATGTCTCAACGTTGTTAACGTTTGTTGAGCAACCCCAAT
This sequence comes from Kiritimatiellia bacterium, assembly GCA_017481725.1. Classification (GTDB taxonomy): domain Bacteria; phylum Verrucomicrobiota; class Kiritimatiellia; order RFP12; family UBA3636; genus RGIG990. The sequence continues at coordinate 21,053 of JAFUOX010000061.1, read as the reverse complement.
AACCACCGCCGATATTTGCTGGGAATGGTGGCTTTGTTGTTGGCTCACCGCGCTGACCTTCCATTGAGTGGATAAGTGCTGTTTCCTCACCGCAAACGAATGCACCAGCACCAAGCTTAATCTCAATATCAAATGAGAAGTCTGTGCCTAGGATGTTCTGACCTAGAAGACCTGCCTCACGTGCCTGGTCGATAGCCTTCTGCAAACGGTTAACTGCTAGAGGATACTCTGCACGAATGTAAACAAGACCACGCTGTGCACCAATTGCATATGCACCTATAGCCATTGCTTCAATAACGCTATTTGGGTCACCTTCCATGATGGAGCGGTCCATAAATGCACCTGGGTCACCTTCGTCAGCATTACATACAATGTACTTCTCCTCTGCCTTAACGCCAGCAGCAATCTTCCATTTTAGACCTGTTGGGAAGCCTGCACCACCACGACCACAGATACCTGAGTTTAGCACTGTTTGAACAACCTGATCTGGAGTCATTTCAAACAAGCACTTTGTAAGACCTAGATAACCATCGTTAGCAATATAATCCTCAATCTTCTCTGGATCGATAAGACCGCAGTTACGTAGAGCAATACGGCTCTGCTTTGCATAGAAGCTCATCTGTGCATAATCATGAATTGCCTGCTTAAGCATTGGCTCAACGAATAGTAAGCGCTCAACTGGCTCATGATTTACGATGTGCTTTGCAACAATCTCTGCAGCATCCTCTGGCTTAACCTGAACATAGAAAATATTGTCAGGCATTACCTTTACGATAGGACCTTGAGCACAGAAACCGAAGCAACCAGTCTGAACAACATTTACATCATTCTCTAAACCAGCTGCCTTAATTTCAGCACGTAGGTTATCCATAATTTCCTGGGCACAAGATGCGTGACAGCCTGTACCACCGCAGCATAGAATGTCCTTCTTTTTAGAATCAAGTGAACCACCTGCAACGCGCAAAGCTAGAAGACCCTTGCAAGAGTCAAACTTTGCCATAAATTCTTCTTTAGATGTTAGCTTACTCATAGTGGCTTAACCCTTCTGCTGATATTCTTTAATAATTTCAACTGCCTTAGCAGGAGTTACCTTACCGTAAACCTTGCCATTAACCATCATAACTGGAGCAAGACCGCAAGCACCAACGCAGCGTAGAGCAGAAACTGAGAATAGACCATCTGGAGTTGGGTCTGTATCAGCCTGAACACCTAGAACGCGCTCAATCTCGCGTAGTACGCCCTCAGCACCCTTAACATAGCAAGCGGTACCTAAGCAAACATCAACAACATACTTGCCTTTTGGCTTTGTTGTAAAGTAGTTATAGAAGCTTACTACACCAGAGACTGCTGCCTCAGGGATTGCTAGCTTCTGTGCGACATGCTTCTGCACTTCTCTTGGTAGATAACCAAAGATGTGCTGTGCCTTATGCAGAATTTGGATTAGGCTACCGCGGCGACGCTCGCTTGACATATCAAGGTTAAGGCCTGCGATAAACGCATCCAGTTCAGCGAATTTTTCGGCTGCTGCCGAACATATGCATTTTTCACACATAATTGCTGTTCCTTCGTTTTCGTTATTTTTGTGTTTATATTATAATATAAAAAAACCGATAATTTTTTATCGTATTGTTTGTAGACGAGATTGTAACAAAAAAAATCTACGAAAAAATACGACCCAAAACGGATATATGATGCCATATTTTGTTTCTTTTTACAAGCAGAAAACGAATAAAACTAGATAAAGAATGCATCTTTATTGTTAACTATATATATTATATAGCAACACATAAAACAAGTGTAATACATCAAACAATGTAAAAAAGCGACAAAAACGAGCACAATCACACCATTTTAGGCTCCGAAAATCGCAAAAATCTAAATGTCATTCCATCTTTGCTCGCACAAAAAAGGAATAATGGGGAGCACCTCGGAATAAATGTACAACAAAGAATTTAAGCATCAGCACCCACGACAAAAAAAGGCGCCCCGAAGGACGCCTTTTTGCATTTTATTGCAATATAATTAGTGTACCGGTATAGCGACCCCACCCAACCATCCATTGAGTTGATCCAGAAACCGAATCACTATCTGTATATGTGGACTTCATCGTGACCTTGCCACCATCCGTATATGGTGCCCAAGTATCTTCATATTCACGGTTTACGTAATTTGTTACAGCATAATCATCAAAGCCATAGAATATGCCTTCCTCTATTGTGCTAGGTGCTGTGCCCACAAAGTAAACTGTTGACAACTCATCTGCACCATAGAAAGCCTTACGCTTAATTGTATTAACATTTGTAGTAATCACAATATTTGTTATGCCAGAGCCATAGAATGCACTACGATCAATGCTTGTAAATGGAGCATTTAATAGCTCAACTAGGCTTGTACATCCCTTAAATGCATTTTGACCAACTTCTGCACCAACAGAATCCTTAGCAAACTCAATAGTCGTAAGTACAGTGCAATTCTGGAATGCACCTAATTCCTCGCCGCCACCAATCCTTACCAGATTTGGACCAAGCTTAATCGAGGAGATGCCTGTGCCAGCAAAGGCTGCAGCATCCAACTCTTTAATTGCATTAAGAGTTATTGCTCCGCTAATAGCTGTGTTCTTGAATGCATTTGCTCCTACCTTCTCCACGGTGTCGGAAAGAGATAGGGTTGTAAGATTTATACAGTCCTTAAATGCCTTTGCTGGAATATCATTAAAGCCAAGCTTTACTGTTTCAAGTTTCTCATTGCCTTCAAACATACCAATAGCACTGCCATCTGATCCATCCTGCTTGATAACAGTAGCGACACCACCATTACCATTATAGATACCACCATTACCCACACCACCTCCAGCAACACGATCGAGGTTTTGCTCGTCTAGCTTATATTCAGAGCCTTTGGAATACTCAAAACGTGGATTTGCAATTTCAAAAGATACAGCTGGATAATTTACAATACTATCGTCGCTGGAACGATGATAGATATAAATTTGATTATATAAGTCACCATTTTCTACTTGTGTGCCAGTTAGGTCAATGTAGACAGTTTGCCAACCATCAGCTGCTGGAATAACCTTGTAAAATGTTGTTTTACTTGACCAATTATAATCCTTTGGAAATACAAATGACAAAGGAAGCTCAACAGATGTTTTAATATCAAAAACTAGAGTGCGAAGAATTTTTGTTTTTGGAACTCTGTTAAAGCGACACTGGAAATTAGGATAGGAAGCATTTGTGTGCTCATTGAATGTAACAGCTGCTCCATATGCATTCTCTTCTAGTGGTGCAATTGTGCCACCATTCCCTTCGTTAATAGAGTAGGAATAGCGTTCAAACCACTCGCCATCCATTACTAGAATTCCGTCATCAATAGCACCAGCTGCTCCCTCTACATAAGGAGAAATAAATTTGATGTTGCGAAGTGTTAGAGTTGATGCTGCTTCGGACTCTTGATATACATAAATTTCAGCACTCATATTTGAGTTTGAAGCACATGTGTTATGAACATTTAATTCAAAAGTTTTCCACTGATTTACTTCAGATTCACTTACAGAGAATACAGGGTGAATCCAAGGTAGTCCAGGATTTGTAGCTCTATTAAATGTTAAACTATAATTTCCTGGTGCTGTTGCCATATATTCAAATGATAAATATTTATTTTCCCTATTCTTAGGTGGAAACCAATAAATTTTGCCCATAGGTGCACTTATACCTTCTCCAGCTTCCCATGCATTAAACTGGAAGCTTGCACCATAAAACTCCTCAACTAGTGCTGTCTTTTCTTCTTGATATTCCATTCTAACAACACCAGAAAGATCAAGCTCAGTAATATTTTCTGCTCCGCTAATGCCGTTAAGCAAAATTACATTATTTGACCCACCAATAGATAGAGAAGCTGACTTAAGACCTAAAAATGCATTTGTGCTGATAACACAGTCTGTTGGGTTAAACGCAATATCATTAGCAATAGCTGTGCCTTCAAATGCACTGACACCGATATATTTTAGATTATCAGAAAGTCCATTGATCGCAGTCATGTTCTGACAATTTTTAAATGCACCGTCGCCAATTTCAACAACTGTATCAGGGAGAGTTACTTCGCCAAGACGGTTAATTCTCCAGTTCTCAAGTACACCTAGATTTGTGTTGATTGCATAAATATCAGTGCAACCAGTATAGTGCTTCATCGAATCTAAAATGACCATATCTACAGTTAAGTCTAATGGATATGAGGTGCGTCCATTTAACCAGCTGTTCATTGGACATTCTGAATTTGCTCCAATAGTAATGCCTTTTTCTTCATCTAGAGTAACAAAGAATCCCCACACTCTGGCACCATCGTCAGATTTTAGTAGCAAGTATGGTTTTTTCTGATATTCTTGAAGTTCAAGATAGTCTGCTTTAACAAAAAATGCAGATAACAAGAGAACTACTATAATACATAAGTATTTATTAATTTTTGTTTTCATATATTACACCTTTATTTGCTGTTTATTCAAAATAGATATCTTTAATTGTGAAATTCAAGCTTGGATATTTTGAAGAGAGATTGCTTTTGCTCTTGTAGAAGAAATATATTTGATCCATCAAATTGCTATTTTCTGCCTTACTTCCTTTTAGAGGAATTCTTATTTCCTGCCATTCATTTCCACCAGAAATAACAAATTCTCTAATGGTTTGCCCATTCCAGCCCACATTTGGAAGATTGATTTCAATAGCAGCATCCTTGTCTGCCTTTGCAGAAAAGACAAGTGCTGTGTTTTTGCGTCCCTTTGGAGGAGGTGCATAGAAGATGATTCCAAATGGAGCCTTAACGCCGCCCTTTGCTTCATAAGCATTGAAGTTCATAAATGCACCAACTCCATCTGACTCAGGAATACGCCCTGTAGTGCCTCCGTTTCCCTCATTTATTTTGCTAGATACACGCTGGAAACGCTTACTGTTTATTTCATATTTGGCAGATGATGAAGAACCTTCTTGCTCATCAATGATAAATACAAAATCCTTTACTTCAATTTCGGCATCTGGATAAGTGGCTGCTTTTATCTCTTTGGATTTATGGGAAAGGAATATCTCGCCAAGTAGATTTCCGTTTTCAACCTTTGTCCCCTTTAAGTTGAGACGTAACTCTTGCCATTCTCCACCTCCGGATATAATAAATTCCTTTGATGCAACTCCTAACCAACCGACATTTGGTATTTCAACTCTAATGAAGTCATCTGTCTTTGATTTTGCTTTAAAGACAAGCTCTTTTAGTGGTTTGTTTTTAGGTGGATTGTAGAACATAATTACGAATGGAGCATTGATATTGCTTGCATGGGAATTATATTTAATTTTTGCTCCAACACAACCGGGAATTAATTCCACAGTTCCACCATTACCCTGCTGTGGCTGTGAGGTAAAACGCTTGAAGCTATGCTTATCTATCGGGAATGTGTTTTGGGTATGGTTGGCTTTTGAGCCTCCTGGTACTTCTCCCGTTATTGCAAGAAGTATTGGTATTGCATCCTCAACTGATTCCCACTCGTTCTTGCCAGCACGGAATGTTTCTGCTGAAATAAAATCGATAGATTTGATTAGCTTTTCTGGGTTTGGATTTTCCCACTCTGCCACATAGGCACAGCCACTTAACCCTTCACCCACAGGAGTGAGGAGCCCCAGCTTTGCTTCGGGAAGATCACGCTTGCCCATCCAGTCTCCAATATGAACGCCAGAAGTGCATGAGAACACCTCTGAGGTGCCATCTGCATAATTGATGCGATAGTGGCAAGCTGCTCCCTTGAAGCACCAAGCTGCCGTATGTAGGAAATATAGCTTGCCAAGCTTCTGATTAACCTTGATTCCTGTTACCTCATCTGGGAAATAATTGCGAGCAGATCCCTTTAGGCGGATACAACCTAATCCATTATTTGTGGCAGGGTCTATGATGTCAAAAGGAATGCTAGCTGCAATTTGCTCGCCAGTGGCAACATTCTTAAAGTTCATCGGACCTTGATCTGTCCAACCACCTTTTTTGTCACCATCAACTTCATCATCAAATGCAGCATTTGCGTAAGGGCGTAGGTTTAGCTTTCGTGCATACTCAGGTTTAAGTTTTTGAGCAGTTGCTCCTCCTGCAAGCACACCAATGTCTGAGACGAAGCTTTTGCTCTCAAGTAGGTAGTGTAGGAGATTCTCCCAATAGGCTGCAGCCGCACTGTCTGTTTGATAGCAACGCAAAACCTGCATTGTATTGATAAAGACTCTGCCACGCCCATGGGTTGCCTCTAAAATAGTTGAACCAAACGCATGAGGTGAGCTTAGCATTGGTCCTTTTGAACCGATGCAGGATTTCCAATCAAATGGAGAAATGTATGACTCTGCCACAAACCCACCATTTGCATTGTTCCATGTTTCAAATTGCTTCCAAGAAAGATTGTTAAATACAGGATGACCTTTATAAGCCATATCAACAAAGCTTGAGTGATGCTTAAATAGAGATAGACCGCCAGGCAAAGCCGTCATAGGATTATGCTGCTCCATGACAAGCAAAATTCCACCTGCATTTAAATAATCAACAATATCCTTTGAGCGTCCGCGGAACACCTGCTCAGCTGCATAGTCTGGAGGAACAATCAAGACGCTATTGTTGGCTGCTACCTCAGATGCTTTCTTAATAAGCTTGAAGTTCACGCCATGCTTTTTGAGGGCAGCGGCTGCAAGCTCTGTATTTGCAGGAACAATATCCAATAGATATACAGAACGAATTGGCTTAATTTGTGCCGCTTCCTTTGCTTTGACAAATACATCGTAATAATTTCTTCCTAGCTCGTTGCCAGCACCATCCTCAACTGCAATAACAAGTCTATACTCGCCTGCAAGATTTGCTGGGACTGTCATTGTTGTTGCAAGCTTTTTTGTATGACCAAAACCAGGAACCGCAATGTCTGCAGCTGTCAAAGGCACATTTGCAACAAGCTGTTTGTCTGAATATATGTAGGCCTTTAGCTGGGCTGACGGATATGCTTTGTTAGAAACATTGTGTACTGCAGCAAAAAGCTCAATTGTGTCTCCTGCAAATAGATTGCGTGGAACTATGCTATAGCCTGTACGAAGCATTGGATATACTGGCTGCGTCCATAGCTCAATCTCTTTAACTGTATCTATATACCACGGAGCAAAGCCCCTCATATCCTCGTTCCAACGGAACTCGTCGTAAACGCGGCGGCCATAATAATTTCTTGCCCAAGAAGCAAATCCCTTTGTGTTGATGATATCCAATGGTGAGCTTCCCATAAAGCCAACGATTTGTGGTGCACCCCAAGTAAATTCACGTTTAAAATAGCGCTCATATTCGCTACGCTCACCTGGCGTATAAACTGGATCTACATCTATGCCCCAAGAGAAGCCAACTAGCTCATAAGCAACAAATGGTTTCTTCTTCGCGACATCATTGCCATACTTTTTCTTGTTTTCATTTACTATGTCAACCAATTCGCTTGTTAGGCGTCCAACAGGAACTGATAATGATGTGTAGGTATGAAAATCAAGAAGGTCTGTCTTTAAAGCAAAATCTCCTGAAAAACCTCTTGCTACACCAGAAAATGAGCTTACTGGCATATCATTTTCTCCAAGTAGCTTTTTCACGAGATCATAATTTTCATCTACAAGTTGTGCAATTTTTGCATCCTTGTGTACATGTATTTCATTGCCAAGTGATAATGCACAAACAGATGGATGCTTTAAACTATAATCAATATATTCTTTAAGCTCGTGCCGGCTGTTTATGCTAAATTGCTCATAGTCTAGATTTGAGCTAAAGCTCCAAGCCCATTCGTGAAAAATCATTAAGCCACATTCATCTGCAACACGCAAATACACCTCTTTGATTGGCTCATGTGCTGTACGAATTATAATATGTCCATCGTCTAAAAATTGAAGAATTTCTTTTTCGGCTGCCTTTTCAACTTCTGCTGGGTCGCGCCCAATCCCATCCCAATTATTGGAAGCTGTATTTTGCGCAAACATATAAACCTTGCGACCATTGAATACAAATTCGCCATCTATTATCTCAAGGCGGCGAACACCAAAACGGAATGCAACTACATCTAATAGTTTAGTTTTGTCTTCATTCCACACCTCAACATAATAGTCATAAAGCTCAGGTGCACCAATTTCCCAGCGTTTTAGTTTCGATGCATCAATTGTTGCCTTAAATTTTGAGTGAGCCTTTGAAAAAGCAATTTTCTTTTCGTTGATGCAAAGCTTTGTCTTTGGAGCATTGACAGCAGAAGGGAGCACATATGAAGAAATGATATATTTTTTGTTCTCTACATTTGGTGCAAAGCTCTTCAATGTATGCATAAATGTAACATGCTTTAGGTCCTTACTTGTTAGAGCAGAATGCACCTCAATTTTTGCACTAGATTTTGGCTCTGAAATAAGAGTTACATTACCCCATAGACCTGCCTTTAGCACACCACGCCACCATTGAGTGCCATAGGCATGTGTGAGCTTAATAGGCTTTCCAGCAAATTTGCCAATATCTCCTTGATGATGAATTGCGAGGACATTTTTGCCTGGCTTTAATAGTTCAGCAGGCAATTCAAGAGCCCAAGGATTAAATTCGCTCTTATGCTCACCGATTTGCTTGCCATTAAGAAATACAGTTACATGATAAGAAGCAACAGCAAAATCCAAGACAAAGCTTTTAGAGGCATAATCCTCTTGAGAAATCGTAAATTCATTGCGATACCAAGAGCGAACATAAGGCTTTTCGTTGTTGTGGTTTGAGCCAGGAAACTCCTTGTAGGTCGAGCTGGGAAGTGTGACACTTTTCCAGCCTTCTGTGGAGCAGCTAAGCTTGGACTCTGGTTCTTCTGCGGGCACCACATCAAAAGGAGTAGCAGAGAAGCGTGGTGCTTGCTGCTTCCATCCGGAATTTAATGAAGTGCGGATTTGCTGGTGCTCTGGATATGCTTTAAGTAGATCCTCTTGTGGGATACATTTAAGGCGAGTATGTGGAGCAGGCCGAGCAGGTAGCCATGGTGCTGCTGGAGCAGTATTAGCAGAAGCTATTGTGCAAAATGTCAATAGAATTGCTGTACCAAGTTGTTTTGCGTTATTCAAAGATGATTTCCTCATAACCAAATATTCCCTAATAAATTAACCACGTAGAAATGCCTCTGAGACCCAAAGATTGTGTTCATCTCCAATGCCAAAGACAACCTCTGCATTCTTTTGTGAAGAATTGCCTGGTGCAAGGCAAATTGTTAGCTTATGTGTTCCCGCAGCAAGCTCTAAATCCTTTGATTGATTTAGAGGCACACGATGGAAGGAAGGAACCATTCCACCACACTCGCGCCCAAACTCAAAATTATTATCCACATAGACACGTGAATTTGCTGGAGTACAGCACATTACACGATATTTACCAGGCGTTGCGATAACAAACGGGATATTTAGGAGCATAATCCCATCAGGCATAGTTTCAGTAAAATCTGCTACAAAGTAATTTCCTGGAAGCCTGATATAATCTGTTGATGCAGCATCAGCAGGAATTGGGAAGCGGCGATAATCCTTTGCAAACCAAGGGCGGAAAATTAGCTTTTCAGCAGCAATTTCATATTTTGAAAAATCAGGCTCTGGGGATTTTTCAATTTCAAGAGAGACCTTTTCCTTAAGTTCAAGAATTAGGTCTGTAAACTCTGAAATTGTTTTTGGAGCATTTATACCAGAAATTTCCTTGCTAACAACAATGCTTTCGCCGATTGGCTTTTTCCAGCGTTCTGGGATTTTATCGTAGCAGACAATACCCATAATGGCACCAACGGTTGCACCAGTGCAATCTGCATCCTCGCCAAAATTTACTGCAGTGCAAATTGCTTTTTCAAAATCACCGCCAGAAAGAAGAAGTGCCGCAACCATGAAAGGGAGATTCATTTTCACATCAGTGAAATTTGTTACACCATACTTAGCCATAATTTTTTGGCGAACAACAAGTGGGTCTGAGCTTTCGTTGCACCAGCCAATTGTATCGCAAATAGCTTCAAAGAGTCGACAATCTGAAGGGATGTATTGAAGTGCATTCCCGATTAGCTCAGGGATATTGTTTAAGAGAAATGCCATAGATTCGAGGGCGACAAGATATTGCTCAGCATATAGGCCATCGCCATCATGATCCACGCAAGCATCTTCATAGGCATAAGCCACAGCCTTTGCTGGATCACCGGGAGCAAATGCAGCCCATATTTCGCTACGAATTGCAGCACCAAGTCCATCTGTAAACCAATTGTCATATCTGCCAGTATAAGGAGGCTTTAGTCCGATGGCAATATTCCGTAGAGCGACGCCATATTCATCAAAAGGGAAACGTACGCAATCGCGCCATGCTTCAGCAAAGCGATGGCGATTAATTTTTCCATTCCAATCGGTTGCTAATTTACAAGCCCAGAGTATTTGGAGGTCCAAATCATCATTAGGCATCATTTCGGTAGGTTCTGGAGTATAAAATTTTAAATTCAAAGGATTACTACAGCCCTCCCAAGGCATACCGAGGGTTCCACCGATGGCTTTACCAAGCCACATCCCGAATACTTTTTCTTTAAAATTATTCATAAAAAATCTCATATTTTATCACACTGCAATCGTTGCAGTACTCTTATAATATAACATACATGTTATTTTAGTCAATAGATTTAAAGAAAAATTTTATCAAAATTTGCGAATATTATTTGCACAATGTGTTTTGGTTACTTGTATTGTTTTCTTTTATGATTTATGCTACAATTACCTTATGTTCATTGGATATTGTTAAAAATGTTTATCCCGCCTTTATCCTAATATTTAGGAGAAATATATGTCTAAAATTACAGATTGGTTGCTAAAAATTGCTGCGGTTACCATTATAATGCTTGGCTTGAGAATAGCCTCAGCATTGATAACTCAAATCCTTATTATTATCTTTATTGCAGTTATTATTTCTCCTATTTATTATCTTTTGCGTAAACTAAAATTTCCAAATTGGTTGGCTCTGGCAACCGTAATCATATCAATGTGCTGCTTTACATTCTTTGGAATTTTGAGCTTTATCACACAAGCGATACAAAAGTTTGCCGATAAAATACCAGATTATTACAATCAATTTATACAAATTGTTCGTGATGTGACAGCATGGTTGGCAGGGCATGATATTATAATACCAGAAAAGGTTGTTGATTATATTGCTGCCTTTGGTTTAGAACAGATTATGCCTATTGTAAAGGGAGTTACTCCTTTTATGGTATCTATGCTACAGCAAATTATCGTGGTTCTAATTGTTGTATCATTTATACTTTGTGAGCTACAATCTATGCCACGAAAGGTACGCACATTTCGTTGGGTAAATAATGATATTTATGATAGATTGCTGCGTGTAGTTCTAGATATTCGCCATTATATGGGTATAAAGACTTTGATTAGTGCTTTCACTGGAATAGCAATTTATTTAGGTTTGAAGCTTCTTGGTGTGCCTTCCGCAGAAATTTTGGGACTACTTGCATTTGTTTTGAATTTTGTGCCTGTTTTTGGTTCTATTATAGCGACAATTCCAGCAATTATACTTGCTTCTATTAATAGTGAAGAAACTGGAACTATTGTTTATGTGATTTTGCTATATATCATAGTGAACCAAATTTTAGGAAATATTCTTGAGCCAAAATTTATGGGTAGAGGGTTTGGTATTTCCCCTGTAGTTGTGCTATTAGCTGTGCTTGTTTGGGGTTGGGTGTTGGGCCCAATAGGAATGCTATTGGCAGTTCCATTGACAATGGCAGTTAAATCCTCCTTAGATTCTTTGAGACAAGAGGAATTAGTGCAACAAAACGCAAAAAGCATTGAGGATGAGACTAATCCACAGAAAAATGATTAAATTTTATTATGGATTTTTTTAAGAGAAAACAAAAAGCTTTCAAACTCTCAAAGCGAATAAAGGCGGTTTGTGCAGATGCAGATCGTCTAACTTCGATGCATGGAGATTTGTTGCCTAATGAGACACTTGCAAGTGTGTGCATGCTCCAAAAAGAGCTAAAAAAAGAAGAGAGCACGGTTGGGCATATTTAAAAAGCCATTAACACATGAAATGCTTGATGAGATAACATCAGACATTAATATTCTTTCGGAATTAATTGAGAAACTAACACCACCAAGCTTAAAGCACCCGATGTATGCAATAATGGACACATTGCTTGTTGCTTTTGGTGTAGCAATGGCATTTCGTGCTTATTTTTTCCAACCATTTAAAATTCCAACTGGTTCAATGCAGCCTACCTTATGCGGTGTACATTCTGAGTATGTAAGCCCAGAGCAAGCAAGCTTTTTTGATAAAACACCTGTTTTTAAGCAGCTTAAATGGTTAATAACTGGAGCAACGTACCGTGATGTTATTGCAGACAAGACATGTCGCGGTCATATTTATACGGATCAGCGTTATCCTGGCTTTGTGATTTTTAAATTAGGAGAGCAAACCTTCAAAATACCTCAGGACTCATTGGAGCGTGGAGAAATAGAGGGACTTGATAATTTTCACCATATGGCAGACAATCCTAATGACAGCATTAAATCGCTAGCTGCTGGAGTAATAGAAAATGGCACACGACTTTGGTCTGGCTACGTACATTCAGGTGATCAGGTATTTGCAAATAGATTGGCATGGAATTTCTTTCCGCCTGAGCGTGACGATACAATGATTTTCACAACAAGCATTCCAGAATTAGAGCTCTGCATCCCTTCAACAAAGAATAATACATTTCCATTTCCATTTGTTGTAAAGGATGAGCCAATACAACCAGGGCTTATGGCAGGACAGCACTATATCAAGCGTCTTGTAGGAAAACCCAATGAGTCAATAAGCATAGCTGATGGGCGTATAGTAGTAAATGGGGAGCCAGTTGTGGGTTTGCCTGGCATGGAAAAGATAACAAAGGGCGAGAATGGCTATAAACCATATCGTGTTATTTCTGAATCAAATCCAGGATATAACGCCAATGGATATCTTATAAATCCAGGAGATTCTATACAATTAGGCGATGAATATATGGCATTAGGTGATAATACATCTAATAGCTATGATAGCCGTTTTTGGGGACCTGTTCCACGCAGAGCAATGGTTGGACCAGCAGCAATTGTTTGGTGGCCATTTACAGGGCGCTGGGGTTTTGTTCAATAAACCAATACCGAGGACATTCTAGTATTGGATTTAGGTTAATTGCATACACAGATGGAATTGTGAGTGCATTAATTCTCTGTTGCCCATTATCCCCAACGCCACAAAAAAATAAAAGTGCCCCACTCTATCAAGTTCCTTGAGGCTGGGGCCACCTTAAACAATAGTGACAAGAAATAGGTTATGGTTCTTCGCACCAGCGAAGAATCTCGAGTTTGCCTTCATTCATATAGGCAATACACCAAATACGAATATCTATGTTATTTACACGCCCCACTGAAGTAATGCGGAAATATTCAGAATCAACAGATATCATATTGCGGATGGAATCATCTAAGCCTTCAATGCGCTCAAATAAATCCTCAACACTTGTAAATGGTTGAGGTTCATCATCCTCAATAAGCTCGCGCTCCTCAATAATGGCTCTTGCTAAAATATCATCCACCTCAGGAAGTGTTCTTAAAACATCATAATCAGCAGATTGAATATTTATCTTACCATCTCCATATGTTGTAAGCATATTTTCTAATCCAGCAATTACAATATTATTAGTTTCACTAAATCGATTATAAGAAGATGAAAAACGATTTTCTTGATAATCACCATCCAATGTGGCAGGGTCAAAAGGTCCTCCCGTTAATAAAACCTCACTAAAGCCCTTTACAAGTAAAAGCTCACGAACAGTATCGACTGGGCCATTCTTTGCCTTATAAGGAGGATCTAACTCACTATAATAATCTTCTGTCTCAGCACCCTTTGGGTTTGATGTTTCATCAGAATCCATCCAATCAAGAATTGGGTCAATTATCTCCTCCCAATATTCTTCTGGCATACCAATGCTTTCTAAAAGACGCTCCCAATCTTCCTCTGTAAGCTTATTTACATTAATACGCCCTGGTTCTGGAACAATATCTAATATAATATATCCATCACCTATCGGCTCAACAAGTCCCTGAATTGGCATTCCTTTTGCCAATAATGCAGCTGCTTCATACCAGCGATCCTCCTCATCATCTGCGCTCATTGTGGAGGATGGAGAAATTTCCTTTTGCTTACTCATTAGCATTTCAGCAATTGCAAAGCCAGACTCAGCATAAAAACGGCACTTCTGCCTATCTCGTGCTGCACGCATATACATTTGCTCAACCTGAGCCTCAAATGAAAAAGACATAACAATCATTGATAGCACAAAAATTAAGACTAGCACAAGAATTAATGCAGAGCCAGATTTTGAGCTCATAGATGATTTTTTTACCACAGGCTTATTGAAGAGAGAAGAAAGCTTCATCATTTTACAGAGCCTCCTCCACCGCTTGGAGCGGCTCCACCAGATTTATTTGGAGCACCTGCCTTTGGTCTATAACCACCAGAGGTATTCCTGTTTTTACCAATATTAGTTTCTTCACCCCTATGGCGTCCACCAGATACTCGCGCAGCTCTACCAGCCTTTGAAGAATCTACTAAATCCCAAGACATAGCTGCCATTGGAATCTCAATCGTTCTAATATATTCTGTTGGCTCTTCTCTGCTACCCTTTTGCTGGATTGCAATTGTAAGCTCAACCTTTGTTGGAATACGATTACTTTGAGCCCATTCATCTAGCCACTCAATCTCATCCAAAGGTTCAAGCGTCTTATCTGGATCAATCATACGACAATTTAAAGAGACAACCTCATCTGACAATAGCACTGGCTCTACATCCTCCTCTGGGTCAAAATCATCATCGATGCCCACAAGCTGCCAAGCCTTAACATAGATTCCTTGTTCACCATTGCTATCATCAACAAAAAGCTCTACACGATGAGCTGTACCAGCCCATGGTGTATCCTCTCCAATTAGAGAATTACCAATCTTAACCCATGAAATTTTATCGTGAGCATTAGGCGATTCATTTCCATCATCCTCAATGCTAAAGCCATATTCATAGGAAGGCTTAGTGCCCTCTGGATAATATGCAGAGCGAAGTGCCTGTACCACCTGCTCCATAACAGCATCACCATGATGAGCCCTATCTGCCACAATTTTTGACTGACGCCATACCTCAACTGCGGTGCTGAGAGTTGTTGCAACAACACCGGCAACAACACCAAGAATAGCCACCGCCAAAAGCACCTCTATAAGAGTAAAGCCCGAATGCCTCCTAATCATTGCCTGAGCCCTCCTCATAATAGATGTACTTGAAAAATTCTGCCTCGCGGTCTATTCCTCCTTTGCCTTGCTTGACAATAATGTGTACAAGATAAATGCCGTCCTCATCCTCTTCTTCTTCAGCATCCTCATCACAAAAACGCTCATAAGTCCAACCATCTAAAAGAGAATTATCTGGATCTACTAACAAATCTTCAACAGGATCTGATTTAATAACAAAAGGATATTTCGCATCCGCCAAAGCAATAACATTTGCCACACCCTGAGGAAAATCTGTCCTACGGAATGCCTCTAAATTCATTGTAAGACACTGGAATAAGCTAAACACACAAATACCAAGGATAACAGTGGCAAAAAGCACTTCAATAAGTGTCATACCACCTTTTTTATTTAATCCCTTTTGTGTAGCCATCTGTATCATAAATCAATAATTAATCTTCTTTATAGGATTTTCCAGTACCTACTGAATTCACCTCAACAATTTGAACATTACCATCAGCATCAGATAAAAAAAGCTTATATGGACGCACCGTTCCATTTGCTCTATAGCGAATCCGTATTTCCCCTGAATTAATTGATGTGGTTTCTGCATTGGAAAATCTACTAAATGCAGAGCGAGACTTTGCCACATCTGAATAACCCTCAAAGCGAACTTTAATTCCATTCATCTCTCGCTTTGTATCAATAGCTTCTTTAATGGATGCAGCAGAATCCCCCAATGGAGCACCAGAGGCATCAAGCATTTCTATTTGCACACCTGTTAGCCCATCATTATCGTCGTCATCATCACGAAATGAGGTTTGCTCATCTCGTTCAGAACGCGAAACCGCCATTCCAAAGCCCTGGGAGGTTGTATATCGCATGCCTCGAGCGGATGATCTTTGTGGCAACAATGAGTCATCCTCTTCTACTGAAGAAACTGCATTTGTTGTATAATCCAAACCAAGGATACCAACAACATTTCCCTCCGTACGCTCGTGTGCCTCAACAGCAAACTCATTTGCATCTGGACGAATCACCAAATCTACTGGTGTTTGATAAAGCAATGCCATGGTGCGAGCATAATTACCCGCAGCCATAATTTCACGAGCTGTAACACCTATTTGTCCACCAGAAGCAATCGCTGAAAAATTAGGAATTGCAACGGCTGCCAATATTCCAAGAATAACACAAACAAATAGTAGCTCCACAAGCGTGAAACCAAATTGCCCACAGGACTTATTTTTTCCATGTGGGCATTTTCGAAGGCATTTACTTATCACTATTGTCTAGCTGCTGCTTTACATTTTGAGTTAAAGATATCATCTGCCGTATTCATTGCTGTATCAGGACCAGCAGAACGAATTTCAAAATAGCCGCCACCTTCATTTTTAAAGCTATATTTTGTGCCCCACTTATCTGTTAGAGCAGAAGCATCAAGCAAGCCCTTTTGGCCATCCATTTCCTTAGCCAAATCATCAATAGAAGAAGGATATTTGCCTGTTCGAATCTCATATGTGGAAACAGCACCTTGAATTGTAGCAATATCAGATTGTGTTGCTTTAATACGAGCCTCTTCACTTGTGCCACCTAGGTTCATCACTGCAATAGAAGCAAGCACACCAAGAATTGTTACAACAAGCAGCAATTCAACAAGTGTAAAACCTGCCTTCTTTGAATTTCTTCTTTCATCCTTTTTCATAATTCACCCCTT
The DNA here is from genome assembly GCA_017481725.1 of Kiritimatiellia bacterium. GTDB lineage: Bacteria > Verrucomicrobiota > Kiritimatiellia > RFP12 > UBA3636 > RGIG990. The sequence continues at coordinate 4,033 of JAFUOX010000061.1, read as the reverse complement.
CCAAATCATCATTATGTGATTTTATATCGTTGTCGTTTATTTACTATAGCCCTTGAGTGGCTTTACTTAAATAGATTTTAAACAAGTCATCTGCCGTATTCATCTGCATATCAGGCCCTGCAGAGCGAACTTCAATGTCGCCATCACCTTCAATTTTAAAGCTATACTTTGTGCCCCATCTATCCGTCAAATCAGTTGCATCAAGCAGGTTTCCCCGATCATTAACTTTCTTCTTTGCCAAATCATCTATTGAGGAAGGATATTCACCCATTAAAAGTTCATAGGTCATAATTGCACCCCGAATAGTAGCAATGTCTAATTGAGTTGCTTCAATATCGTCTTCAATACGCGGCTCATTCTCTCTATTAGACCTTTGAGGAGAACAACCCAACTGAAAAATAACACTTATTGTTAGTATGAAGGCTATTACAATCAATGATATTTTTCTAGTCATTCCCCTCATTTTGGCATCAGACATAAACAATCAAATTAATTAGCAAAGCTTAAAATGCACTTTGCAATTTCATCTGCATTATTATCTGTCAATGCACCAAAATAATCCACGCCAGAATAATCTTGATACTCAAGCATAGAATTTGTAAGAGCAACTGTATGCATACCAAGAAGCACTGCAGAACGAGCAGAATCTGCTGGTGTTGTTAGTACTGTACAAGAGCGTGGAGAAACATGAATCATATTTGCAGCCTTTGCCCAAACATCTGAATCATATGTACCAAGATAATCCTGCTTGTCCGCCTTTAGAATTAAAGCCTCATCCATGCCAAGATCTTCAATTACTTGCTGAGCAATATTTACTGCACGAGAAGTAACAAATACACACTTCATATCCGTAGGTATAACCTTCTTACAAATAGAAGAAACAAGCTTCACTGGTGTTGCATCTGCTAATTCTGAATCAAGAGTCTTTTCAATATCTGCCACAAAATCAACAGCTTCTGTCTCTGTCTCTTTAATCAAATCCTCTGCAACAGTATAGGTTTTTTTACCATACACCTTGCTAATAAATTTCTCAGCAGACATAGCACAATCTATATCCTCGAGTGCCTTAAGATATATTGTACGTAGATTTTCTGTTAAGTTCATCAAGGAATAATCTAAATCTACGATAAAACCATTTGCACGCTTTGTTTTAGTTGCTTCTACTGCAGTATTTTCTTCTTCAACCATTTAATACTCCATTATATAGTAAATTGTATATGTATGTTCTAATAAATTTGTATATAAATATTACAATATTTACGGCTTTAAAGTCAATATTTGTTTGTCTACCGAGAACTATAAACACCTACCCCATATCTATAAAAGTGGGTGTTTTTTCTAAATAAATCAAACTACCAACCCTTTTTGTTCCACTTTTTTAATATGTGCTGTCAAAATAGCTCTGAATTTTTGGTGCTCGCTTAGCAATTGTTGCAAGCTTGCTTGAAACCTTCTCTAGCTCTCCCAATAGCTCAATAAAGATAACACCCACGATTACGCGACATGTACCTTCACGCAAGCGCTGAATATGCTTATCCTCTAGCTCATTACTCAAGCGGGTAAATTCTTTTTCCATCGCACGTGCTTCATAAGCAGCATCTACATTGTGCTCTGAAATAGATGTCATCAAAAGATTTGCCTGATTCTTTAAGCATGCAAACAAGGTCTTTAAATCATCAATTCCAGCCTCTGAAATTGATGCCTCTGCCTCCTTCAAACGTGATGCCAATGATATAATATTGCTTGTATAGTCTGCAATACGCTCAGCATCATTTGTACAATGCATTAACACAGGAATATACTCTGCCTGCTTCTGTGTCAATGGGCGACGTGTAATTTGTGTTAAATAATTTGTAATCTCAAACTGATGCTTATCTACCTCACGCTCACGAGCATCAAAGGAAGCTGTTACCTCATCATCAAAATTATTATTAACAAAATGCTCCATTGTTGATGACTCTATCATATCCCATGACTCATGGAGCATTGAAGAATAAGCAACTGTTGCTTGCTCCAATGCGATAATTGGATTATCCAACAAATGTGGCTCAAGATATTGATATTTAACCTCTTCATTATCCTTTACACGGATAATCTTTGTGCAAAGTCTTGCCAACAATCCCACAAATGGTAGTAATAACAATGTTGTTGCAACATTAAATACCGTATGTGCATTAGCAATATGACGTGGAAGATTTTGTGGAATTTCTCCTAATGCATCACCTGAGGTTAAATTATTGATTAAATGGAAGAATGCTGGTGCTTTATTACCCTCATCACCCCAAACAATGAAGAAGGAAAGCAGGACAATCAATACACCAATACAGTTAAACATTGTATGAGAAAGTGCTGCCTGCTTTGCAATTCTATTGGCTGGGATAGCTGCAAGCTGTGCAGTAACTGTTGTACCGATATTAGAACCTAACACAAGAATTACGGCTGTATAAAAATTAATCAATCCAGAAGCTCCCAATGCAAGCACAATACCTGTTGCAGCAGAGCTACTTTGAATAATAAATGTAACCACAATACCAATACCAAGTGCACCCAAAACTGAGCCTATTGGCATAATACCTGCACTGTTAGGAGCACAGTCAAACACACGGAAAACCTCCATAAAAGAAGGGAATTGAGCCACTCCTTTTAGCTCTACACTCATCAACCCCATACCAAAAAAGAGCAAACCAAAGCCTAATATTGTATCACCCCAGCCTCTAAGCACCTTTTTTGAGAAAAATGTCATTACCATACCAATTATGATGGAAGGCATAACAATGCTTGAAATATCAAATGCAATAATCTGAGCTGTTATGGTTGTACCAATATTTGCACCAAAAACAATTCCTAAGGATTGTGTTAGATTTAACAAGCCCGCATTAATAAAACCAATCACCATAACTGTTGTTGCACTTGATGACTGGAGAACAGCAGTAACCAAAGCACCAGCTATAACACCCACAAATTTGTTTTTTGAGAATAAGTGCAATAGAGTGCGCATCTTTTCTCCAGCAACACTGGTCAAGCCATCACTCATAAGCTTCATACCAAGTACAAAAAGAGCTAGGCCACCAAACACATTCATGCATAATGCAAAAACGTTAATGCCTAGCTGATTTACTGTAATGCTACGAGTTTTTGTTGATTCTGAATCTACCTCAACACTTACCTCATATTTACCAGTTCCACTACCAATTGTAATAGAGGTTTCAGCGACACCATCTGCATTTGTTTTAGCAGTTGTTTTTGAGAGTTTAGCGTTTTTACCATCATTTGGATAATTAATGACATTAAAATAAACATCACCATCAACGACAGGTGAGCCATCCTCTCCGACGACGGTTACAGAGATTGGTTTAGTTGACTCTGAATTTGCTGAAATTTCCTGTTCTACACCATCAATTTTAACGCCAGTAACAAATCTAACCTTTATTGCTTTATTTGTATCTGACTGAGGTATGACATCAAGATATTGGTCACCCGTTTTTTGTCCAGCAAAAATTTTTGCTGAAGCAACACCACCTGCATCTGTAACAATTGTCTCTGGCTCTGCTCTGAGGTCTGAGCCTGGTGCAGCACGCAAAATTAATGTCTCACCTTCAAATTGAATCTCTTTGGTTCCACCAAACAAACCACCATGATTTGTTCCGATTGCCTCAATTATTAAATCATGGGTAAATTGTTCCCCCGGGAATGCTGTTTGAACTTTATCATCAAATACCTTAAGCTTATTTAAAGTGCTTTTTGTATCTTTATCATCTGCACAACCAGATAATAATGCTAAGGAAGCACAAACCAGACCTACAATTAATTTTGATTTCTGCATTTTTATATTTTTCCCGTAATTTTTATTTTCCATTTTATTACGCTATTAAATTATAGCAAAAACAAAATTGCAAAGCAATGCGCAATCAGAATAACTACATTTTATAATAAATGAAGAATGAAGAATGAAGAATTCAGGTAGAGTTGAGTGGTTTTTTCTCCATTCTCGCGTCTAATCTCGTTCGCTGCGTCCTCCGCGTCGCAGCGTCCC